>JAQCEV010000003.1 GCA_027618515.1 Chloroflexota bacterium | reverse complement strand
AGGTCGTGATCCTGGTTTGGGAGGATTGCGTCTTGATGTGTTGCATTTTGTAACATTTTGTTGCATTTGCCTCTGGGCCAGTCGGTCTGCTAAATCGATCGGCTAACGACGAACGCCCCGATGAGTTGGGTTTGGCTCGTCGGGGCGCTGCTACGCGGGGTGCGGTAGGTCGTCCGGGAACAGGATAGGCGGGGAGGTGACGATCGCGCTATGGGCTGTTGTCAGTGGTGTGGAGCGGGGAGGGCGCGATGGTTGTCGGGGTTGGCGAGTTCGGCTGATTCCACCGGTGTCGGCGTGGGTATGGCTGGCGGGCTGGTGGGGAGAACTCTGGGCAACTAGAGGCCGTAGAGAAAGGCCCACTTCATGGGCGGCACCATGAAAACTGCGATGCCCGCCACCAGCACTGCTGCCGCGAGCAGCGACCGGAGTGGAGCCGAGGCGCTTAGGATGCTCTTCCAACACCCCACTAGCCCCCCGGCTTCCCACGAGAGAGCGATGGTGGTCGCTGCTAGCCCTATGAAGCGCCAACCAGGGGGCTCTTCACCATGAGAGCCGACCGCCACCAACGCGAGACCGTGGAACGCGAGAAAAAATGGAACGACGATCAGAGCCAGAAGGAGGAGGGCCGCTAGTTTCTGGGTGCGCGTGTGAACGTTCTACCGCCAATACGACAAGATTTCTACTTAGGAGCGGTTCTTGCGCTCAGAATGTACGCGGCACAATTGAGGGGCGCAAGGGAGATTCAGGTCGCCGTGGAGGCAGCAGGTCGATAGGCGCTTAGGGTCGATTGGTGGCAGGGAACCCCTGTAGTCCCTCTTCGCAAGGGGGACATTGATTCAGAAAGCCCTCCCTATTCGAGGACGAACCAGGATTCGAGGGCGTCGTCGGTGTCTTCGGGTTCGTCGTCGAAGCGGACTGAGCAGGTGGGGGATTCGGCCGGGGTCGTTTCTCCAGAGGGGGAGATGTCGGGAAATCCGGCAAATGTGATCATGCCTCGTTTGCCGTGGTGCTCGGTCGGGGCGTTGGGGTTGTTGGGTTGAACGCGTACGCGGTCTCCGATGTCCAAGGGAACTCTCCTGATGCGCCTAATGTGGCGAGGTGGCGGTCGTAGTTCAGCGTAGGGGTGGCGGGGGTGAGGGGCAAGAGGTGGGGAGTGATGAGAGGTCTTTCGACTTCGCTAGCGCTACGCTCAAGAAACAGAAGCATCACGCCAAGAAGGAGGGACAAGGGGTAGGGGAACGTCGAATAGCGGCAGAAGGACGGTGAGGGATTCTTCGGCTGCGCTCTGAATGACGTTAATGGTTGAGGCCAGCGAGTTGGGTGGTTAGCGTACGTTCGTTCTTAGAGTGTTTCAGGGTCAACGGGCGGGCGGGATACGAAGTAGGAATTAGTCGCGGTAGGCGAGTGGCTTAATCGGCTGGCTTTGGTGGAGTAGCTACGATCGCGGCGTGGAGAACCTGGCGGAGGCGGTCGATGAACCGATCGATCGGCCACTTGCGCTCGCGCACGAGGTATTCATAGGTGTGGATAGACAAGAGAGACCACACGAAGTCGGAGGCTTCTTCAATGTTCCACCCTTGGGCGAGCATACCCTCCGCTTCTAGTGCGGTGATACCGCGCAGGACGTTCTGACGACGGAACTCCATCCGATCCTGCCACGCGTTTTCCGCTGCTGGTTCGAAGCCACGTTGGGCGTAGATCATGATGGCAGCGTCGTAGATAAGAGGCTCGATAGCCGCGTAGGCCTCTACGGCACGATCCATGGCCTGAACCGCATCTTTGGCCTCGAATACCGGGCGTAGAAACTCTTCGGTACCCACTTGAGAGTCGAGGTACTGCGCCGTTGCTACCAGCAAGTCAGCCTTGGAATTGAAGTGCAGGTAGACGGCTTGCCGAGAGAGACCAGCGTCCCGCGCGACCTCTTCGAGGCCGACGCCATGGTACCCGCGCTCGGTGAGCAGCCGGAAAGCAGACTCGAGTATCTTGCGGTGAGTTTCGATCTTCTTAGTTGACACGGTGTAAAGTGTATCGCAGACTCCACTTTACACTATGTAAAGTGGAGGATTGGCGTGCGCACACAAACGGGCTGGATCAATCGCAACGCGGCTTACTTGGCGATGTGTGGGGTGGCGGTACCGCTGGTTTTCTCGGCGATGGTGATCGTGGGTGGCGTCGCCCAGGAGGGGTACAGCCATGCATCCCAGGCAATCAGCGAATTGGGGAGAGTCGAAGCGGGCAGGCCCTTCGTGCAGAACCTCAACTTTATTGTCACGGGAATACTGGTGATCGTGTTCGCGATCGGGCTCCATCACGCGCCAGGACTTCAAGGCGGGGCGATGAAGGGGCCGGTGCTCATTGGGGTCTTCGGGCTCGTCACTGCGGTCGCGCAACCCGCCTTCTCGTGCGACCCGGGGTGCGGGGGGGCAACGGGGATGGGGCTAGCGCACAACGTCACGGGCGTGGCGTCATTTCTAGCGGTCGTTGCGGGAATCGGATTTATTGGGAAGCGGTTCCGCACCGCGGACGGCTGGGAGCGTTACGCCAAGCCTTCCCTGGCGACCGCTGTCGCCGCACTCGTGGCGCTGCTCACGTGGATAATCGTCTCGAAGATCGTCGGTGTGGATAGCGTGAACGGGGTACTCCAGCGTGTGTTCGTTGGAATCGTTCTGCTGTGGATCGGCTTCATTGGGGCGAGAGTATGGGCACATTCGATCATCGGCTCGGGGCGGGAGCGACAGCGGGTGCTGGAGTGGAGCCTCTACGGCAGCGCAGCGGCAAGCGTGATTGGGATCGTTTACTTGGTGGGGTTTTTCGCTTCGGGTGTAGGGGAACTGGGAACGGCCAACGACGTGGCAGTGATCGCGCAATACCTGTTGATGATTCCGATGGCGCTGGCACTACACCGAGCGATCAGTCAGAACGGAGCGGTGGTGATGCCCGTGACGCTGGCGGTAGGCGTGGGTGGAATGATTGGAGTCGTGGTACTCCAAGGGTTGCTAGTGGCGAACGCGATAGCGTTCGAGATATACATCGTGATGGTGAACATCGGGTTCATCGTTGTCTTGGGGTGGCTGCTGGCGCTGAAGCGCGGGAGCGGGGGAAGCGCCATGCCAGGAAGTACGGCGCTGACCGCGCTCGCAGGTTTGTACGTGGGCTACCCGCTTTGGGCGCTGGTGGCTGTGCGGCGACTTCGGGAAGGCCCCTAGCGCCGGGGACTCTGGCGGTCGGCGGTGTCGAGGGTGATGGTGACGGGGCCGTCGTTGGTGAGGGCGACGTTCATGTGGGCTTGGAAGGTGCCGGTTTCTACGCGCAGGCCGGTGGCTTTGAAGCGCTGGACGATGTCGTCGAAGGTGGCGAATGCGACGTCTGGGGGGGCGGCGTCGGTGAAGGAGGGGCGACGGCCTTTGCGGGTGTCAGCGTAGAGGGTGAATTGGCTGATGATGAGGAGTTCGGCGTTGACGTCGAGCGCTGAGAGATCGAAGCGCTGGGTCTCTTGGGCAGCGTCAGGGAAGATGCGGAGGTTGGTGATCTTGTCGACGAGGTAGGTGGCGTCTTCGGAAGTGTCGTCGCGACCGACGGCGATGAGGATGACGAGGCCTGCGTTGATCTCGCCGACGGGTGTGTCGTCTTTACCGCCATCACTTGAGAGAGACACGCTGGCTTGGGAGACGCGCTGGATGACGGCGCGCATGGGGTTAGTCGCTGGAGGCGGGTTTGCTGGTGGAGCTTGAGGTGCTGGAGCTGTCGCTACCTGAGCCGCTGGACGACGAAGAGCTGCCAGAACTGTCGGACGACGTTGACGTCGACGGGGCGGAATCGCTCGACGAGGAGCTCGATGAGTCCGACGATGAGGACGAATTCGACGAGGAGCCGGTGGAGGTGTTCGCGGTGCCCTTGTCTTTGCGCGCGTAGTCAGTGGTATAGAACCCAGAGCCCTTGTAGATCACCGGAGGCGCGTGGAACTGGCGCTTAGCGATGTGCTGGCACTTGGGGCATTCGTATAGGGGTTCACTGTCGAAGCTCTGCCGAACGTCAAATTCGTTCTTGCAATTAGCGCAACGGTATCCGTAAGTAGGCACTGGTAATGATGCTCCGGGATTAGCAGTCGAGGCTGCCAACTGCTAATGAATTTAGCTGCTCAGGAGCTAAAATGTCAATAACATTCAGGGTGCAGAGAATAGGGCAACGGCCTCTGGTGACGAGCGGGGTTTCGGGCGATTGAGGTGGGTTTTGCAGGTGGGGTATTTGCATGATAAGATTCCCGAGGGCCCAACGCGATGCGTAAGTTCGGGCTGTGGAGAGCAAATGGCGTTCGTAACGATTCGAGATGGCGAGCCCCCTGAGGGGATCGTAAGCCGGTTCAGAGCAGCTGTGACCCGTGGTGGGGTACTGAAGGAACACAAGGATCGCAGGTTCTTCCGCTCGAAGGGCGAGAAGGAACGATTGGCCGCACGTCGTTCTGCGCGCCGTCGCCGTCGTGTAACCGCTCGCTAGGCGGAAACTCGGCCGGTAGCAGATAACAGATAGATGACGAAAGCGTCCTTCTTCAAGAAGGGCGCTTTCTTTTTGTGAATCTTGTCACGCAAGAGGCTGGCCCGCGTGCTACGATTCGTCCTCAAATCCTCCCCTGGTTAGGAACGCATGCGACCCCTTAGATTGGCCCTCGCTCAGATGAACCCGACGGTCGGCGACCTGACTGGTAACGCAGATCGGATCATTGCGCTGGTGAAGGAGGCGAAGGCCCAGCAGGCCGACGTTGTGGCGTTCCCGGAGTTGGCGATCACGGGGTATCCCCCAGAGGACTTACTGCTGAAACGTCAGTTCCTGGCTGAGACGGAACTTCAGCTTGAGCGCATCGCTGCGGCGAGCGATGGCGTCGTGGTCGTCGTGGGCGTGCCGCACCTGGTAGACGGGCCGGTGTTCAATGCGGCGAAGGCTGAACGACCGGATGCGATGACGGGTGCGCTGTATAACGCGGCGGCGGTACTTTCCGGTGGCCGAGTGCTTGACCGCTATCACAAGATATTCCTGCCCAACTATGGCGTGTTCGACGAGCAACGGTACTTCACTCCAGGCGACGTTTGCCCGGTATACGAGATCAACGGAGTCAACGTTGGCGTGAACGTGTGCGAGGACATCTGGCACGACAACGGGCCGACGACGGTGCAGCGCTCGGCTGGCGCCGAGGTGATCCTGAACATCAATGCGTCGCCGTACCACCAGATGAAGGGAGTGCAACGCGAGGCGATGCTCTCCAAGCGTGCGAGCGACAACGGCGTGTTTGTGGCGTACCTCAATACGGTGGGTGGCCAGGACGAGTTGGTGTTCGATGGCCAGAGCATGGTGGTGAACCCAACCGGCGTTGTTGTGGCTCGTGGACCGCAGTTCGAGGAAACGCTGTTGGTGATCGACGTGGACGCCGATGAGGCGCAGCCAGCGTTGGCATCCCCCGATGGACTGGAGCCCGTGGGACGGGCGGTCACTGTGATGGTTTCGCCGAAGCGCACAGCGCCTGTTCGTCAGCCGGTGGTGGCGCAGATGAGCGAGCCGCTGGACGCGCTAACCGAGGTGTACCGAGCGTTGGTGACAGGTACGCGGGATTACGTGAAGAAGAGCGGCTTCCCCGGTGCGGTGATCGGCTTGTCAGGCGGGATCGACTCAGCGTTGACGGTGGCTATCGCAGCCGAGGCGTTGGGGGCGGAGAACGTTACGGCGTTGTTCATGCCGTCGCAGTACACGGAGGATCAGTCCAACGACGATTCCGTGAAGCTGACGAATAACCTGGGCGTGCGTTTGGTGACGTTGCCGATCAAGGGGCTGTTCGATCAGTACCGCGAGGAGCTTGGGCCACTGTTCGAGGGTCGCCAGCCGGATACGACCGAGGAGAACCTGCAGGCGCGCATCAGGGGCAACCTGTTGATGGCGGCGTCCAATAAGTTCGGCTGGATCGTGCTGACGACGGGCAACAAGAGCGAGATGGCGACGGGCTACGCGACGTTGTACGGCGATATGGCAGGTGGGTTCGCGGTGATCAAGGACGTGCCGAAGACTCTGGTAACGGCAGTATCGCGACACGTGAATGTGCTGGCAGGACGCGAGATCATCCCGGAGTCGATCATCGTGCGTCCGCCGACGGCGGAGTTGCGGCCGGACCAGAAGGACGAGGATTCGCTGCCACCGTACGCGGTGCTCGATCGGATCATCGAGGCGTACGTGGAGCTCGACTGGAGCGTGGCGGAGATGCTGGAGGCGGGTATGCCCGCGGATGCGGTGGAGTTGACGGTGCGATTGGTGGATCGTAGCGAGTACAAGCGACGCCAGGCTCCTCCCGGGATCAAGATCACGCGGCGCAATTTCGGACGCGATCGTCGACTGCCGCTGGTCAATAAGTACCGCCCCTCTTCCAACCTATAGGAGAGCGACAGGCGAGCCCCCTGTGGGATTTGGGCGAATCGCGCATATCCGCACGAAACTGCGCCATTTGCGGGTTGCGATTAGAACATTTGTTCCCACACACTAGCGCAGCCGTCCGCAACGCAGTGTGTGGTAAAGTAATCAATGGTAGTGGCGGTAGAGAGACGAGGCAAAAGTGTCTGATAAGGAACAAGCGTTAGAGCTGGCCCTCGGTCAAATTGAACGCCAATTCGGTCGTGGCTCGATCATGCGCATGGGCGATGCCGCCGATGCCATGAAAGTGGAGGCGATTCCGACTGGCTCAATCTCCTTGGATCTTGCGTTAGGCGTCGGCGGGATACCCCGCGGTCGAATCGTAGAGATTTTTGGAGCAGAGTCGGCAGGGAAATCTACCCTCTGTCACCACATTGTTGCTGAGGCACAGCGCCTCGGCGGTACCGCCGCATACATCGATGCAGAACACGCGATGGACCCGGTATACGCTGCGAAGTGCGGCGTAAATACCGAAACCCTTTTGATTTCCCAGCCGGATTCAGCGGAGCAGGCGCTCGAGATCGTCGAGTACCTGGTGCGCAGTGGCGCGCTTGACGTTGTCATAATCGACAGCGTTGCCGCGCTTGCACCACGGGCCGAGTTGGAGGGCGACATGGGCGATGCTCACGTTGGTCTTCAGGCGAGGCTCATGTCGCAGGCACTGCGCAAATTGACGGCGGCAACCAACCACTCGAACACAGCGGTGGTATTCGTCAATCAGCTTCGTGAGAAGGTGGGAGTGTTCTTCGGTAGCCCCGAAGTTACTCCAGGGGGACGGGCCCTCAAGTTCTACAGTTCCGTGCGCATCGACTTGCGGCGTATCGAGACCATCAAGCAACAGACCGAAGCGGTAGGCAATCGCGTCCGAGCGAAGGTTGTGAAGAACAAGGTGGCGCCTCCTTTCAAGCAGGCGGAATTCGACATCATGTTCTCGCTTGGTATCAGCAAATCAGGTGACCTTTTGGACCTGGGTGCAGAGATGGAGATCCTCCGGAAATCCGGAGCGAACTACTCGTTCGGCGAGACCCGTCTTGGCCAGGGCCGCGAAAAGGCCAAAGAGTTCCTTAACACGAACCCCGAGATCGCGTTGGCGCTTGAGCGTCGGATACGCGGACTCGACGATGCACCAGCAGAGCCGGTCGGTGGCAGCACCAAGACCAAGGCTGTTGTTGATGCCCCCGAACTCGAAGAGGTGCCGGTAGGTGCTTCCGCAGAGTAACGCTCAGGCCTGGGTGTCTTGTCTCGATATCACAACTACCACCGTCAATCATGGCGGTGGTAGTTCGGGTTAACGTGGACACCACGTGTGACCCGGCGGGTATGGTTGGCTCGTAGTAGCAGTGATTGCTGATACGGAAGTGGGTAGAAGGAGCAGCTAGGGCACGGCCCACAACAAACCGCCGAGAGATCGGCGCATGAATCGGTAACGGTCCCGCCCGTCCGATCCCGAAGGCCGGGAAGCGAGCGCAGGTGGGGCAGAAAGAGAGAATCCATGGACGCTGTTATTGCAGTGATTGCCGCAGTGGTTGGGATAGGAGTTGGTGTCGGTGGAGGGTTCGTCATCAAGAATGCGCTCCTGAAGCGCGATGCCGAGTCCGCAGGGTCAGTAGCAGACAAGATTGTCAGTGAAGCAGACGATTCGAAGAAGAGAATCCTTCTAGAAGCTAAAGAAGAAGCGCTCCAAGAGCGTCGCAATGCAGAGAACGAGATAAGGAATCGCCGACGTGAGGCCCAACGCGGGGAGGACCGGCTTACGGCCCGCGAGGAGAGTTTGGACAAGCGTGAGGATAGTCAGGACAAGCGGCAGGAAATGATCGAACTGCGCGAGGACCGACTGACCGAACGTGAGCAGGAAGTCGAAGAGTCTCGTGATGAGGCCGAGGCACTGAAGGCTGAACAAGCGACGAAGCTTGAACATGTCGCTGGACTGTCGACCGCCGAAGCGAAAGACCAGATCATGCAGACCGCTGAGGGCGAGATGGAGCACGAGCTCGCCAAGCGGTACTACGGCCTTGAACAGCAGATGCTGGCCGAGGTTGACGACAAGGCGAAGAAGGTGATTTCGCTGGCGATCCAGCGACTCGCCGCAGATGTGACGTCTGAGAACACGACGTCCATCGTGCCGCTCCCGAGCGACGAGATGAAGGGACGCTTGATCGGTCGCGAGGGCCGGAACATCCGGGCCATCGAGGCGGCGACGGGCGTGGACTTGATCATCGATGACACACCGGAGGCGATCACGATCTCGTGCTTCGAGCCGGTGCGCCGAGAGGTTGCGCGGCTAGCGTTGCTGTCGCTGATCCAGGACGGCCGGATCCACCCTGCTCGCATCGAGGAGTTGGTGGAGAAGGCTCAGAAGGAAGTTGAAGAGACGATGCGCCGGGCCGGTGAGCAAGCAGTGCTCGACGCTGGCGTGCATGGTCTGCACCCGGACCTGATCAAGCTGATAGGACGTTTGCAGTTCCGTTACAGCTACGGGGAGAACATCCTCCAGCACTCCGTCGAGGTTTCGCGCCTCTGCGGCATGCTGGCGACTGAGATCGGAGCGAACGTCGAGGTAGCGAAGGCCGGCGGGTTGCTGCACGACGTCGGTAAAGCACTCGACCACGAGTTCGAGGGTTCGCACATCGAGTTGGGTGACGAGATCGCTGACCGCTACCACCTCCCAGCAGCGGTGAAGGCGGCCATCGCCGAGCACCACGACGACGCGCGTGGGTCGGTTGAGGCGTTCTTGGTGGCAGCAGCGGATGCGATGAGCGCGGCACGTCCGGGCTCACGTCGCGATACGGTGGAGTTGTACCTGAAGCGCCTTGAGGCGCTGGAGGACGTGGCGAACAGTTTCCCTGGTGTGGAGCGTTCGTTCGCGATCCAGGCGGGCCGTGAGGTGCGCATCCTGGTGCAGCCCGACAAGATCGACGACATCGGCGCGTCGAACCTGGCGAGGAACGTAGTGAAGAAGATCGAGGAAAATCTGGTCTACCCCGGTCAGATCAAGGTGACGGTGGTCCGCGAGACCCGCGCCACCGAAACCGCCAAGTAGGCGAGCTGCGTGCTCGCACGACGGTAAGCTGCCGCTCGGCAGTGGCGGGCGTTACGCGCTTGCACGATGGCGGGCTGGCGGACGCTTGATAGAGCAATATGTAGGGGCCCCGCTGAGCGAATCGATCGTTCAGCGGGGTGCCTGTGGTTCCTGAGGGGCAAGTCCCAATGGCAGAAAGCAGCGCATGAAGATACTGATGGTTGGCGATATCGTGGGGAAGCCGGGTCGCAAGATGCTGCGGCGGGTGTTGCCCGAGTTGAAGCGGGAGCTTGAACTCGACTTCGTGGTCGTCAACGGCGAGAACGCGGCTGCGGGCTTCGGGACGACGGAGGGGACGGCGAACGAGATGTTCGACGCCGGCGCCGATGTGATCTCGGGGGGCAATCACACGTTCGATCAGCGGGATTTCATCCCTGCGTTGGACGGTGAGTGGCCAGTGCTTCGTCCTGCGAACTACCCGGAGGGTACCCCCGGCCGGGGCGTCGTTCGTATCGGGAAAGTCGCGGTGATTAACGTGCAAGGGCGCGTTTTCATGCCAGAGGGCTTGGATTCGCCGTTCGTTGTGGCGAATCGCTTGATCGACGAGATGCAGGATGATCCGCCAGCCGTTATCTTGGTGGATTTCCACACCGAGGCGACGTCTGAGCAGGCGGCGATGGGTTGGTACCTGGACGGGCGAGTGTCGGCGGTTGTCGGCACGCATACGCACGTGGGGACAGCCGACACGAAGGTGCTTCCTCGCGGTACGGCGTTCGTGACCGACCTAGGCATGACTGGCCCGGTGAACTCGGTGATCGGGAGCCGCGTGGAGGATGTGCTGGCGCGTTTCCTGACGGCGATGCCGCGCAGGCTGAACGTGGCTGAAGATCCGGGTCCTGCGCAGTTCAATGCGGTGATAATCGACGTGGACGAGCGCTCGGGGCTGGCAAACAGCATCGAGCGGGTCGACCGCTTTCTGGATCTTAGGGACGCATAGGCGAGCGAGGGTTAGCGTTTGAAGATCGATCTACACATGCACACGAGGTATTCGGACGGGAAGCTGACGCCGACGGAGCTCGTGCGCCTGCTTCACGACCGTGGCGTTGATATCGCTGCGGTGTCGGATCACGATTCGACCGAGGGCATCACGGAGGCTCTGGCAGCCGCTGAGGCGTATCCAGATCTGAGGATCGTGCCTGCGGTTGAGATCAGTGCAGACCACCCGACTGACCCGAAGGGCGACGTTCATGTGCTGGGGTACTTCCTGGATCACCACAACGCCGAACTAGGAACAACGTTGGCGTCGTTCAGGGACAATCGTTTGTACCGTGGCCAGAAGATGGTGGAGCGCCTGATCGAGTTGGGCTACAAGATCACGTGGGAACACGTGCTGGAGATCGCTGGCGAGGCCGGGATAGGTCGTCCGCACATCGCGCAGGCGTTGGTGGACGGTGGGTACATCGCGCAGATCAAGGACGCGTTCGATGGCATCCTGAACGACGATGGCGTGGCGTTCGTGGACAGGCCTCACATCTCGATGGCGGAATCAGCTGCACTGATACGTGCTGCTGGGGGCGTGACCGTGCTTGCGCACCCCGTGTTCATCCCTGATTACGAGTCGCTGCTCCCGCAGATAGGCGATATGGGGTTCGTTGGCTTCGAGGTGCACTACGGTAACTTCGATACTGGACTCCGCTCGTCATTGCTGAAGCTTGCTGATAAGTACCACATGCTGCCGTGTGGCGGCAGCGATTATCACGCAATGGGCCACGAAGGCGAGCACCTGCCAGGCACCGCGGGCCCTCCCCTTGAGGTGTTCGAGGAGCTAGAGCGCCTCGCTATCGCCGGTCGCGCATCGTAGCGCACCAGACCAATCATGGATGAGCGCATCGCAATAGCGTTCGTACTCGCGTACGGGTACCTACTGGGGTCGATCCCCATGTCCTACGTTACCGGTCGGCTGGTTAAAGGCATCGACCTGCGTAAGGTGGGCAGCGGCACCGTGGGTGCGTCCAACGTTTGGTACAACGTGGGGCATGCGTGGATATTCCCCGTCAGCTTGTTCGATGTATTCGTGAAGGGGATGTCCCCTGCCCTGGTTGCACGAGCTTTCGATCTGGATCTTGACGTGCAAGTCTTGGCTTCGCTGCTGGCGGTCGCTGGGCATAATTGGCCGGTGTTTCTAAAGTTCCAAGGGGGCAGAGGCATCGCACCAACGGTCGGCATGCTTCTGGCGATGGGTCGCCTGGAGTTAGCGGTCTTTATGGTGGTGTCGACGGCTGGCTGGCAGCTCACACAGTCGTCAGCGGTATGGGTGCTGATCGCGTTCGCCACGATGCCGCTGGTTTCGCTGTGGTTGGGCCGTCCGACGGAGTACGCGGGACTGATGGCTGGTGTGCTGGTAATCACCATAGCCAAGCGCCTCGCATCCAATTCGTTGAGCAGCCCAGGGGTGTCGTTTCCTCGGTTGATGTTGAACCGGTTGCTTTTCGATCGCGATATCGCTGACCACGATGTCTGGATGACGCGCAATACTGCGTCAGAATGAAGCCGCCTGCCTTGACTGAGTGCCACGAGTGCTGCTCAGGGGGCTGTGAGAAGGATTGATGGCTACAGAAGCGTGTCATTGGCACCCCGACCGGGAGACGGGCCTGCATTGCAGCAGGTGCGGGAAGGCGGTGTGCGTGGAGTGCATGCGCCAGCATCCGGTGGGCATCAGGTGCAAGGAATGCGCCCAAGAGACGCGCTTGCCGGTGTTCCAGGTGTCACGCGAGTATTACGTGAAGGGTATCGCTTCTGCGGTGGGCCTAGGACTGGCGGGAGCGATCGCGCTGGGGGTTCTACTTGCTTTCATTCCTGGCGCGGGGTTCTTTTTCTTCTTCGTGATGGGCGGGCTTGGCTACGGCATAGGCGAAGGCGTGGGGTTTGCGGTCAATCGCCGCAGAGGACGCCATTACCAGTACATGGCGATCGGCGGGGTGCTGCTGGCGACGGCGCCGATCGTGTTGATCAGCCTGTTTTCGCTGAGCGTCGGAGCGCTGTTCAATCTGGTCGGGATCGGCATTGCGCTCAGCGTCGCCTGGCAGCGCCGCGCGCCCTAGGGCAGGGCGAGCCCTGCAGGGCCGCTAATTCAGCGTTTGCCTTCGGCTTCTTTGCGGATTGTTCCTAGTAACTTGTCGCTGCGAGTGTCGCGACCGTCTTTGTTGCGGACAGTCCCGGGCGGCAATCCATTCTTTTTCTCAAAGTTGCCGACCTTCATATCACTTCGAGGCTTGCGCTTCTCGGCCATTCCTTGCTCCTCTCGTAGACCATTCGAATGAATGGCGCCATGGTACCATCGAATTCAACCTCCCTAGAGGCGAACGCATGACTTGCGATGGATCAGACCGGGGACCGACACCACACGTTCACCCGTGGTGAAGGAGTGAGGCCATATGGAAATACACAGCGGGCGCCCGTTCAGCGCCGCGTTTCTGTTTGACTACTCTAGCGAGCACCTGTGCTACGAAGTGGAGATGTTCTTTGAGATTGGGAGCGCTCTGAAAAGACCTGCAGCCGAGCGTGCGATGTTCATCAACAATGCCCTGGTTGAATCATTCGTGATCCACCTGAGGAATCTAGTCGACTTCCTCTACATGGACCGCCCCCGACCGACGGATATTGTCGCTAATGACTATACGACGGGGGGCAATTGGAATGAGCAACGGCCTCCGATATCGGAGAATCTAGAAATAGCGGTCGACGTGCGGACAAAGAGATCGCGCATCTAACGACGAATCGGATAACCGGTGCCACAGCGGCCAAAGCGTGGGATGTGGGGGGCATAATGGACGAGATCCGAGCGCTCCTTCATAGGTTTGTGGCCGTCGCCGATCCCCAACGCCTGTCAGGTCAGGTAGCGCGTGTCATTAGGTGACGAACCTACGGTATGCCCACCAACGCGGACGCTGGTAAACTGTCTCAGAGTGCGGGCGTAGCTCAGTGGTAGAGCTTCTGCTTCCCAAGCAGACGGCCGTGGGTTCGATCCCCATCGCCCGCTCCATTTTTCTTTTGTTTCGGTTTGCGCGTTAGGCCCCTTTGGGCTGCGGGCAGCGAGCCGGTTTTGATTCTCTTACTTGTTCCCTATTCACTCCAAAGGATCGTTTCACACACGTGACAGAACAGCAGCACCGCAGCGGATTCGTGGCTATCGTCGGGCGAGCGAATGTGGGGAAGTCCACGTTGATGAACGCGTTGATCGGCCAGAAGCTGTCGATCGTCAGCCCGAAGCCGCACACAACTCGGCACAAGTTGCTGGGGGTGTTGAACGGCGATGATTTCCAGGTGGCGCTCCTAGACACGCCTGGGTTCCTGCGCAACGGTCGGGATCAGCTCGATGCGGCGATGTCACGACAGATGGTGTCGGCGCTGGCGGACGCTGATCTGGCGTTGCTGGTCGTGGAGCCGCGCATGCCGGGCGACGTGGAAACCAAGCTGATGGGGCAATTGGCGCAGGCGAAGACCCCCACCATCCTAGTGATGAATAAGATTGATACGGTGGCCAAGATGAAGCTGCTGCCGATCATGCAGCACTACTACGACGCGCTGCCCTTCCTGGAAATCGTGCCGGTTTCAGGACTCGACGGCGAGGGTCTGGACACGTTGCTGGAGCAAATCGTGGGGCATCTGCCTGAGCAGGAGGCGATCTTCCCGCCAGACATGCTGACCGATCGCTCGATGCGTTTCGTGGCCTCGGAGATCATCCGGGAGAAGGTTTTCCTGCTGTACGAGCAGGAGATCCCCTACGACGTGGCGGTGGAGGTCGACGAATACGCCGAGCGCGAGGGCACACAGCCCGATCTGGTGCGCGCGACGATCTACGTGGACAAGCCATCGCAGAAGCAACTCTTGATCGGCAAGGGTGGCCAGGCGCTGAAAGAGGTCGGCACGCAGGCGCGCGAGGAGATCGTGGAGATCGTCGAGCGGCCGGTGTTCGTTGAGCTGTGGGTAAAGGTGAACCCGAAGTGGCGTCGCAAGGCGGGGTTCATCCAGCGCACGCTTTAGCGCGCGTCGTCAGGGGCGGACGTGGGGCCTCGCCTAACGCCTCCAGGAGGCGACCGGCCTTAGGAACACGCGAGAATGTGCCCAACCTCCCTCCCCCTTTCGTTGCTTGCGCAGTGCCAGCGACGCACCTCATGCGACTCTCACGGTGATTTGACCTCATGATTTCTGTACCCCTGTTTTTGGTAGCTGCGTTGGCTATGTTTGCCTCTGCGACAGTGCAGGGTGCAACGGGCTTCGGGTTCGTTATCGTGGCGGCGCCTGTGCTGACGAGTTTTATGGCACCAACGCTGGCGGTGCCGGTGTTGGTGGTCGAGGGCTTCGTCATGTCGGCGATCTTGATGTCGCGTGTGTACCGCGACGCCCGCCCGAAGCGCGTGGCGCTGATGTCGCTGTTCGGGGTGGCGTTCATCCCGCTGGGCACGCTGCTGTTGGTGACGCTGGACGAGAATGTCATCAAGGTGGTGCTCGGGTTGGTGGTCGGCGTGACGGCGGTGGCGATGCTGGGCGGGTTTCAGCGCACTGCGGGCAATGAGCAGGTGGCGTCAGTGCCGGTGGGGATGGCTAGCGGGCTGCTGATGGGCTCGACGGGGCTTGCGGGCGCGCCGGTGATCCTATTCTTCGCCAACCAGGGCCTCGACCCACGTCAGTTCCGGGCGAACATCACGGCCTACCTCCTGGTGGTGGGCCTATTCGCGCTGCCTAGCTTCCTGGTAGGCGGGGTGCTGACGCGTGATGTGCTGGTACTTGCGGCGGCGTTGACGCCGGGCGCGGTGGCGGGGCTGTTCACGGGTATCTGGCTATCCAGCCGCATATCCACGGTGCTCTTCAGGCGGCTGGCGCTGATGGTGGTGCTGGTTGCGGCGGGTGGTGCCGTGGTGTCTGGCGTGACGGGGTTCTGGTTCTAGTCAACGAGTTCGTGCAGCAGGGACTTGGGCCATGCGATGGCGTCGAGCGCGTCGTCGAGCGTGCCGTTCGCGCGTGCTGCTTCGACAAGCGTGGGTAGCGTTTGCGGGCGCTCCGGGGTAGGCTCGGCGGGCTCTTTGGCCCGATAGGACGCACGATTCAATCTGGCGTGGGAGCGGCGGTAGCTGGCCTCTGAGATCAACTCTAGGTCGTAGCCACGCTTGACGAGCGCGGCCATGGGGACGCCCCACGTTCGCTTCAGCTCAGTCAACGCAGGATCGGTGACGCGGGGCGAGGTGAACTCGAAGGCGCGGCGCGGCATGAGGAACGCGAGGGCGAAGTTGTCCGCCTGGCGCCCCGCGTCTGCTGTGCCGAGGTCTTGGGAGGTATGCATGACGAGGTGGCCAAGCTCGTGAGCGACATCGAATCTGGTTTGCGCGGCTGAGGCTGCGCTCGCTGCCGAGAACACCCACGGCGAATCGCCGATCCACGTGGAGAACGAGCCGGTGGGGGCGGGCTTGTCGTTGACGGCCGCGACGATGATGCGGTGTTGCTCTAGGAGAGCAGTGAGGTCGTCGATGGGTTGGTTGCCTAGGTCCCACGCGACACGGATACCCTCGGCGACCAACTCGAACTCGGCAGGCGTGCCTACGGAGAGGCGGACGCGGGGTATATCGGCCTTTTGGTCGCTATCGGCGAGTCGTAGTTGGCGATGCAATTCGCCGAGCAGGCCCGCGATGGCGGCGGAGCGGCGGTAGGCGACCTGCGGCACGGTGCGGTCGGGCCTGAAGAAGGCACTGGGCAGCACAGGCGCATCGGGGAGCCGGAAGAACGCAGGCGGGAGCGAAAGGGCCGTTGCGAGGGTACGCCAGGCACGTCGCTGGGGTTGGATCACGGCGGCTTCATACTGGCCAACGGCGGCGGCTGACTTGTCGAGCGCGACTGCTAGCTCGGCGCGGGTCAGGCCACGCAATTCGCGGGCCAGCTTGAGCCTATCGGGCACCCAAGATTGCTCTGGCTCCCCCGGCTGGAAATCCCCCTGCACCACTCAATCACCTCGTGCTGTTCGGGGTCTGGTAGCGGACCGAGGCCGAACGCGGGCATTGTCCCTCATAAATCGGGATTCGTACACAATCGGCGCCAGGAAATAAAGCGAACACTGACACGTTGGGCATCTCAACGTTGTAGTTCTATAGCAGGTGAGGGCCACGGGCGTGGAAACTTGCGGTGATCGCGGTGCAAGCGACGGCTCCCTCGGCGGCGGTTTGGGCTGGCACGTACTCCCCAGACGACATGCTCGTGGTGACCGGCTTCACGGTCGAGATCACGGGCGCGGGTAGCGGGGGCGACGTCGACTCAGCGTGGGAGACGACCAGTGGGGGCTCGCTGAACATAGAGATTGCTGACTGGTCGGTGGGAACCGATTCGTCGCACCAGACCACGCCTGGCCACAAATATGTGGACACGTTGACCTTGCGCGGGCCTCTCACCGCCGGGGTGAAGGCCACGAGAGGCACCAACGAAGGGGCCTACGAGATATTGGAGAACGGCGCGGGCAAGTTCAGGGTAGAACTTGGGGATCTGCCTCTCCGCAGTATCCAGGGAATAGCGATTGAGGACCTGTTGATCGATAGCCGGGAGTTGCAAGGCGGCAACGACGAGTACCGCGTCTACGGCCCCGGCGATGCGCACTACGGAAGCATCACCATCAGCTCGCGCGTGGGGAAGAACAGCACGGAGTTGTACCAGTGGTGGCTGGACGCCTCGCAGGGCAAGAACATCCGGAAGAGCATCAGCGTTTCGCTCCTCAGTGAAACTGGGGAGGACGCGCGCCGGTACAACTTCTTGGAGTGCTTCCCGACGCAGTACAGCCCGTTGAAAGAGCTGCCTGGCGTGGCCATTGAAGAAATCGTTGCTCGGTGCGAGGGCGTGAAGTTCGAGGCGACAGGGGCTCGCAAAGCGATGGCAGAGTGGCTGAACGCTACATTGAACGCGTCTTCGTTGCAGGTGCCAGCGGGGCGCGGTGAGGCGAAGAGCACGGGCGAACCGTGGAAGCGGACGGTCACGGTGAAGGAGATCTTGAAGGATGGCGCTGCGGGCAGAGCGTTCGAGTACCAGGAGGCTTTTCCAACGCGCTACGTCTTCCCGAGTCTCGACGCGGCTGGTACCGGTAATCTCTACGAAGAGATCGCAATCAAGCCAATCAGGCTGGAGTTGAGTTAGGCGTTGTCCTGCCGATAGGTGCTAGACGAACGAAGGGGCGACCATCTGGTCGCCCCTTCTCGTTTCTCTTGCGATCCGGTGCTGCCTAGCGGCGGCGGACCGGAGCGGAACCGGGGCCGAAGCCCTCGATCTCCTCGGCAGTACCGTCCCAGCCCGCGATGGCGTCGATCTCGTCACGTTCCTCATCGGTCATGAGCCAGTCGCCAGCGGTGGCATTGGCCTCGACTTGTTCGATGGTCATGGCGCCCGCGATGACGGAGCTTACGGCGGGGTGCGCCAGGAGCCACGAGAACGCTAACTCAAGGATCGTGTGGCCCTTCTCAGCGGCGTAGGCGTCAAGCTTGTCGAGCGTCTGGCGCGCGGCATCGTCGCCCTGGAGCTGGCCCACCATGCGTCGAGCGCCTTCGCCGGGCGTGTCGGTGGACTTGTACTTGCCGGTGAGCCAGCCGCCCGCCAAGGGGAAGTACGGGAGGAAACCGACGTTCTGCGCGGTGCAGAAGGGCAGGAGCTCAAGCTCCACCTGACGGCGGAACAGGTTGTAGTAGTTCTGGGAGGACACCATGTGGGCCAACCCGAGCTTCGCAGACACCGCGTCTGCGTGGGCGTGGCGCCAGCCCGAGTAGTTGCACTCGCCGATGTAGCGAACCTTGCCCGCCGTGACGAGGTCGTTCATGAGGCCAAGGATCTCTTCCTGAGGCACGTCGTTGCCTGGGAAGTGGATCTGGTAGAGGTCGATGTAGTCGGTCTGGAGCGCGGCCAGGCTCTCGTCGATCTTGCGGTGAATGCGGGCCTTGACCGACTCGCCCTCCAGTTTCGCGATGTTGAACTTGGTGGCGAGGATGGCCTCTTTGCGGCGGGCCTTGAGCGCCTCGCCGATGTGGACCTCACTCTGGCCACCGCCGTACATGTCAGCGGTGTCGATGAAGTTGATGCCTACGTCCAGGCACTTGTTGATGACCTTGGCGCTCTCTGCGGGATCCGTGATCCGTTGGGGGTTGCCGAAATTGTTTGTTCCGAGGCCGATGACCGACACGTTGAGGTCAGACGACCCTAGCTTTCGATACTGCATGCGCTACTCCGGTGGGACAACGTTATGTATGTGGCGGCATGATAACGCGCTGACGCGCCCCCGGGCTCGTCGGGAGGCAAATCGAGTAGCAAGTCGGGGCTCGCCCTCGGAACTCTTGGCTTCGCCGCTAGGACTGAAGGTCGCTGGGAGCTCCGGGGCGCTTAGCGACGACGCACGGCGGGTGAGCCGGGGCCGTAGCCTTCGATCTCTTCGGACGTGCCATCCCAAGCGACTATGGCGTCGATCTCGTCGCGCTCGTCGTCGGTGATCATCCAGTCTCCAGACTTGGAGTTGGCCTCGACCTGCTCGGGCGTCATGGCACCTGCGATGACGGAGGTTACGGCGGGGTGAGCCAGGAGCCACGAGAACGCCAACTCAAGGATCGTGTGGCCTCGCTCGGTGGCGTAGGCGTCGAGTTTGTTTAGCGTCACGCGCGCGGCGGCGTCACCCTGGAGTTGCGTGACCATGCGTCGAGAGTCCGTGGAGGGAACGTCCGTTGGCTTGTACTTGCCGGTGAGCCAGCCGCCCGCTAGCGGGAAGTACGGGAGGAATCCCACGTTCTGCGCGCTACAGAAGGGCAGCAATTCGAGTTCCACCTGACGTCGGAAGACGTTGTAGTAGTTCTGGGAGGACACCATGCGTGCCCAGCCGTTGTTCTCCGCAACCGCGTCCGCTTGGGCGTGGCGCCAGCCTGCGTAGTTGCACTCGCCGATGTAGCGAACCTTGCCCGCCGTGACGAGGTCATTCATCGGCCCAAGGATCTCTTCTTGGGGAACGTCGTTGCTGGGGAAGTGGAGTTGGTAGAGGTCAATGTAGTCGGTCTGCAGGGCAGCCAGGCTTGCGTCGATCTTGCGATTGATGCGGTCGCGTATCGACTCGCCGTCGAGTCCGGCGATGTTGACCTTGGTGGCCAGGATCGCTTCCTTGCGGCGCGCCTTGATCGCCTCCCCGATGTGGATCTCACTGCGGCCGTCCCCGTAGCTATCGGCGGTGTCGATAAAGTTGATGCCTACGTCCAGGCACTTGTTCAGCACCGCAGCGCTTTCCGCGTGGTCTGAGATCCCAAAACGACGAGGGGCATCGACGCGATCAGGGTTGCCGAAGTTGTTGGTTCCGAGGCCGATGACCGACACGTTGAGGTCAGACGACCCAAGCTTTCGATACTGCATGCGTTGCTCCGGTAGGCGAGATTCAAGATTGGTGTGGCCGCATGATACAAGGGTGAGGCCCCGGGCTCGTTGGTGGGTTCGGTCGTGAAGCAAGTCGGGGCTCGCCCTCGAATCTCTTGGCTTCGCCGCCAGGACAAGGGCAAGGCCCTTGACCCACTTGCCTACCCCAACGTGTGGGTCGGTAGACCTGGAATGAGCCCAGGCCTTGGCGTTCTGGACGGCGGGGAGGACTGCTTCGTACGTCTTGATGTGTCTCAAAACGTCTCATTTTGTCTCATTTGCCTCTGGCTTCTGATGTGCTGGAGCGAGCACTGGGAACCCGCCTGTAGTCCCCCTTCGTAAGGGGGACATCTGAACGTGCGAGCCGCGCGTCTTGATGCGTTGCATTTTGTAACATTTTGTTGCATTTGCCTCTGGGTGATCGGACCTGTTAACGAGGAACGCCCCGAGTAGGTACGTTTGTCTCGTCGGGGCGCTGGTACGTGGGTGACGTACGTCGTCCGGGGAACACGATAGAGGATGGGGGAGCGATGGCGATAGGGGCTGGTGTCAGTGCTTGGGGGAGGGGTGGGCACATTCACGGGAGGCCCGTTCCGTACCGGGCGCCGTCATTAGCGTAATATCCGCCATACCGCTGGGCGGGCACAACGACGAGGAGACCAAACGTGAAGCTGACATTCATCGGACTAGGACTCATGGGCAAGCCCATGGCCATCAATCACGCGAAGGGCGGCACCGATCTGACGGTCGTGAACCGCAGCCAAGAGAAGGTCCAGGAACTGGTTGGCATGGGTGCCAAGGCTGGCGGGACTCCAGCACAGGCGTCAGCTGAGGCGGATGTGGTGGCGTTGTGCTTGCAGGGGGAAGAGGTCATCGAGCAGGTGCTGACGGGCGACGACGGCGTGCTGTCGACGGCGCGACCGGGGACGATCGTGGTCGACCACAGCACGATCCACCCGGAGTCGGCGAAACGTTTCGCGGCGACGTGCGCTGAGCATGGCGTGACGTACCTGGACGCGCCGGTGTCGGGGACTGGCAAAGTCGCGTGGGATGGCCAACTGACGATCATGGTGGGCGGCGACGCGGAGGCGTTCGAGAAGATCAAGCCTTTGCTGGAGCCGGTCAGCGTAGGTGCGCACCTGATGGGGCCGGTCGGTAGCGGCAACATCACCAAACTGATGAACAACATGATCGGTGACGTGAATCAGATCATCATCATGGAGACCTTCGCGCTGGCCGCTGCGCTGAAGCTGGACATGACGGTGCTGCTGGAGGTCCTGCAATCGGCGTCGGCGAACAGTCGTCAGTTGGGGCGCATCGGGCCGAAGCTGCTGGCGCGCGATTTCGCGAGCCAAACGTCACACCTGTCAGGTCACCACACGAGCCAAGGCCACATGCGCTGGCTGAGCGAACAGGTGGGGCTGGACCTACCGTTGCGCGCGGCCGCTGAGGACTTCTGGAAGCGCGGCATCGACGCGGGGTTCGGCGCAGGAGACCCTATCGAGGCCGTCAAGATGTTCGAGGCGCAGTCGGGCGTTGAGGTGCAGGGGAGCTAGGCGCCTGTCTTCGCGGCGGCTGGAAGCGAGGTGCCGATTTCTTCGCCGGTCTCGACAAAGTGCTTGAGACCGAGGAGCGACTCACCGAGGGTTTTACCGAGCTTGCGGGAGACCATCGGCGACATCAACGCACCGATGGGGCCGAACTTCATGGTGAACTCAGCCTGAGCGACGACGTGGGTTACGCCATCGTGCTCGTGCGCCTGCCACGTGCGGGGCACGTGGACATGGACGCTACAAGCTCAATGCGACGAACCAGACCGCAGATAGATAAAATAGCCCGCCAAAAAGAATATCCATTCGGTAGTCTGTGAATCGACGGCCCCAGGTTGCACGAGCGTCGCGGGCCATCCCCGCAGCTTCAATCTCTTCGTCTGTAAACAGCATTCGAGTCAACCTGCGTTGTCGGTGCAGCGCCCGGTGAGTGTAAATCGATAACGAGACCGTCAAGACAACGCCCCACAGCGACAATACTGCCAGGGCGATTTCGGTGCCTGATGGCGAGGTCTCGCCGGCAGCAAGCCCAAGGAACGCAGCTACAGCGATCACATAGAAGCCAAGGTAGCTATGCAATGTTCTGTTGTTGCTTTGCACTTGTGCTCCTGACTCAGAGTAAACACTCTCCAACGAACGCCTTTTCAGATCATCTGACACGAGGAGCCGCTGCTCCGTCTCCTCGTTAGGCATTGGTGCGAAGTGAAGGGGTATCCATCCTGCCCAAAAACCGGCGAGAACTGCCACCGCCCAAAGCAAAAATTCGGGTCGATCACTCCAGCCAAACATGTTTCCAGTCATCAAACCACCTATTGCTTGTTGATCTTCTTGCGATGCGCCCTGAATCACCCCCAGCACTGCAATCCCAAACGAGATCAGTTTGAGATACGCAAAGGCAGAAAACATGGCCATCGCCATTACCAGCACGAACTTCACGAAATCAGCGATGATACCAATTCTTCGCAAGCCTTCGGCATGCCCCGAATTCAGAGGGTCCCTGAATGGGAAGCTGAATGTGGGCACCAAGATGTCGACCAAGAACGTCATTAATCCCAACGCAAGAACAATGACAATTGGTGTCCATATGTCGCCAACTTGCCCGCTGACGCCTACTGCTCCAGGAATCTGCAGCGCAACAAAGGACAGCGCCAAAGTACCGGCACCAGCAGCCAGGAGCCGATTTCGCAAGTTTTCGATTGCGATGTGCCGTCTCGAATCGAGAAGATTCAAAGCTGATTCGTGCTCTTCTATCGTGCGCTGAAAGTACCCCATACGCCTGCCTACCACGAGATTACGTCGTCCGTGAGTCTATCTGAATAGAGAAGCATGGCCCAAGGCCACTGCCAAACGCCCATAGACGACCCTGGTATGGTGAATCCGTGGCTACTGAACATCTGCATCCTCTGGTTCGGACGTGGTTCGAGCGGCGCTTTGGGGCGCCGACGGAGGCGCAGGCCCAGGGTTGGCCGGCGATAGCATCGGGGCAGCACACGTTGATCGCGGCGCCGACGGGGTCTGGTAAGACGTTGGCGGCGTTCTTGACGGCGCTGAACGGTCTCGTGGAGCAGGCGTTGTCGCCGGAGGGGCTGGCCGACGGTACGCAGGTGGTGTACGTGTCGCCGTTGAAGGCGCTAGCGAACGATATCCAACGCAACCTGATCGAGCCGTTGGCGGAGATCAGGGCGCTCGCCGAAGAGGCGGGCACGCCGCTGCCGGAGATCCGAGTGGCGGTGCGGACGGGCGATACGCCTCCTGCAGAACGCGCGCGCATGATCAAGCATCCAGCGCACGTGCTGATCACCACGCCGGAGTCGCTGTTCATCCTGCTGACGTCGGAGCGTGGACGTGTGCCTTTGGCGTCGGTTCGCACGCTGATCATGGACGAACTGCACGCGCTGGCGCCCAACAAACGAGGCTCGCACGTGTCGCTGACGATCGAGCGCCTGTGTCGGTTGGCGGAACAACCGGTCACGCGCATCGGGCTATCGGCGACGCAGAAGCCCATCGAGGAGATCGCGCGCTTCTTGTCAGGGTCCTCTCGCTCGGAGGGAGAGGAGGCCAGCACGTTCCCGCCTGTCACCATCGTGGATACGGGTCATCGGAGGGCGATGGACCTGGCAATCGAGCTGCCCAAGAACTTCGAGATGGGGCCCATCGCGACGCATGAGCAGTGGGCGCAGACGCTGGACGAGATGGCAGAGCTGATCAAGCAGCACCGGACGACGTTGCTGTTCGTGAACACACGACGCCTGGTAGAACGCGTCTCGCACCTGCTCGCTGAGCGATTAGGCGAGGAGAACGTGGTTGCGCACCACGGGTCGCTGTCAAAAGAGATCCGATTTGACGCGGAGCAACGTCTGAAGGCAGGCTCGATCAAGGTGTGCGTGGCGACGGCATCGCTGGAGTTGGGCATCGACGTTGGCGACGTTGAGCTGGTCTGCCTGATTGGCTCGCCACGCAATATCGGAGTGGCGCTGCAACGCGTGGGCCGTTCGGGTCACTGGCTTGGCGGCATTCCCAAAGGACGCTTTTACCCGCTGACCCGCGACGAGATGGTGGAAACGGTCGCGCTGTTGCGCGCCATCAACCAAGGCAAGCTCGACGCGCTGACGATTCCCCCATGGCCGTTGGACGTTCTGGCGCAACAGATAATCGCGAGCGCCGTCACCGAGGATTGGCTGGAGGACGATCTGTTTGAGTTGGTCACGAGCGCGTACCCGTACAACGCGCTCCCCCGCGAACGCTTCGACGACGTGATCGACATGCTGTCGGAAGGCGTCGCGACGCGCTGGGGGCGCAGCACGGCGTACCTGCACCGCGACGGAGTCAACCATAAGGTGAAGGCGCGCAGAGGCGCACGTATCGCCTCTGTAACGTCTGGTGGGGCCATCCCGGACACGGCGGACTACCGGGTCATCTCGGAGCCGGATGGCGGCATGGTCGGCACGGTCAACGAGGACTTCGCCATCGAGAGCAACGCGGGCGACGTCTTCTTGCTGGGCAATACGCCATGGAAGATCAGACGCGTTGAGGCCGGTGCGGTGCGCGTGGAATCGGCCCACGGGATGGCGCCAACGATCCCCTTCTGGCTGGGCGAGGCGCCAGGGCGAACCAACGAACTCTCGGCTGAGGTCTCTGCGGTTCGACAGGCGATCGACGAGCGCCTGTCGGTGCCGGACACGGCGGTGGCGTGGGTGATGGAGCAAGGCGCATCACAGGAGGTCGCTGAGCAGACGGTCGAGTACATGGCCGAGGGCAAGCGCGTGCTGGGCATCGTGCCCACGGGCGATCGGCTGGTGGCAGAGCGCTTCTTCGACGACGCTGGCGGTATGCAGTTGGTGATCCACTCGCCTCTGGGCGCACGGATCAACCGAGCCTGGGGTCTCGCGCTGCGCAAGCGTTTCTGCGTGGGCTTCAATTTCGAGTTGCAGGCTGCAGCCACCGACGATGGTATCAACATCTCGTTGAGCCCGCAGCATTCGTTCCCGGTCGAAGAGGTGTTCCGGTACGTGAAGACGCCAACGGCCAAGGAGACGCTGTTGCAGGCGTTGCTCCAAGGGCCGATCTTCCCGATACGGTGGCGCTGGACGGCGTCGCGATCGCTAGCGTTGCTGCGCCAGGTCGGTGGCAGGCGCGTGCCCACGGCGATCCAGCGGATGCGATCGGACGATCTGCTCGCGGCGGTCTTCCCGGACGCGGCTGCGTGCCAGGACAACATGCCCGCAGGCGCGAACATCGTGCCCCCCGATCACCCGCTGGTGTTCGAGACGATCCGCGATTGCCTCACCGAAGCGTTGGATTTCGAGGGCATGCTAGGCGTGATAGGTCGCATAGAGCGAGGCGAGATCGAGCTGTACGGCAAGGAAACGATGCAGCCATCGGTGTTCTCGCACCAACTGCTGAACGCGATGCCCTACGCGTTCCTGGATGACGCTCCGCTGGAGGAACGCCGGTCGCGCGCGGTGACGCTGCGCCGGGCGTTGCCTGAGGACGAACGCGATCTAGGTACGCTGGATCCAGAAGCGATCATGACCGAGGAGGCATACGCGTGGCCCCCGGTACGTGACGCTGACGAGCTACACGACGCATTGTTGTCGCTGAACGTACTGACCGATCGCGATGTCGCGAAGCACGACGACGGGGACGTGTGGCAGTCGTGGTACGACGCGCTGGCTGGCGATAACAGGGTAGAGACGCTGGCGATTGGCGGACGTTCGTTCTGGGTAGCGGCGGAGCGCGCGGCGCTGGTGAAGGCTGCGCACCTGCTGCCGACAGGTGAGGCGCCCGGCGAAGACGACGACCCTGAAGTCGCTCAACTACCGGCTGTTACTGAAGTACTGCGAGGACGCGTTGAATCGTCGGGGCCGTTCAGCATCGCTGAGATGGCTGACTCGCTGGCGATCGATACGTCATTGGTGCACCAGGGGTTGCTTGCGCTAGAGCGCGAAGGTCTCGTGCTGCGCGGCAAGTTTAGGCCGAACGCCGTTGACGATGAATACTGCGATAGACGCATCTTGGCGCGCATCAACCGCGCGACGGTGGGCAAGCTGCGTAAGGCGGTGGAGCCGGTGCCGGCGGCGAGCTTGATCCGCTTCCTGCTGGAGTGGCAGCACGCCACGCCAGGCTCGCGACTCAGCGGGGACGCGGGGATGATCGAGGTCGTGGAGCAGCTTCAAGGGTTCGAGGCAGCAGCGGCAGGTTGGGAGAGCGCGCTGCTCCCCTATCGGTTGAGCGATTACAAGACGAGTACGCTGGACGCGCTCTGCTTCGGTGGGGAGTTGGCGTGGGGCAGGTTCGCACGGCGCAACGGTGTTGAGCAGCCAGGGTCAGGCCTGTCGCGTAACGGACCGGTGTCCATCGCATTGCGCGAAGACGTCGAGTGGCTGCTGGACGCGCCCAACGATGAGATGGCGCTACGTGGAGCGCCTGCCGACGTGCGTGATTACCTCGCGTCACATGGGGCGTCGTTCATGCCAGACATCGTCATGGGCACGGGACGAATGCCATCAGAGGTCGAAGACGCGGTGTGGGTGCTGGTCGCGGCTGGGATGCTGACGGCGGACGGATTCGGCGCGCTGCGTGGGCTGGTGTCCGGCTTGACCAAGAAGGTGCAACGGCGCTCTCGGTTCACGCGTCGAGGCCGCATCGGCGCGACCACAGGGCGCACCGGGAGCCGCTGGTCGCTCCTGACGCAGCCATCGGGTGCACCCGTGAGCGAGGCCCCAGCCAAAGTAGGCCTGCGAGTATCGGCTCCGAGTGAGTGGGATCGGCAAGTCGGCGACGGGGACACCGTTCTGGAGGCGCGAGCGGCACAACTGTTGCGGCGCTACGGAATCGTCACGCGGGAGTTGGTGGCGCGGGAGCCTATGGCGCCACCGTGGAACCTGCTGGCGCGGGCGTACCGTCGTGCAGAGGCACGTGGCGAAGTGCGTGGCGGTCGATTCGTTGCAGGCCTGATAGGCGAGCAGTTCGCCCTGCAAGAGGCGGTCGACGCTATGCGCGCGGTGCACCGACGTGAGCTGACAGGCGAGGTGATTCGCATATCAGCGTGCGACCCGCTGAACCTCGTGGGCATCATCACGCCAGGCGCGCGGGTTCCCGCAGTGCTAGGCAACGAGGTGCTCTACCGCGATGGCGTGCCGATCTTGCGTGATGCAACCGAGGACGCGACGGCGAGCGCGTAAGGGCGGACCTGGGTTAGCCCTGGTTCTTCGCGCCTGATTCGTTGGCCCGGCGATCGCGGCCACGTATGAGATCGATGACCGACCCGACCTCCATACGACCGACCCCGCCGCTGGCGTAGAGCGACCCCGCGATCACGCCGTCGCTAGCCACCAAGAACTCCATGGGCTGGAAGTAGTGGCCGCGATGGTCGTCGCACGGCTCGGGGAACAGCGCGGCGACATCGGCGTCGGTGACCCCATAGGCGAGGGGGAACGTGAATCCGTTCTCAGCAGCCATCGCTTGCACAGCGTCGATGGGATCAACCGAAGCGGCGATGACCGTTATTCCGAGTTCTGCCAACTCTGGAAGTTTTTCTTGATAGGCCGCCAACTGGCGGCGGCAGTTGGTTCACCACGTACCACGGTAGAGTTGGAGTATCAGGAAGCGGGTAGGAATCGCGCTGGGCAGCTTGATAGACGTGCCGTCTATCAACTGAAGCGTCAGCGTTGGTAACGAATCCCCGATCGTTAGTCGATCCATGAGCCCTCCTTGAGAAGCAGCGAAATCGTAGCACTCCATTGGAGGGCGCGCCCTGCTAGAATCCGGCGCGGTCTGCGGGTGCGTGGGCCGAATCGCAATCCAGGGGAGCACTGATGACAGAAAGCCAGCAAGCTGGGAGTCTGGGTAAAGCCACTCCGTCCAACGCCGTGTGGGGATCAGACGTTATGGTCGACATCCTGCGCGCCTTGGGCATCAAGTACATCGCGCTGAACCCTGGCGCATCCTACCGTGGACTGCACGACTCATTGGTCAACTACGGCGACGGTGGGCCTGAGATGCTCATGTGTTCCCACGAGGAGATCGCGGTTGCCATCGCCAACGGCTACGGTCGGGTCACGGGCAAGCCCATGGCCACGGGCATCCACAACGTCGTTGGCCTGCAGCACGCTGCGATGGCCATCTTCAACGCTTGGTGCGACCGCACCCCGATCCTGAACTTGGGTGGCGCGGGCCCGCAGAACGCGACGAACCGGCGCTCCACGGACTGGGTTCACACGGCGCTCGTGCAGGGTGCGTTGGTTCGCGACTTCGTGAAGTTCGACGACCAGCCCTTCAGCGTGGAAGCGTCCATGGACTCGCTCTTGCGGGCCTACCGGATCGCGACGACGGTTCCCATGGGGCCCGTGTACGTTGCTTTGGACAGCGATGTCCAGGAGGAGCGCCTAGATGGTCAGGCGATGATCCCGGACGCGGCGAACTTCAAGGCTCCAGCGCCACCGCGCGCCAACCTAGATGCACTGCGCGATGCTGCGGTCATGCTGGCCGAGGCCGAGTGGCCCGTGATCATCGCTGGCGAGATCAGCCCCCACGGCACGGCTCTCGACGATCTCATCGAGCTGGCGGAGTTGCTGGGAGCAGCGGTCGTCGACACTAACCGCTTCAGTTTCCCCAACACGCACGACCTCGATGCCACGCAGGTTCGCGAGGCGGTGCTCAAGGACGCAGACGTCGTCTTGGCGCTGGACGTGCCGAGCCTTGGCGTTCCGTTGGGCCCGAACGTTCGCGAGCGTGGTGCGTTGCAGCCCGCGATCAGCGAGGACTGCAAGATCATCAATATCGGCATGTTTGAGTTCGAGAAGCAGAGTTGGGTGACGGACAACATGTGGCTCATGCCTGTCGTGAATCCCATCGCGGCGGAGACGACAGGGGCGATCCGGGAGTTGCTGATCATGTGCCGCGAGATGCGCGCCATGGGCGACGACTTCACGGCCAAGGCTGAAGCTCGACGAGCCAAGGTTGCGGCGATGCACAACGAGGCTGCTCAGAAGAACGCGGACCGGGCCGCAGCCGAGTGGGACTCGACGCCGATCGCGGCGGGTCGCTTCTACGGTGAGCTCAAGGCGAAGCTGGCCGAACGCGAGTGGGCGCTGGTTCACAGCCACGGTGGTCGTTGGAGGGGCATCCTGGACATCACTGAGCCCGACCACGAGCTAAGCGGCGGACGCGGGGGCGGAGTGGGCTCTGGCCTACCCACGGCCATCGGCGGTGCGTTGGCCCACAAGGGCGACGGCAAGTTGTGCGTAGGTGTATTCGGTGACGGTGATTTCTTCATGACCAACGGTGCACTTTGGACCGCGGCGAAGTACGACATCCCGCTGCTGGCGTTGATCTACAACAATGAGTCGTACTACAACGACGAAGACCACCAGGAGCGCATGGCTATCGCGCGTGACCGGCCCGTGGAGAACAAGGGCATCGGTATCCGGATCGAGGGGCCGTCCCCCGATTTCGCGATGATGGCGAGGTCCCAAGGTGTGGCAGGTTTCGGGCCGGTGACGAACCCGAACGATCTGGCTGGGGTTCTGGAAGAGGCGATCAAGGTCGTGGAGTCCGGCAAGCCAGCGGTTGTCGACATCCGCACCACGGCCCGCTAAAGGGCGAGCCCTTTGCCCACTTGCCTACCCCGACGTTCAGTGGGGTTGGCCTGGAATGATTCCTGGCCTCGGCGTTTGGGGACGGCAGCCGGTGAAGGATTTGGGTTGAGATGAACGTGATACGAGAGCCGGGGAGGACGGGCTCCCCGGCTCTCGTGCAAGCTAGGGATTCAAGCGCTGGGAGGTGAGCCGTGAGAGGGACGATCGCTTGGCAGACGGATTCGACGTGGCCGCACAGCGTTCCTGAACTGGAGATCGACCTAGATCACACGGCGTTGTTGGTCGTGGACATGCAGAATCCCGACCACTACGGCGAGGTGACGGATAACTGCGAGAAGCTGATCGGGTTCTTTCGCGACCAAGGCATGGAGAACATCTTTGTCCGCGTGGGGTACTTCCTGGAAGACCGGCGCGACATGCACCCGAAGCGCGCGCAGGCTTGGCTTCGCTCGGGCGATGGCACGGGCAAGACCATGCTTAAGGGCCACGAGAATCAGGCGATCATCGATCGGCTGACACCGACCGGCAGCGAGATGGTGATCGACAAGAATTCAACGTCTGCGTTCAATTCGACGGGGCTGGAGCAGTACCTGCACGCTCGCCAGATCGAGACTTTGTACGTGTGCGGTATGGCGACGAACCATTGCGTGGACAACACCGCACGTGGGGCGGCCGACCGTGGCTACAACGTGGTGATGGTCAACGACGCGTGCTGGGATCCCAGCGAGCGCTTGCACGAAGCGACCATGCGGGCGTTCCGCCGAGCGCTCGGCACCGTGAAGGACACGGCTGAACTGCTGACGGAACTCGATGGAATCGTGTCACCTGGGGCGACTGCACAAGGCGATGCGCAGTGAGCATCACGATCCCTTGGTCGATCCGGCGCGAGGGCCATTTCGATATCACTGACCTTGAGATCGACCCGGCACGCACGGGGCTGCTGGTGGTCGACGTTCAGCGCGGCTACACGGAGCGGCGCCTGGGCGTAGGCCTGGCGCTCGATGCGTTCCCTGACGTGCGCGATTACTACTACGGTCGGCTCGAATCGGTGGTACTCCCCAACATCGTGCGGCTCATCGAGGTGTTCCGTCGCCACGCGCTGGAGGTAGTGTTCACCCGCCAGGCGTTCCAAATGGAGGATGGGCGGGACGTGCCCGCGTGGAATTGGCGTCGTCAGCAGATAGGTACGCCGGGTTCCCCCCTGTTCTGGGCGGGCTCACCGGAGACTGAACTTATCGAAGAACTGGCGCAGCCCACAGACCTGCTGGTCGACAAGGCGTCGGCTGGCCCGTTCGCCACGTCAGCGCTGGATCAGTACCTGCGCAATTTGGGGATCGAGAACGTGGTTGTCGCGGGATTGCTCACGAACGTGGCGGTGGAGACGGCAGCGCGCGACGCGGGAGATTGCGGCTACAACGCCATCGGCGTCGAGGACGCATGCGTCGCGTACACGGAGCTAGAGCACAGCGAGTCCATGAACAGCGCCTCCTGGTGGGTCGCGAAGTCGACATCGTTTGTGATCGACATGCTCGACGGGGCGCTCGGGGCGTAGTCTAGGGAGATTCCAGCCGGGTGGGCTGGATCGTGCTGGTGCTAGGCTCACGGGCCTGCAAACCGATCAAGACGAAACACGGCAAGAGGAAACGACGATGCCACAACCTGAGCTTGATAAAGAGACGTTCCTGATCCTGGCGCGCCAAGCAGGGTTCGACCCAGCTGATCCGCACCTGGACGATCTGTTCCCCGATGTGCAGTTGATGCTCGGACGTATGGATATCCTGTTTGATTCTCCGACGGACGGGTTGGAGCCGGGATACCGGGCGCCGGGAAGTGAGGTCTAACGATGGCAGACTCATCGCTGACTACCATGACGGTTGCCGAGCTGGGTAAGCGCATCAAAGCGAAGGACGTGTCGCCCGTCGAGGTCGCAGAGGCGTTCATCGAGCGGACGGCCGCGACGGAGCCGCAGTTGAACGCGTGGATCACGCAGTTGCCTGAACAGTCGAGGGCAGCGGCCAAGCAGGCCGAGGCTGATATCGCAGCGGGCAACTACAAGGGGCCGTTGCACGGCATCCCCGTGGGACTTAAGGATCTGTTCTGGACCAAGGGAGTGCGAACGACTTCCGGGTCAGCGATCACCAAAGACTTCGTGCCGTCGGAAGACGCGACGGTGGTCGCCAAGCTGCAGGATGCGGGCGCGTACGCGTTCGGCAAAACCAACATGGTGGAGTACGCGTACGGTGGCTCCGAGCACAACGCGATCTACGGTGCGCCCAAGAATCCGTGGGGGCTCGACCACATCACCGGCGGATCAAGTAGCGGCTCGGGAGCAGCGGTTGCGGCGGGTCAGGTGCCCATCGCATTGGGTTCGGACACCGCAGGCTCTGTGCGGGCGCCAGCCGCGCTGTGTGGGCTCACCGGCCTCAAGCCAACGTACGGTTTGGTGAGCAGGTACGGCGTGTCGCCGCTGTCGTGGAGCCTAGACCACGTTGGTCCGCTCGCGCACACGGCGGAGGACGTGGCCATTGCCATGAACGCGATGGTCGGCTACGACGCGAAGGATCCCGGTTCAGCCAACCACGCCCCGGAGGACTACCTGGCAGGGCTGCGGGGTGACCTGAGTGGTCTTCGGATCGGCGTGCTGCAAGACGATTTCATCTGGGACGTGACGGTTCCCGAGGTAAAGGTTGCGTTCGACGATGCGGTGGCACAGATATCAGCGCTGGGTGCAGCCACGGAGGCGGTGTCCATCGGCAACCTGGAGCGTCTTGCGGCGGCGCAGTTCACGATCACCACCGCTGAGGCGAACACATACCACCACGAGATGATCCAGCGAGCGCCTGAGTTGTACCACCCCGTGATCCGCAGGCGGATCGAGGCGGGTTTCTTCATGCCTGCCGCGGCGTACGTTCAGGCACAACGCGTACGAGCGCTTTTCGAAGAGCGCTACGCCAGTCTGTTCGAAACGTTCGACCTGCTGGTCGCGCCTACGACGCCTTCGCCAGCGCCTGCAGCCAACGGCCAGGGGATACGCCTGCCGAACGGTGAGATGCCTTCGCGGGAGACGGTGCGACTGACACGGGTGTTTAACCCGAACGGCCTCCCAGCGATAACGATGCCCACGGGATTCTCTGAGCAAGGGTTGCCCATGGCTGCACAATTCGTGGGGAAGCGCTTCAGCGACGCGCTGGTTATCGGCGCTGCACACGCCTACCAGCAGGCGACGGACTGGCACACGCGCAGGCCGTCTCTCTAGACGTCTGACCTAGACATCCACGGTGACGGACACGACGACGCCGTCCGTGGGCGGCACGTTCATGATCAGGCGCCGTGGCCAATCACGGCGATGCATGGCACCGACGACTGCTGTGAAGTCCACGCTGCTCTCGGCGTGCGCAGGCATCCAGCGCCCTTTGAAGAGCAACGACGATTGCGTGCCGCCTCGTAGGTTGCGCCACCAGATGGAGCGTCGATTGGTGAGGCACTCGACCGTACGCTCATCGACTCGGTGGTACGCGAAGGGCACGTCATAGCTGCGCCCGGTACGCTTGCCCTCGAAGCGCACGACCGCAACATACCAACTCAGCAGCGGGTGCAGCGGTGATTGCAGGACGCGCAGGATCAGCGGGTTCACGCGTGGGAACACGGCGGGGACGACCCGATTCATCAGCCAGCGTGCGAGGGCAGTGCGAGTTGCGTGCATGGTCCTCACCTACGCCTTAGCTGCGGCTCGCTTGCGGGGCGCAGCCTTGGCTTTGGCTGGTGCCTTTGCCTTCGCGGTGGCTATCTTCTTAGCTGCCGCTATCTTTGCCTTAGTCGGCGGTCGGCCGTCATCGTCGGGCGCTTTCGCACGAGTAGGCTTGCCAACCACTGGCGTGAAATCATGCTTGGCGAGCACTTCGCGTAGGTAGCTGGCGGTGCGAGAGTCAGGGTTCGCTGCCACGGTCTCTGGCGTGCCCACGACGACGACATCACCCCCGTGGGCACCCGCGCCAGGGCCCATGTCGATGACCCAATCGGCGTTCTTGATCATGTCCAGGTGGTGCTCGATCAGCAACACTGAGTTGCCTCCATCCACGAGCTTGTGCAGCACGCGCAGGAGGTGGGCGCAGTCGTCGAACGCGAGCCCCGTGGTGGGCTCATCGAGGATGTACATGGTCTTGCCCGTGGCACGCTTTGAGAGCTCGGTGGCGAGCTTCACGCGCTGCGCCTCACCACCGCTGATGGTGGTGGCGGGCTGGCCTAGGCGGATGTATCCCAGGCCAACGTCTTCTAGGGTCGCGAGCTTGGCCTTGATCCGAGGCAGCGCGTCGAAGAGCTCGTTGGCCTCGGTGACGGTCATCTCCAGGATGTCGGCGATGCTCTTGCCCTTGAACTTGATCTCCAGCGCGTCCTCGTTGTAGCGATGACCGTTGCATATCTCGCACGGGACGGTCACGTCCGGCAGGAACTGCATCTGGATCTGCACGTAGCCGTCGCCTGAGCAAGCTTCGCAACGGCCACCCTTCACGTTGAACGAGAACCGGCCTGGCAAGTACCCACGCGCTTTGGATTCTGGCATGGATGCGAACAGGTCGCGGATCGGCGTGAACACGCCGGTGTAGGTGGCCGGGTTGGAGCGTGGCGTGCGGCCGATGGGCGACTGGTCGATGTTGACGACCTTGTCGATGCTCTCCATGCCTTCGACACCGTCGCTCGCGCCAGGCCTATCTTTGGCCCGATAGAGTTGCTGTGCTAGCCACTTGAACAGGACTTCATAAACGATCGTCGATTTGCCGGAACCAGACACGCCGGTGACGCACACCAGTTCGCCGAGAGGGATGTCCAACGTGACATTCCGCAGGTTGTTCTCGCGGGCGCCACGGATGCGCAGCTTCTTGCCATTGCCCCCGCGGCGAACCGTGGGCAGGCTGATCTGGCGTCGGCCGGAGAGGTACGCGCCCGTGAGCGACCCTTCAGCGCCTTCGATGTCCTCGATGCTGCCCTCAGCAACGATCCACCCGCCATGCTCGCCCGCGCCTGGGCCGAGGTCCACAAGGTAGTCTGCCTCACGCATGATCACTTCGTCGTGCTCGACGATGATGACGGTGTTGCCGATGTCACGTAGGTTCTTGAGCGTGCCTATGAGGCGTTCATTGTCGATGGGGTGCAGGCCGACGGACGGCTCGTCGCAGACGTACAGCACGCCCATGAGGCCGGAGCCGATCTGCGTAGCCAGCCTGATGCGTTGGCCTTCGCCGCCGCTGAGCGTGCCAGCCGAGCGCGAGAGGCTAAGGTACTCAAGTCCCACGTTCAACAGGAACTTCAGGCGCGAGTCGATCTCTTTGAGGATCTGATCCGCAATGAGGAGGTCGCGTTCAGAGAACGCAGGCGGGTCCCGATGCTCAGGCCAACGTGGCTCGACGGCGGGGCCGTTGCCGTGCCCCTGCATGCCTTGGGTCCATTCGATCGCATCACTCACGGATAGGTTGGTGAACTGGATGATGTTGCGGTCGGCGATGGTGACCGCGAGCGATTGAGGTTGGAGGCGGAAGCCGTCGCAGGCATCGCACGGGAGCGTCATCATGTAACGCTCGATCTCGGTGCGCATAAAGTCAGACTGGGTGTCGCGGTAGCGGCGTTCCAGGTTTGGGATCACGCCTTCGAACGAGGTGTCCCACTCGAATACGCGGCCGCGGTGGGAGCGGTGGGTTACTTTGACCTTCTTACCGTCGCCAACGCCGTAGAGGATCTTGCGTTGGGCTTCTTCGGGGAGCGACTTCCACGGCTTGTCAGCAGAGAAGTCATGGGCTTCAGCCACTCCTCGCAGGATGCTGTAGTACCAGTTGGTGGCCGTACCTGCGCGGGCCCAAGGGTTGATCGCGCCTTCGTTGAGGGAACGAGCTGGGTCCGGCACGACTAACGCCGGGTCGATGACTAGACGGACGCCCAGACCGGAGCAGCGCGGGCACGCCCCGTGGGGGCTGTTGAAGCTGAAGGTGCGCGGCTCGATCTCGGAGAAGCTGATGCCACAGTAGGAACAGGCGAACTGCTCCGAGTAGACGTGCTCGTCGCCGGAGTCGGCGTCCACGGTGAGCATGCGGCCCTCGCCGAACCGGAGTGCGACCTCGATGGAGTCAACGACGCGGCTGCGCTCGGTCTCGTCGTCGAGCACCAGGCGGTCGACGACGATCTCGATGGTGTGCCACTGCTGCTTGTTGAGGTTGATCTCCTCGTCGAGCCCCTGGATGGTACCGTCGACTCTTACACGGACGAAGCCGTTCTTGCGGGCTTCCTCGAAGATCTCTTTGTGCTCGCCCTTCTTGTGCACGACGCGAGGGGCTAGAAGCATCAGGCGCGTGCCCTGCTGATCGAGGACTGCCATCGCGACCTGCTGCACGGTCTGTCGTTGCACGGGGCGACCGCAGTTGTGGCAGTGAGGCTGGCCTACCCGCGCGTAGAGCAGCCGAAGATAGTCGTAGATCTCGGTGACGGTGCCGACGGTAGAACGAGGGTTGTTGGAGACGCCCTTCTGATCGATGGATATCGCAGGCGAGAGGCCCTCGATGTACTCGACGTCAGGCTTGTCCATGCGGCCAAGGAATTGCCTGGCGTAGGCCGACAGGGATTCCACGTAGCGGCGTTGGCCTTCTGCGTAGATGGTGTCGAATGCGAGGGTCGACTTACCCGACCCGGACGGCCCCGTGATGACCACGAGTTTGTCGCGCGGGATGGTGACGTCGACGTTCTTGAGGTTGTGCTCGCGAGCACCCTTAACAACGATCTTTTCGAGGCCCATCAGACTCCGGTATTCAAGAAGACATGAGGAATGCCTCGCTCCTGAGAACGAGGCATTCTGATACTACCACGGAGGTTGCGCTACCAGCGATTAGGGTCTGTCACCCATCGGGCTAGGCAGGGGGCTCTTCATTCCTCACGATCAACACGGGGCCAGCGCTGTGACGCACCACCGTGTCAGAGACGCTGCCCAAGAGCCAGCGACCAGCGCCACTGCGCCCGTGGGAACCCATGACGACGAGCTTGTCGCCCTGCGGGCCGACCTCGTCGACGATGGCGTCAGCGGGACGATCATCGATCGCTTTTGAGTCGACGTCAGCGGTGCCCAGGCTGCGGATGCGCTCAGCGATGGCGGTTGCGTACGCCGTACCCTCTTCCCGTACAGCGTCGATGCCAGGGATCGGCGGCTCGCCCATGTCTGTCTGCGGGAACGTGGCGCTCATCCCGATGTCCAGCGACCGCAGGACGGTGATGCCGACGCCGAGTGCTTTGGCGATCGCTACGGCTGTCGGAATCGCGCGCTCGCTGATTTCGGAACCGTCAGCCGGAAGCAACACTCGGGTGATGGACTCTGGGGTTCGCTGCTCGTTTTCTTTGCTGCGAACGATCAAGGTAGACGTAGATGTGTGGTGGATGACGCGGTCAGCGACGCTGCCGAACACCCAGCGGGCGATGCCTGAGCGTCCGTGCGTGCCCATGACGACGAGGGTATCCGGCGATGCGTCAGCGACTTCGACGATGACGTCAGAGGCGTCGCCTTCGCGAACGACGGTGGTCACGATGAGGCCAGCGTTCTGGGCGTCTAGGACGAATTCGTCCAGGTGCGCTTGGGCCTGGCCCTTGAGCCGTGCCATGACGTTCTGGACGTCTTCGAAGCCCGCTGAAGCGCCCACGCCGCTATCGATATCGGGGCCCCCGGAGTTCATCTTGCTGCGCGCCACGTCAGCAAAGGACTCGACGATCTAGAGAACCTCGAGTTCAGCTCCGGTTGCCTTGGCGATGAGTTCGCCGTAGGGCCACGCCTGAGCTGCGTTGGTTGAGCCGTCTAGAGGAACGAGTATCCGCTTGAACATGATGGCCTCCGCATCGGTGGATTAACGCAACGATAGCCGGAAGCGGACTCGAATTCTATGGGCTAGGCCTGGGGCCGCGTGAAGTCATGGACGCTATCCGCGAATGAAGCGCTCTTCGCCGGGGACTTTGACCCAGACGCGATCTTCGCGAACTTCCGTCTCGTAAGCCACGGTGTCATAGGTGTACTTGTCCAGACACTCGCCCGTCTTGAGGTCGAAGACGGCGGCATGGAGCGGGCAGGCGACGACTCCAGGCTCAACGGGGCCGTAGGAGAGCAGGCCGAACTCGTGGGGGCAGTAGTTCTCGATGGCGTAGGCGGATTCACCGTCCCAGAACACGCCTATCTCATGGCGACCGTGGGTCGGATCCTTGAATTCGAATCTGAGGGCTCCTTTGCCCTTCAGCTCCTCGAGAGAGCACAGATCGAAGTCGTCTGCGCCCGCCGCGCTTGCCGCATCTGCCGTGGGTCCGTCTGACATCGACTCAACACCATGGATGCCGGAAGACCCCGGCATCGAAAAGATTAGTTGGCGGGCTCAGCCGCCGTGGCCCCGTCCACTTTGGGAGGAGCGGGCTACTGGAGCTCGATCAGGGGCGAACCGGCGTTCACGGCCTGGTCGAGCTTGATCTTGATGTTCTTTACTACGCCCGATTTTGCCATGCGGACGCTCTGTTCCATCTTCATGCTCTCTAGGACGCAGATCTCGTCACCTGCCTCGAGCACTTGTCCCTTCGTGAGCTTGATGTTCACGACTTTGCCCGGTAGGGGGCAACGGATCACCCTCTCGTCGCCTTCAGTGATGCCGCGAAGGCCAGGCTGATCAACCTTGGGTGCCTGGCGACGCGTGGCGGGCAGCGGGCCACCTTCGGCTACGCCCATCTCAACGAGGTAGGTTTCGCCATCAACGATGACTTCGACGGGGCTTTGGTAGGCGTCTCCGACCTCTACCGAGTACCACTCGCCGTTGACCTTCAGCCGCATCCGTTTCACTGGGGTGACTCTCTCCTACGGGGTACTTCTACTGCCACTCTTGCGAGAGGGCCTCTACAGCATACCGCTGCTGAGGCGGTTAACCATCAGGTTCCGGCGACCGTGCATCTTCCACTTGCTGGGCGGCGCGTTGGCTGCCGTGTCCTGATTCAGCACCATGGCAACCGCCAGTGCGGCGATCAGTTCGTTGCCACTGGACTCAGTCCCAGCCAGCATGCGCTCCAGGAACCCGGTGTCGTACTGGGCGCTGACGAACGGTTTGCTGTCCAGAACGCGCTCGACCAAGGGAATGTTGGTCACGAGGCCTTCGATGACGTACTCGCTGAGGGCCTTCTTCATGTTCTCGATGGCGGTCGCGCGGTCTTTGCCGCGCACGATGACCTTGGCCATCATCGATTCGTAGAACGGTTGGACCTCGTAGCCGTCGTACAGCGCGCCGTCCACGCGGACATTGAACCCCGTGGGCTCCTTGAGAAACTTCACTGTGCCTGCGGTCGGCAGCAGCATGACCGGATCCTCAGGGTAGATGCGCGCTTCGATGGCGGCGCCCGTGTGGGTGATCTCGTCCTGACCGATGGGCAACGGCTCGCCCGCTGCGCAGCGGAGCTGCAGTTCGACGAGGTCGAGGCCGGTCACCATCTCGGTGATGGGGTGCTCGACCTGGAGGCGGGTGTTCATCTCTAGGAAGTAGAAGTGCTCGCCGTCACCGTCCAACAGGAACTCGATGGTTCCTGCGTTGCTGTACCCGATGTCCTTGGTGAGGCGCACCGCGGATTCCAAGAGTTTTGCACGAACCTCAGGTGTCAGCTTGGCACAGGGCGTCTCCTCGACGACCTTCTGGTTGCGACGCTGCACTGAGCAATCCCGTTCGTACATGTGGATCGCGTTGCCATGCTTGTCGCCGAACACCTGCACTTCAACGTGGGAGGCGTTCTCGACGCGGTGTTCCAGGTAAACGCGGCTACTTCCGAATGAGTTCAGGGCCTGCCTGCGAGCGGTCGCGATGGCTTCCAAAAGCTCCCCGGGCTCACGCACGACGCGGATGCCCATGCCGCCACCACCGTCTGCAGCCTTGACCATGAGCGGGAAGCCGATCTTCTTGGCCCATTCCTCAGCCTCAGAATCCTCGATCTCGCCGTCGGTGCCGGGCACCACGGGGACGTTGGCGGCAACCGCCGTCTTGCGCGCCGCAACCTTGTCACCCATCTGCTCGATGATGTCGCCGGTGGGGCCTATGAACGCGAGTCCAGCCTTCTCGACGGCCCGGGCGAAGGCTGGTGATTCAGATAGGAACCCATAGCCAGGGTGGATCGCCTGCGCCTTGGTCTTCTTAGCTGCCTTGATGATCGTGTCGGCCCTCAGGTAGCTCTCGGACGCCTGGGAGGCTCCGATATGAACGGCCTCGTCCGCCATCTTGACGTGTAGCGCCTTTTCGTCGGCGTCGGAGTAGACCGCGACGGTCTTGATGCCGAGCTTCTGGCACGTGCGGATGACACGGCATGCGATCTCGCCGCGATTGGCGATGAGCACCTTGGTAAACACGTGGGCCAGTTTAGCAGGGCGAGCAGGCCGTGCTCTCGTATACTCGTGGAAATTCCGCCAGGGAGGCCCCGATGACCGAACAACGCCCAGAGATGTCTAAAGAGGCGTTCCTGAACATGGCCGCGCAATTGGGCTTAGAGGGTGACAACGAACGCATGCAGACGCTGTTCGAGGAGACCAAGGGCTCGCTCGCCCGCGCGGCTGGCGTGTTCGAGATCGACACCACGGGCTACGCGCCTAGTCCCATCAACCCTCAGTTCGAGGTGGGGGCATGAGCGATCTGGACGGTCGGACGATAGCCGAATTGGCAGCGCTCATCGGCAGCAAGCAGGTTTCTCCCGTAGAGGTCGCCGAGGCGTCGCTGCGCAAGGTGGAGGAGACGGAACCCAAGCTGCACTCGTTCATCACGCTCACGGCCGACCAGGCCATGGCGGCGGCGAAGCAGGCGGAGGTTGAGATCGCGGCGGGGCGTTACAAGGGCCCGCTGCACGGCATCCCCTTCGTGAGCAAGGACCTGTTCTGGACCAAGGGCGTGCAGACGACCTCCGGCTCGCAAGCTGACCTAGGGTTCTTGCCCGACGAGGATTCGACGGTGGTCGCTCGGTTGCAAGACGCAGGCGCGTACTCGCTGGGCAAAACCAACATGTCCGAGTGGGCCTTCTCCATCACGGGCTACAACTCTTACTTCGGGTGGTCCAACAATCCCTGGGGGCTCGACCGGATGTCCGCTGGTTCCAGCAGTGGCACGGGTACCGCCGTTTCAGGCGGCGTAGCGCCGATGGGCCTGGGCACAGACACGGGCGGCTCGATCCGCGCGCCAGCAGCGAACTGTGGGCTGACGGGGCTCAAGCCGACCTACGGGCTCGTGAGCCGGTACGGCGTGACGCCTCTATCGTGGTCGCTCGATCACGCAGGCCCGCTGTGCCATTCGGCTGAAGACGTGGCGTTGACCATGAACGTGCTGGCGGGCCACGACCCACGTGACCCCTACTCGGCGAAACGTGAGGCGGTCGACCACACGCGTGGGCTTAACGATGGCGTGAAGGGACTGCGCATCGGCGTGCCGACCGACTACGTGTGGGACGTGATGGACCCGGAGGTGGAGGCGAGCGTCCGAGAGGCGATAGCCGAGCTTGGCAGGCTAGGCGCAATCATCGTGGACGTGTCCCTGCCCGCGCTGGAGTGGGCTTCGCGAATGGGTGGCACGCTCACCTCCACGGAGGCGGCGGCGTACCACGGCGCGCGCATCCGTCGCGATGGCCACCTCTACGATCAACGTACGCGCATGCGCATCGAGAGCGGCATGTTCATCTCAGCGGAGACATACCACCAAACACAGCGGGTGCGAGCGATGGCGGGCCAGAAGCTCGCAGAGACGTTCCAGCAAGTCGACCTGCTGGCGACGCCGACGATGCCGATGCCCGCGCTCCCCCAGTCGGTGGGCGTTGGCATTACCGAGGTTGGGGGGAAGTCACTGCCATCGAGCGCGCTGATGACACGGCTCACGCAGATATTCAACGTCAACGGCCATCCAGCGCTGTCCGCGCCGTGCGGGTTCTCTTCAGACGGGCTACCGCTGGCCCTGCAACTCGTGGGGCGCCCGTTCGAGGACGCGCTGGTTCTTCGCGCCGCCCACGCGTACCAGGGCGCGACGGACTGGCATGCGCGGCGGCCGGTGTTCTAGGCGTCGCTCTTCACCCGAGCCCTCTCCCTGGGGGAGAGGGTGTCGACCACTGCCTAGACGGCGGCGATCATGTGGAACTGCACGCGGGCTTTGCGCTGGACGCCCATCTTCATGACCTGGCGAGCAGGCCTGTTGTTGGGGTCGGGGAACATTTCCGCCCATTCTTTGTCGATAACGGCGAGGTCGGCGTAGTCCTGGACGAGCAGCGTCATGTGGCCAACGTCGTCCATGGTCATTCCGCCAGCCTCGACGAGGGTCTTGATGTTGCGGATGCCGAAGTGGGACTGGCCCACGACGCCTTCGACGGCCTCGACGTTGTCAGCGCTGGCAGGGTCGACGCCCGACACGCCTGACGAGGCGTATAGCCCGCCGATACGCGCGGACATGGGGATGGGGTCGTGGTGGTCGTGGCCTTCGATCTCGTGGTTGCTACGTGCCGGGTCGATGTTGCCGATGACCTGGATCTGGATCTGACCGCCCATGGGGTAGCGGAAAGTCTTGCGCGCGGCCTGGTACTGACCGATCGGCCATGCCTCCAGGTAGATGTCCACCATGTAGGGCTGGTAGGCGAAGTCGTTGAGGTACACCCACTGCAGGACGACATCGTCGATGGTTCCTCCTGCGGCCTCCATGAAGAGGCGCATGTTGTCGAAGGCCTGGTCCGTCTGGGCGTCCTCACCGATCACGGGCTCAGACGTGCTGAGGTCCCAGGGCACGATGACGGATGAGAAGACGTAGTTACCCATGCGTACGCCGTTGGGCAGCGGGTCACGGTGCGTGAGGCCTGGCACCTCGATACGCTTGCGCGTTTGGTTGACGACGCCGAACGCCTGGAGCTCTACGCCTGCGCCTGGTGCAATGGGGTACGAGGTCGTCTTACGGGCGGGCCGATTGTCGGCGTTGGGGAACAACTCCAGCCAGCCGGTGTTGATGTGGGCCCGGTAGTCCTGGGAGTCGATGAAGTTGGTGACTAGGCCGATGTTGTCGGTGCTGAGGCCTGCGCCTTCAACCAGTGCGGCCAGGTTGTGCCAGGCGTTCAGGAACTGCTCGGCCGGATCGTCAGGGATGTCGCCGGTCTTGAGGTCGACGCCTCGGACGCCCGAGGTGAAGAACATGTCTCCGGTTTTGACCAGGTCGGGTGAAGCCGCGCCGTCAGGTGACAGGCCCGGCAGGTTGTAGATAGTACGGTTGCCCATGATTTTGCTGCTCCTCTATCGGTCCCGGATGATTCGAGGGTCGCGTTTGGTGAGCCATTCGTCGACGGATATCTGCGCGGCGGCCTCTGCGCCCTTGAGAGCGAGCTGCTCGTCGCGATCCTCGTCGCCAGTGCCGGCTACGCCGATGCCACCGATGACTTGGCTTTGACGCCGAAGTGTCCAGCCACCGTGGAGGGTGGTCGTGTTGGCGTCCGACCAGTCGGCGACGGTACGACCGTCGTGGGCGATCTGTTGCCGCCAGAGGGCCGTGTCACGCCCGATGAACGCGGCGGTGTACGCCTTGCGCTCAGCGTTACGCACGTCGACGGCTGATGTGCCGTCCTGGCGCGTGAGGTAGACGACGTCGCCACGGTTGTCGACGACGGCGACGGCGATGGGTTTGTTCTTGGTGCCAGCCGCGTCCAGGATCGCCTGGGCGACGAGCCGGGCGTCTGCGTGGCCGATAACTAGTTCGTTGATCATTACTTCAACCCCATGGCGTCGAGACCGATCTGCGCGAGCGCTTCGTCCCTGATGGTGGTGTTGCCGCTCATGCTGATGCCGCCAACGACGTTGCCGTTGTTCCTGATGGCGATGCCACCTTGGAGCGACGTGATCATGGGGTCGCCCCAGTCGTTGAGCGTGCGGTTCTTGGCCTTGATCTCGTTGTCCCGGAAGTCGACGGTGTTGACTCCTAGGTTGGCGGACGTGTACGCCTTGGCGCGGGCCCGACGGAGCATGCGTGCTGGCGCGCCGTCTTCGCGGTACAGCAGTACGGGGACTCCCCGGTCGTCGGCGATGACGAGGGCTATGGGGTTGTCCGTGTTGGTAAGGGCGCCGAGGATGGAGTCTCTGGCTTTCTCAGCCTCCTCGATCCCAATGCTTTCTCTCTGGAACATCTCTTGCTCCTGTAACTCGATAGCGGATGTGGCCGGGAATGTACGTTGCCGGTATTGGCCTGTCAAACGAGAGGCCCGCCGGGCAGGCGTCGCTCGGCCGCTCCGGTAGGGAGCGGCGCAAGCGATATGCGTTGGCTACTTGCGAGCGGCAGCCAGTGGGCGCAGGGAGTACCCTGCCTGCCTAACCCCGGGCTGCTGGGCGCTCGGGGCCTCGGATCCCTCCGGCCTCGTAGGCTGCGATGGCGTTGATGGACTCCAACTGCTCGGGCGTGAGCTCCCAATCGGCTGCCGCGATGTTGGCGGCGATCTGCTCAGGAGTCATGGCGCCTGCGATGACGGACGTGACCTCCGGGTGAGCGAGCATCCATGCGAATGCCATGTCGAGCATGGAGTGACCGTACTCCCCAGCGACCGCACCAAGAGGGGCCAGCATCGCCTCGTTGCGATCGTTACGCAGGCGCCCGACCTCACCACCACCGTCAGCGCCGCGGGTGCCTTCAGGGGCGGGCCTGCCAGCTTGGTACTTGCCGGTGAGGTAGCCGCCACCCAGAGGCGAGTACGGCAGGAATCCCACATCGCGCTGCGAGCAGTACGGGAAGAGGTCGATCTCCACCTGGCGGCTCATGATGTTGTAGTTGTTCTGGGCTGACACCATGCGAGGCAGGTCCTTTTGCTCAGCGACAACGTTGGTCTCAGCTAAGCGCCACGCGGAGTAGTTGCACTCGCCGTAGTAGCGAACCTTGCCCTGCTACACCAATCTGCTCAGCGGCTCCAGAATCTCCTCAGCTTCAAGCGAGAAGACTGGCCAGTGCAGCTGGTAGAGGTCGATGTAGTCGGTCTGCAGGCGACCCAGGCTGATCTCGCACTGGTCGTAGATATGCTGGGCGATGGTGTTGCCCTCAGGTACCTCAGCCCTGAATTTGGTGGCGATGAGTACTTTGTCGCGCCTGTCCTTCGTGGCAGCGCCGACGTGGACTTCGCTCTCGCCGCCGCCGTAGCCGATGGCGGTGTCGATCAGGTTCAGGCCGAGCTCCATGCCTGCGTGGACGACAAGGGAGCTTTCAGCGTGGTCAGTGATACGTGCGCCGAAGTTGTTGGTGCCAAGGCCGACGGCGGACACGTTGAGGTCAGAGCTACCTAGCTTTCGGTATTGCATGGGGACTCCTGGTGGAGGATTGTGGAAGCGTTGGACGGTGCGCCATTCTTACGCCGTACGGGGAAACCTGGCAAGGGATGGCTGCATGCCGAGGGTGCAGTCGATATAGAATCGGGCCTGTGTGGCCAATCGTGTGGTCAATAAGGCCGCGAGCGGAGCGTGTATGACCGATGCCTCGATGTTTGTATGGATCAGCGGGACTCTCGCGAGTCCGGTGATCGCGTTCTTGTTCGCAGATCGCTATGCGAGGGGTGGTGCATTCCTGTTGGGTTTGCTGATAGCGACGGCCAGCTTCGGGTTGGCGATGTTGCTGAGCACCGGCGCATGCGAGGGCTCGCGATGCCCATCGTCCGCGAACGTGCTGGTGCTGAACTTCTCATGGGTCGCCGCAGTAGCCAGCGCCAGCGTGCAAGGAGTGGCGCTCTACCGAATGCGGCGGGCGAGGCTGAGGCGCGTGGTGTTGGGTGTGACGCTGTTGCTGGCCGTGCCGATGTTCATCCACGCCATCTTGGTGGTCCGCGTTGTCTTGATACTCATCTGGTGGGGCGTGCTTGGCTGGCTGGTCGTCAAAGATCCACCGCTACGCCTGGATGAGGTCACGCGTTCCGGCTAGCTGTAGGGGTTTGCGGCTCTTGTTGCACACGAGGCGCCTGGCGCGAGCGGGGATGCGCAAGACAAGGTCTTTCTTTCGTCTTGGAATAGTTCTATGCAAGAGATCGCTCTGACCATCATGTTGGGTGGGCCGACGCTGAGCCCCCTGCTCGCTTTCATGTTCAGCGGTGGCTACCGCGTTGAGGGCGGCACCGTGCTCGCGCTTGCGATCGCGACGGGATCCGTTGCCGTTGCCGCGTTCATCTTTGCCTTCTCCTGCCACGATTCGTGGTCCACGGGTAGGGTCGTTTGCTTCACAACTGCCCAAAAGCTGTTCTTTGTCAGCGGTAGCGTAGCGGGCATGTTGAACACGGGGGTCATGATCGCGGTGCTCAAGGGCCACGGACGTAGCCGTAAGCAACGCGTGTTGCTCTCGATAGCAGCAGTGCTGACCGTGCCTACGTTCATGCCCGCGATCTTCTCGATCGGTGCGTTGCTGATCCTCGCCTGGTGGGTGGCGCTTGGCTGGCTGATCATCGCGAACCCACCGTTACGCGACGATCAAGTTGATCCCGCTGGCTAGCCTTCGAGGCTGACGTGGAGCGCGACTCGGTCTACTTCGCCAATGACCCGCATGGTGTGGCCAGGGCCGTCGATGTCCTCGAAAAGGACGACATCACCAGCGTTGATGGTCCGCGTCTCGCCATCAGAAACGCTAACTTCGGCTGTGCCGGAGACCATCGTGACGAGGCGTCGGCTGGGCGCGGGATGCCAGTCTGCGAAGAATCCTGGTGGTTGGATGGCGAACATGGTGATGCCCGCTTGGCGGGTGTCGGTGCGGACGTAGGCACCGCTGGGCGTGGGCGTCTCAGTCCAGTCGATGTCTTCGAAGTGCGTTTGGCCGTCGGGGCCGTGGTGGACGCGGATGATCTTCATGATGGATTCTCCTGTGCCAGAGCGTCGGCACTGTTTGCGGCGAGCGCTAGCATAGCCGACGTTTCTACCATCCCCCCCCCTGCCCCTGTGCTAGTCAGCTTTGGCTAGGAAGGGGGTTCTAAATCAAAGAGCAAAGATGGGGACACCCCCAGCTCCCAGCAGAGGCCCTCCTCTGCACTCCCTGGTGGAGGAAGGACGCTTGGTGGTCGCGAGCCGGCGGGGTGGCGATCAGGCGGTTCGGGGTGGGGCGCCTTGGCGTTTACGAAGTTCGGCCCAGACGTCGTCTGGCGTGAGGCCAGCGTCGGCTAGGAGGACGAGGGTGTGGTACATGAGGTCAGCGATCTCGCCGGGGAGGTGCTCTTTGTCGTTGGTGGCAGCCGCGAGGGCGGTTTCCACGCCTTCTTCGCCGACCTTCTGGGCGATGCGAGTCGTGCCAGCTTTGAACAGCGTGGTCGTGTAACTACCTTCAGGCATGTCCTGTTGGCGCTGCTTGACGGTGTGGAACAACTCGTCGAGGACACCTGCACCGCTGTTGGCGGTGTCGTAGCCGGACGCGATACTTGCGAGAGGCGTGAAGAAGCAGCTCTCGGCGCCGGTGTGGCACGCGGGGCCGTCGGGCTTCACCTGGAAGAGGAGCACGTCGCCATCGCAGTCGACCTGGGCTGACTGGACGTGGAGGAAGCTGCCGGAGGTGTCGCCCTTGTGCCAGAGTTCCTGGCGGGAGCGGCTGTAGAAGACCATCTCGCCGGTGTCGATCGTGCGTTGGATGGACTCGGGGCTCATGTACGCGACCATGAGGACTTTGCCGGAGTCAGCGTCCTGGCAGATGGCCGTCACCAACCCCTGGGCGTTCAGTTTGACCTGTGGGGCCCCAGTCGTGCTCATAGTCTCGTCCTTTGCTTAGTCGAGCGTGTCGAGGAGTGCGGGTAGCTCGGTAAGCGCGTTGATCTCGTGATCTGGCTCGATGAGCTTGGCGGCGTCGGGCGGTGGGGTGCGACCGGGTGTGTTCTGGTCTCGCCTGATGAGGACGGTCTGCATGCCTACGAGTTTGGCCCCGTGGGCATCGTCGTAGGCCGAGTCGCCGACGTAGAGCACGTCCTCTGCTGCCACGCCTGCCGCTTTACATAATGCGTGGAACGCTCGCGGGTCCGGCTTGTACGCTTTCGCTGCCTCGGATGATATCACCGGCCTAAAGCTGGAACTCCACCCGTTGAATTCCATGGAGCCGAACAGGAAGCGATCGTCTGCGTTGGACATGACGGCCATGGGAATCCGGCCTCGAAGCGCGTCGAGCGCTGCGTCGGTGTCGTCGAAGGCCTTACGACGGCAATGGTCGTCGAGGCAGCGGGTCGCAGCGGCTTCAGGGTCGCCAGCCAGGTTGAGCGCCTCGAACGTGTCCGCGAAGGCGTCGCGCCATGCTTGCCAGTACGTGCGGAACGGCGCGCTCTCTGCGGGATTGACCATGTTGGTGCGCGTCTTGCGGAAGTTCTGCTCGCGCTGGCTCCACTGGGCGTGGAGTTCCGGCCCAGGGATGTCGAGGCCCTGTGTCTCAGCGATGGACGTGAGGGTAACGATCCATTCGTCCACTTCATTGCGAACGAGGGTGCCGAAGAAATCAAAAGCGACGAGACTGGGGCCAGTCATGGTTAGTCGTGAGCCTCGCGCATGAGTAGGTTCTTCTTGGCGAGTTCCTGCTTGGTCTCTGCGATGGAGAACTGGCCGAAGTGGAAGATCGACGCCGCGAGTGCCGCGTCAGCGTGGCCGCCGTTGGCGCCCGAATCCAGGGCTTCCGCCAAATGGGCCGGTGAGCCCGCGCCGCCAGAGGCGATCACGGGGATAGAAACCGCATCTGATATGGCGCGGGTAAGCTCCAGGTCATAGCCGTCCTTGTGGCCATCGGCGTCCATGCTCGTGAGCAGGACTTCGCCTGCGCCCAGATCCGCCATGTGGCGCGCCCACTTGAGGGCGTCGATCCCGGTAGGGGTGCGCCCGCCGTGGACGAACACCTCCCAGATGGAGTCAGGCCCGATCGCGAGTTCGCCTTTGCCAGGGTGGCCGTCGGGCAGGAAGTCAGGGGCAACGACAGGGCCACCCGGCTGGATGCGGCGCGCATCGATAGCGATCACCATGCACTGGCTGCCGAAGGCGTCGGCCGCGTCGGCGAAGGCGCTGGGCGTCATGACGGCGGCGGTGTTCATGGACACCTTGTCGGCGCCAGCGTTCAGCAACTTGCGGACATCTGCCGCAGTTCGCACTCCGCCGCCGACGGTGAGGGGGATGAATACCTCTTCGGAGACGCGTTTGACCACATCGATCATCGTCTCTCGGTCGTCGGAGCTGGCGGTGATGTCCAGAAAGACGAGCTCATCGGCGCCCTCGCGGTCGTAGAAGGCGGCCATCTCGACGGGATCACCAGCGTCCCGCAGGTTGACGAACGACACGCCCTTGACCACACGGCCAGCGCTGACGTCGAGGCAGGGGATGATCCGTTTCGTGAGCATGGCCCAAATTGTAACGCCCAAGTCGTAACGGCTGTGGACTAGGCGGCGATGGCGTGGCCGAGGCGCTTGATCTTGGGCCAGAGGTACGCCATGAAAGCGACTGCCGCGATGGCACCGGCGATGTCCGCCACGACGTCCACTGCCTCTGCCGAGCGCTCGGGGATGCCGTCCTGCACCCACTCCATCGCGATGCCGGAGACGCCTGCGATGATGACGGGCATGGCGAAGTGGAGCGATACGTTGATGGGCTTGCACAGCTTGATCGGGAGCAAGGACTGCATGACAAGCCATCCGAAGATGGCGTAGACACCGAAGTGAGCGAATAGATCTGCCCTAGGAAGGAAAGACAGGAAGCCGCCGTCGGTGCCAGCGCCTGGGGGTACAGGCGTGGACGATACCCAAAAGATGAACCACGCCCAGCCCATCGGCAGAGCGAGCCTGAACAGAATGCGGAACAGGCGCAGGCTAGCGGCCACTCTTAGACAGCTCCAAACGGTTGCCGGACGGGTCGTTCACGTAGATCGAGTAGCCACCGCCTTCGCGCTCGGAGTGAACGCGGATGTGTTCGACAGTAACGCCCTTGGCCTCGATCTCAAGCTTGAGTTCTTCGGGATCATCCGGGCCATCGATACCCACGGTGTGATGGGGGATGTTAGGCCTATCGCCTTCGGACGCGTCGAATAGGCCGATGCTGAAGCCACCGAGGTCGAGGCGCGCGACATCGACACCCTGAACCTGGTGCTCTTGCTTCACTTGCGCACCGAGCAGGTCACGGTAGAACGCGACAGATTCTGCGAGATTGCTGGCGTTGAGGTTCCACGAGCGTACGGTGGTGATCTTCATGAGCGTGCCATCCTACGTGTTAGGGAGAAGTTTAGCTGGTACGTGAGGGGCTTTGGCAAGGCTGGTCGCTGCCCTGCCAGAAGGAGAATCGCGCACTGTGCACCGATGACTGACGTTCAGTCATCATAGTGGTTGGAGTTTAGCCAATAACGCGATTGAGAGGTCATGACGATGAGCATTGCGGATGGAGTGCGGAACAAGTCGGCGCTGGTGACAGGGGCGAATTCGGGCATCGGGTTCGAAGCCGCCGCACAACTCGCTGAGGCGGGCTGGGGCAAGGTGATCCTCGCGTGCCGAACGGAGGAGAAGGGGCGGGAAGCCAGGGGCCTGTTGGTGTCACGTACAGGGAAGGATCCTTTCAGTGTGCTTGCGGTGGACACGTCAGAAGTAGCCTCTGCCAACGCCGCCATGGACCGGTTGCGCGGCGACGGCGTGGTTGTTGATATGCTTCTCCTCAACGCAGGAGCGACGGCCGCCCAGGCGCAATTCAATTCCGATGGGGTCGAGATCACGTGGGCATCGACGTTGGTTGGCCATCATGTGATGGCCATGCGGATGCTCGGCGACGGGTTGCTCAGCGCGACTGCTCACATCGTGATCGCGGGATCTGAAGGTGCCCGTGGCACCGTCCCTGGGATGAAGGTTCACGATTTCGTGAAGGTCGCGAACGAGAGGTTCGTCGGGGATCGCGTCGCCGCAGTGGAAGCGCTCGCGCGCATCCAGGGGCCGGATCAATATAAGTCCACGAACGAATACGTATCCTCGAAGGTCGTAGTTGCCTGGTGGGCGGCGGCGATGTCGCGCAGGCTGCCAGCGGGTATGACGGTGAACGCGGTATCCCCTGGCTCCGTGCCAGCGAGCAACTTTGGGCGCGATCTGTCCTGGGCGACCAGGCGGCTGATGATGCCGATGATGAAGATCGTGGGCCCCTTCATGGGCATGGCGGGATCGATCGAGGCTGGCGCGCGACGCTACGTTGTGGCGGCGGATCTCACCACTGAAGATACCGGCAAGTTCTACGCTACTGCGCATCGTAAGAAGCTGGTCGGCCTTACCAGCGCGCAGACCTGGCCCGAGTACTTTACCGATGAGGCTAGCCAGGAGGCCGGCTTCGCGGCCGTCGTGAACCTTACGAAGACTCCGTTCCCTGCTCTGCTCGCCGCATCAGTCGCCTGATTCGGCCATCGGCAAGCGTGCTGCCGTCGCGGATGGCGGCACGCTTGCCTAGATGACGCTTCGTGAGGCAATCCCCGCTAGTTGCGAACGTCCTGCAGGAAGAGATCCGTTGGGATATCGGTGCCAAGGCCACGTGCGAGAGCAAGGTCGTAGACCAGCTTGCCAACTACGACGAACGACATGCCTGCGGAGCCGCCGCCGCCGCCAAGTCCTGTAGACGAGGTGATCTCTTCGTCGTTGAGGCGGCCCTGGGCCGTCCCCTGGATGAGGTCCGCAATGGGCACTGTCCTTGTCTTGCGTGGTGTGCCGCCTCCACCGGCCGGGCGTGGGGGCAGCTCGCCATAACGGCTACCGGATATCTCGACGAGGTGTGCGAGGTCGCTGTCGCTCGCGGCTGCATAGATGGCTGCCGCTCCACTGCGGCCCAATGAAACATCGGGTGGCGCGCCATGGAAGATGCGGCTTTCCGCAGACGATAGAACCACGTCAAACATCTTCGGCACCTCGCGATCCCACTCGCCAGAGACCACCGTTATGTGTACACCGGGCCTGACCATCTCCGGGAACAAGATCGGCTTCATTGAATTCGTGTTGCAGGAGATGATGTCCGCTCCGTCGACCGCCTCTTCCGGGGTGTCGACCGCGACGACCGCGATCCCCAGCTTCTGGCTCATCTCCGTGGCGAAAAGCTCGCGGTTGGCCTTGGTAGGGCTGTACACGTTGCAGCGCTCGATCGGTCGGACAGTGGCGAACGCTTCCAGGTGACTTCTCGCCTGGCCCCCGGAGCCGAGCATGCCGACAACCTTGGAGTTTTCACGCGCGAGGTACTTCACCCCAAGAGCGTTCTTCGCCCCCACGCGAGCTTGCTGCAAGTTGCCGTCTTGAATGATGGCCAGCGGTGAGCCGTTGCTGGTGTCGAACAACATCACGAGCCCGCAGTACAGGCCGATCTTGCCTGCGTATTTCTCCTCAACGAGGCTGTCACCTGACTGCTCGTAGTAGATGACATCAGACTTGAGGCGTATCGCCTGGGTTTGGAGCGATTTGCTGGCTGCTTCCACGGTCCCCAGCGGTAGTAATGCTCAGGTGACGGCGTGGGGACGATCGTGTCGAAGCGCGGCCGGGCAGCAAGCTCGCCGAGAGCGAGTTCCACTTCCCCTTCCTCGTGCACGCGCACGCAGTCGGCCATCGTTAGCACTTGCAGGACATCGGCATTGTTGAGAAACAACATCCTAGGCTCCAATCAAAACGGCCATCGCCGTATAAGTAGTTCAGCTCCGCCAGCAGCGGCAGTATAGGCTCGGCAGGCGCGGTGCCGGAGATATCGATTTGTGGCGACGAGCTTGGCGGGTCGTCGAGCCAAGTGATGAGGCCACCGACATCGCCGGTGATGCGTTCAGCGCCCACCGGTACAACGCTGATCACCCCGCGCTCATCGGCGAGGATCTGTCGCCTCGCTGACGGCATTTCAAGCGCGCTAACCCCTCACTACCCGACCCGCGAAGCCATTCCTTATCACCCGCACCCTGCGCCATACTTTTCCCATGGAAAGCCCCGATGTCCAACAGGTTCGTTCGCTTGTCCAGCGCATGGCCAAGACCAACCTCAAGCAAGGCCACGACCACTCGCTGAACTTCGATTACTCCTACCTCTGCCCCTCGCCTCACGAGTACAAGTGGCAGTGGTTCTGGGACTCCTGCTTCCACTCCATCGCCCTCGCCCACATCGACCCTGACCAAGCCGTACGCGAGCTCGAAACCCTCGTCGCCACGCAGCGTGACGACGGATTCATCGGGCACATGCATTTCTGGGGCGTCAAGCTTGGTGGCTTCTTCCGCCCCTGGGCCTTCGGCCAAGCTCCTCCAGGCGAACACTTGCGTAGCTCCGGCCTCATCCAGCCTCCCGTCCTCGCCCAAGCCGTCGAGCGTGTCGCCCAGATAGTCGGCGATGCCGCGATCCCACCGCGTTTCATGGAAGCCCTCGACCTTTACCACGCGTGGCTCGCCCAGAACCGCGTCCCCGACGACGATGGCCTCATAGTCATCGTCTCCCCCTACGAATCGGGGACTGACCAGTCCCCTGCTTTCGATGAAGCCCTCGGGTTCAAGAGTCCCCCAGGTCGCTGGAGGGCAGGGTTCAAGAACCGGCGTATCGATGCCAGGAACTGGCTCGCCGGCTACAACAGCGGCAAGATGCTCAGTAAGCATCGCTTCTACGTCAAAGAGGCGCTCGTCAACGGCCTTTACGCCGACTCCCTGGCCACCATGGCCCGCATGCACCGCGCCCAGGGCAACAACCAATCATCCGCCGCCTACGACGCCATGGCGGGAAAAGTCACGTCGTCCATGCTTGAAAAGATGCTCGACCGCGCCAACGGTGGCTTCATGAGTCTCGTCGGCACTGAAGAACGTCGCGTGCTGCCCCTCACCGTCGGCGCACTTGTTCCCCTCGTCATGCCCAACATCCCCCAAGACATCGTCGATGAGATCGTGGACAGGCACATCCTGCGTCGTGACAAGTTCTGGCTGCGCTACCCGCTGCCCTCGGTCGCCGCCACTGAAAGCACCTTCAACGCCCACGAAGACAAACTTATCTGGCGTGGCCCCACCTGGATCAACACCAACTGGCTCGTCTGGCGGGGCATGCGCGCCCACGGTCATAGCGAGACCGCAGAGCACCTTGCTACTCGCACGGTCGAACTCGTCGCCAAGCAAGGCCTCTACGAGTACTACAACTCGCTCAGCGGGCAGGGCATGGGCGCTCGGTCATTCGGCTGGTCGGCCCTGGCCCTCGACATGGCCCTCGCGTAGATACACGCCCGATAGGCGCGCATCCGTTGGAATGTGCGTCGGGTTGCTCTAGGGCTGGACTATCGGGACTATTGGGGCGGCGTCAACGAAGCCCGGGAAGCGTCGATCGATCGATCAATCGCTTCCTTCACCTGATCCATGAATAACTTGTTCAGGGAAGCGAGCACGAACACCGGCCCCTTCGACGTGTTCAACCGCAGCCCGTATTTCGGCTTCCGCCGTGAGAAGTACATGGAACCACCCATGAAAGCGGCTGCGCCCATCAACATCGTCTGGAACCCGTCGGATGCGTATCCGAAAATCAGGATCGCCGTGCCGACGACCATCATCGAGATCCCCGGCCACCTGCGCCGGTTCTCGGTCTCGATGCTCGCCGATGACACATTCCGCGTGCCGTATCGCTTTTCGCCGAACGCCATCTCGGACGTCCCTATCCGGATACCGTTGGAGTCAGAGTAAAAGATGCGGTCTGTTGTCATGGTCGGGATAGCTTACTTCGCCAGCAGCGCGTACTCCAGGCTGTCGGTCAGCGCTTGCCACGAAGCTTCGATGATGTTCGCCGACGCCCCCACCGTGTTCCAGTAGTGCTCGCCGTCCGTGGACTCCACCAGCACCCGCACCACAGCACCCGTTCCATCGGGCCCTTGCTCCACGACGCGCACCTTGTAGTCGGTTAGCTGCACGTTCGCCACCGCTGGGTACGCCTGGATCAGCCCCTTGCGTAGCGCGGCGTCTATCGCGTTGACGGGCCCGTTTCCCTCTGCCACCGTGTGCATCAGCTCGCCATGCACCCGTACCTTCACCATCGCCTCGCACAACGTCTCATCGCCGTTGTCTTGCGAGCTGTTTTGGCGGCGACGTTTCTCCATCACCACCATGTAATCAACCAACTCGAACGGGCGAGAGTAGCCAGGGAGCGTCCGCCGAACCAACAGACGGAACGACGCCTCCGCGCCCTCGTACTGGAAACCGTGCGCCTCTTGATCCTTCAGCAGCTTCAGCAGATCGCCCAAGCTTTCCTTCGGCACATCTGCCGTCAGCCCCGCCTCTTCCAGCTTGATCACGATGTTCGCGCGACCTGCCAGTTCTGAAACCACCACGCGCTTCGCATTACCCACGAGCCCCGGCTCGATGTGCTGGTAGGCCATATCCATCTTCGCCGTCGCCGACGCGTGCAGCCCGCCCTTGTGTGCGAACGCGCTATCCCCCACGTATGGCTGGTATCGGCTTCGTGGCATGTTCGCCAGTTCCGCCACGAACCGGTGTACCTCCGTCAGATGCCCCAACTGCTCGTCGGTCACCACGTCCATGCCTAACTTCAGCTTCAGGTTCGCGATCACCGAAACGAGATTCGCATTGCCGCAACGCTCGCCGTAACCGTTGATCGTCCCCTGTACCTGCGTCGCGCCCGCTTGCACGGCCGCGATGCTGTTCGCAACGGCGACATCGGCGTCGTTGTGGCAGTGGATACCGATGCCACCCTCCACTGCGCCACGCACCGCGCTCACCACGGAGAACACATCCACGGGCATCGTGCCGCCGTTCGTGTCGCACAGCACCACCTGCTCCGCGCCAGCCTCAGACGCCGTCTTCACGCATGCCATCGAGTATTCCTGGTTCGCCGCGTAGCCGTCGAAGAAGTGCTCAGCGTCGAAGATCACGCGTAGCCCCTTCGACCGTAGGTACTCGATCGAGTCCCGGATCATCGCCAGATTCTCCTCCAGCGATGTCTCCAGCACCTTGGTTACCTGCTCATCCGACGTCTTGCCCACGAGCGTCACCACGGGCGCACCGCAGTCCAGCAGCGCCTGCAGGTTCGGGTCGTCCTCGGGGCGCGTATTCGCGCGCCTCGTCGAGCCGAACGCGACGATTTTCGCATTCGTCAGCTTTAGATCCTTCGCGCGCCGGAAGAACTCCTCGTCCTTCGGGTTGGAGCCTGGCCAGCCGCCTTCGATGAAGTGCACGCCCAACTGGTCCAATCGCTCTGCGATGTTCAGCTTGTCCTCCACAGACAGGCTGATGCCCTCCATCTGGGTGCCATCGCGCAGCGTCGTGTCGTATAGCGTAAATTCACTCATCGTGCCCTCTTTTCGACTACCAGCCCGCATTCAGCGGCGAAAAATGACCAACAAAAAACCCGTCCCCAGAAAGGGACGGGTTACGAATTACCCGCGGTACCACCCTCGTTCCCCCCGTGTGACTGGAGAGCACTTTGTAGAGCGCCAACACGCTCTCGCCACTGGTAACGGGCGGCAACCCGGTCAGGTCTACTCCCCCAGTGCTCGCGAAAAACGCTCACGAAGGGGTTTCGGCTGACGGCTCAAGAGGGATCTTCAACTAGGGCCGACATACCGGACTCACACCAACTCCGGTTCGCTGTTCGTCGGGGAACCTGCCTACTCGTCTCCATCACAGCCGTTATCAAAAACGCTAGCACCAGTGACGATTTCCGTCAACGGTGGAAGCCCTCAAACAACTGCCCGGCAAGCTGGATTACAGGCCACGACGCTTCAGAAGCGTCCACCAGGCCGCCCCGACAATCATCAGCGCTATGCCCGCGCCCATGACCGCATAGTTCAGTGCGTCGCCCGTACCCAGGCCGATTATCCCCACTATCTCGATGACGGCCCCGAGCCCAAACACGACTCCTGCAAGCTCTTGGCGCTCCAGCATGTGACACCTCACCTTCGTGACTGTCCCTACTATCGCCTACTGTCGCCGCACCATATCACCAGCGTGTGATGTGCGCGCTTGAGCCCGTGAGTCTCTTGTGAAGCGCCCGTTGCCGTGAAGCCCTAGAGCGTGATCAGCGAGAACACGTCTTGGCCGCCCAGCGCCTTCCGGCCGTCCAGCGCCGCCAATTCGATCAGCACCGCGACCCCCGCCACCGTCGCACCCGACTGCTGTACGAGATCGATCGTCGCAGCCATCGTCCCGCCCGTCGCCAGGACATCGTCGATCAGCAGCACACGGTGGTGGGCGAGCAACCCGTCGCGGTGCATCTCGATCTCCGCCTCGCCGTACTCCAGCGCGTACTCCGCCTTATACGTCTCGAATGGCAGCTTGCCTACCTTACGCACCGGCACGAACCCGGCGCCAAGCTCCACTGCCAGGGGGCAGCCCAGCATGTAGCCTCGCGCCTCGATCGCCGCCACCTGATCGATCCCCGCGTCGCGGAACGGCTCGGCCAGCGCCTGGATAGCCGCTTTATACGCTTCAGCATCACCCAACAGAGGAGTGATGTCGCGGAACATGATCCCGGCTTGCGGGAAATCGGGGATATCTCTGATAAGGGAGCGGTAATCGGTGGACATCAACGAACCTCACTTTGGAGTATGGGATACGCTCTCATCCTAACGCGCCCGACATCCGAGGCCCCACACCATGATCAAGCGAGACTACGACGGTCCACTCCAGGGGCCCATGCGCCAGCTCCAGCAGCGCATCGTCACCTGTCGCGCTTGCCCACGCCTCGTCGAGTTTCGCGAGCGCAAGGCAACCGACGAACGTCGCGCTAGTTTCAGGGAGTGGGACTACTGGGGCGCCCCTGTTCCCAGCCACGGTGACCCCAACGCTCGATTGCTACTCGTTGGCCTCGCTCCTGCCTCCCACGGTGCCAACCGCACGGGGCGCATGTTCACTGGCGACCCCACCGCTGACTTCCTGGTCAAAGCTCTTCATCGAGTAGGCTTTGCCTCCCAACCAACCTCCCTCAGTCGCGACGATGGCCTCACCCTGAACGACGCCTTCGAGATCGCCGTGGTTCGCTGCGCGCCGCCCAACGACAAAGCGACCGCCGCCGAGCAGCACACCTGCCGCCCGTACATATTCCAGGAGATCGACCTCCTCCCCAACCTCAAAGTAGCCCTCGCGTTCGGACGCGTTGCTTTCGACAACTTCATTCGCGCCATGCGAGAGCGCACCGGCTTGCCGCTTCGCCACCAGTTCAAGCATGGCGCACGCTATGACCTTGGCGAGGGCCAGCCGACCTTGTTCGCCACCTATCACCCCAGCCCCCGTAACACCAACACCGGGCGCCTCACCGCACCCCAATTCAACGCCGTCTTCGACTCCGTCACCGCGTTCTTGGATGTGACAAGCTGAGCGGCTTGCTTGGGGACTTGGGGGATAACCACCAGCGAAGGCACGAGTTTCCCCCGTGTTCCGGGTAGACACCCCAGCGTGACAATCGCAATGGGACACCCACGCCACGTCGTAGCTGACGCGGAAGCGTGCCCCTGCGGATTTGATTGATCTGGCGTTGGACATGGCGAATCAAGACCCTCGACTACAACTAGCCGCCGAACTGGCGGCCCTTCGTCTTCGTGTCCGGGAACTCGAATCCCGTGGCACGTCCAAGCGCGGACCCGCGGAGCGCGTGCTCGAGTCATCAGCCGACGGTGCTCTGAGCGTCGACGCGGAAGGGCGCATCTCGTTCTTCAACAGCGTCGCCACCGAGTTGACCGGTTGGCCGCTCGACGATGCGTTAGGCCGTCCCGTGAGCGAGGTACTACCCGTCGCCCGGCAAGACGCATCCCACCCCATCAGCAGCGTGCTCACGGGCGGCGCCACCGAGCACCACGAGCGATTCGATGTAGTCGGCCGTAATGGCACGTCCACGTCATTCACCTTGAACGCTGCTCCGCTGCTCGTCAGAGGAGAAGTCGTCGGAGCCATCGCTTCATTCAATCGCGTTGATGCACCCAGGACGATCGCGCCCATGGAGTTCACCCACGCTCAGTTCGACGCGCTTCTGGAAGTGGCCGCTGCGGACGAGCTCGACGACGCATCCTTCGAGACGGTTTGCGAGACGCTACTTGAGTCACTCGTCGTCGCCTCCGAGTCCGATCGCATCGTGCTCCTGGTCACGGAACCCCTGGACGGTCGTGCTGGCAACTTAGTCGTCGAAGCGCCTGCGGGATCGCTCCCGCCTGGCCCCGACCACCCTCTGGGAGGAGCAAAGCCGCGCGACGAGAAGATGCGCATGGGCACCGCCACGGGTGTGCCCCAATTGGGTCAACCCGGCGTTGGCGCTCTTGTTGCAGTACCTCTCCAAGTTAACGGGCGCGTCGTCGGCATGCTATCTGCCGTGGCAGCGACCGCCGACCACTACGACCGCTCTCGCGTTCGCATGGTCACCGCCGCCGCAGATAGGCTCGTCATGGCGTTTGAGCGCCGCGATTGGGTGGAAGAATCTGGGCGCCTCACCGTTGCGAGCGAAACCATGTTCTCCATCTCACGCATCATGGCCAGCCAAGGCGGCTTCGATGAAAAAGCCGCCGCTCTCCTACGACTAGCGACTCGCACCATGGCGGGCAGCGGTGCAGCGCTTGTGGGTGCCGAACGAACCGGGGGGCCCGTGCGCTGGCTCGCCGGTGGATCGGATACTGGAGAGCTCACACCTGAAGCCGTCGCTCACAGCATCGTTGGGCGAGCCCTGGCCCAGAAGGTCACCGGCACATCCTCCAACGTCAGCAAGGACCCCATCGCGCTCGCCATCGATGCCGGCGCTCGATCCGTCAACGCTGCCCCGGTAATCCTGAGCGGTGAGGTCTTGGGTGTCCTCGTGGTCACTGGTCGGACTGACCGACCTTATCCCCCTGAACAATTGCGCCTGCTGAGCGCCATCGCCGAGAACTTCGGAGTCCTGCTCAACATCGCTCGTCTCGGCCAGCAAGTAAACGTTGCCCTGGAGCGAGAGTACGCACGCCTTGAAGCCGTCCGGATCGCTGCTGAGCAACTTGCCATCGCGGGTAGCCCAGACCAAGCGCTACGGAATCTCGTCGAAGCAGCGAAGCAACTCGTGGGGGCACGCCACGGAGGCGTCGTCGTTTGGAGTGTTGCGGGCAACATGAAGTCTCTCGTTACCTCCGAGCTCGGGGAACCTGGCACCCCCGATCAGATCGAGGCTGAAAACAACGTGAACGATGTGCTTGGCCTCATGCGTTTCGCCCTCGTACAGGAGCACAAGAGCGCGGTGCGTGTTAATGATTCGCCATTCACAGATAGCGATTCCGCTGCCGCAGGTTTCAAGAGCGTGCTCGGTGTTCCATTCCGCTGTACTGACGGCACCATCGGAAGTTTCTTCCTCGCTGATAAGCAACCAAGCAATCGCTTCAACCCGGAGGATGAGCGCCTGTTGAGCCTCTTCTCTGCCATGGCCTCCGTCTTGCTGGACAACATCCGGCTGTATAACGAGGAAGAGCGAGGCCGCCAAACCCTCAACGCTATCCACAGCAGTATGGCCGAAGGCCTGATCGTGTTGGACGTTGATGGGCAAGTCGTATTCTGCAACGGCGCGGCCGAGCAACTGCTCGGCACAGGCCAATCTGAGATCCGTGGCAAGAGCCTTCGAGCCTGGCTGCTTCGCTCACCTGAGCGATTCGATCAGCCGAGTCACTCCGCCGACTTCGCTACCCTCATCGAGGGCTCCAGCGGCAGCTCTCTGGAAGTCGCCACCTCAGGCGCATCACACCGTGACCTCGCCGTCTCGCTGTTCCCCATCAACGTCTCGGTTGATGAAAGCCTGACAGGGGTGTTGCTCCGCGACGTCACCCAAGAGCGTGAGCACGAACGCCGTCGCGACATCTTCGTATCCATCGCATCCCACGAGTTGCGCACGCCGATGACCACCGTTATGGGCTTCACCGAACTCCTCATGGGCGGAGGCACGTCACCCGAACGGCAGGCCGTATGGCTCGCGCACATCTACGAGGACGTCGAGCGCGTCATCGGGATCATCGATGATTTGCTGGACGTTTCCATGATTCAGTCCGGCAACGTCACCTTCAACCTTAGACCCATCGATGTTCGGCAGGCCCTCGACGAAGCCGCGGAAAAGATGCAGCACGCAAGCGTCGACCATTCCCTCACTGTAGAAACACCTGAGGATCTGCCTCGGGTGCTCGCTGACAAGAACAAATTGACCCAGGTGCTTCTGAACCTGGTGTCGAACGCAGTCAAGTACAGCCCTGGCGGCGGCACGGTGGCGATCAACGCTTTCGAAGACAGCGCAGGCTCTCGTGTGGTCTTTAGCGTCGCTGACCAAGGGATCGGTATCGCTGCCAAGGACCAGCCGACCCTCTTCAACTCCTTCCAGCGCATCCAGCGCGCCGAAACGCTCTCCATACGAGGCACCGGGCTCGGCCTCTACATCGTGAAAGAGATCGTCGGACGCATGGACGGCGAGATCTGGCTTGAAAGCATCGAAGGTCAAGGCACCACGTTCTTCGTGGCGTTGCCCACTGCGAGCGGTCAGGTGCCAGGTGGTCGGGTACAAGGAACACCAGAGGCTGCCTGATGAAAAGCGGCATGAACATGGGATCAAACGGGAGACCCCAAAAGGAGCGGTAGTGATGACGATGGGATCCGACGAACGCTACCAAGTCTTGCTGGCGAGCGACGGACAGCGAGCGCTCGAACTCTGCAAGGCTGAGCGCCCCGACCTCGTGTTCCTCGACGTGCAGATGCCGAAGATGGACGGGATATCGGTCTGCGAGGCGATCCGCAAGGATCCCAGCACCTCTAACACCAAGGTCATCATGCTCACCGCGTTGGCGCAGGAATCGGAGATCGACCGTGCGCTTATGGCAGGGGCCGACGACTACATGACCAAGCCGTTCAGCCCGACCGCCCTGCACCACAAGCTCCTCGAAGCGCTGGGTCTCGAAGAAGCTGCGGCTTAGTCATCCCGCCCTGCCAGCCCCGCAGGCTGGTCAGAGCCAACGCAGGAGCGCAACGCCGCGCCCCTGGCGGTGGTCGTCGTCTCCTAATCCCTCTGTCTGCCCCTACCTCTCGTGCTATACTTTTCCAGATGTCTATCAAGCCGCCAGGACTGTTGAGCCAGGCGGAAATCTCTTAGACCAACAGAAAGGCAGGTGCCATGGTTCAGCAGACAACCGACCCCCGCGTCACAACTCCGCCGCCAGCTAGGCCGCCGTATGACCCGAGCACAGAGCCCTTGACCATGAAAGCGCTTCTGGAAGCAGGAGTGCACTTCGGTCACCAAACCCACCGTTGGAACCCTCGCATGAGGCGATTCATCTTCGCCCAGCGCAACGGGATCCACATCGTGGACCTCCAGCAAACCATGGACCTGCTGGAACAAGCCTGCAAATTCGCCACTGAAGTGGCGGCGTCAGGCAAGAAGATCCTCATGGTCGGTACCAAGAAGCAAGCACAGGATGCCGTCCGCGAGGAAGCCATCCGTGGTGGCCAGTACTACATCAACCAGCGTTGGTTGGGCGGTACCATCACCAACTTCTCGACCATCCAGACGCGCATCGACTACCTCGTTAGTCTTGAAGAGCATCAGGCCCATGGTCAGTTCGAGCGCCTTCCCAAGAAGGAAGCCCTCAAGCTTGGCACCCTCATGAGCAAGATGAACCGATACCTTGGTGGCATCAAAGAGATGACAACACTCCCCGGCGCAATCTTCGTCGTGGACGTGGGCCGGGAGAACATCGCTGTCGCCGAGGCGCGCCGAGCGGGTATCCCGATCATCGCCCTTACCGACACCGACTGCGACCCGACTCTCATCGACTGGCCGATCCCAGGCAACGACGACGCGATCCGGTCCATCCGGCTGGTCAGCGCCCACATCGCCAACTCCGCCCTCACGGGCCACAGCGAGTGGCTCGCAACCCGTGGTGGCTACAGCGACGTTGGCGAAGACGGTGCTGAGGGTGGTGACGGCGCCATCGATGTCTCATCGTTCGCAGTCGCTTCCCCCACTGACGAGCCTCCTGTCGCCGCCGCAGCGCCCGTAGCCGAAGCAGCGCCTGTCGCCGCCGCAGCGCCCGTAGCCGAAACAGCACCTGTCGTTGCCGCAGCGCCCGTAGCCGAAGCAGCGCCTGTCGTTGCCGCAGCGCCCATAGCCGAAACAGCACCTGCAGCAGTGCCCCCAGTGGCTGAAGCAGCGCCAGTCGCCGAAGCTCCGGCTGCTGACCAACCGGCTAGCTAGAAACAACACGAATAACCTAAAGAGGTATCCGAGTGGCAATCTCAACTGAAGCGATCCGTGAGCTTCGAGAGCGAACAGGCGCAGGCATCATGGATGTCAAGCGTGCTCTTGAAGCCGCGGACGGTAACCAAGACAAAGCAGAAGTGGCCCTCCGCGAAAAGGGCCTGAGCAAGGCCGCCAGCAAGGGCGACCGCTCCACCGCAGAAGGCCTCGTGGATTCCTACATCCACGGGGGAGGACGCATAGGCGCCCTCGTCGAACTCAATTGCGAAACGGACTTCGTAGCCCGCACGCCTGAGTTCGTTGAACTTGCACACAACATCGCCATGCAGGTCGCGGCGATGGGAGCTATCTACGTGTCACGCGAAGACATGCCCGCAGATGACACGCGTGATCCTGATGAGGTTTGCCTGATGAACCAACCGTTTATCAAGGAATCCTCCAAGTCCATCGCAGATCTCATCTTGGATGTCCGAGCCAGGGTCGGAGAGAACATCAAGGTCAGCCGGTTCATTCGGTTCGGCCTCGGCGGGTAAACCTCGTCTGGAGAGAGACATGGCAGCCGGAAATCTACGGCGCGCAATACTGAAGCTTAGCGGCGAATCTCTTCGTGGAGATTCGCCGTTCGGTATTGACTGGTCCGTTATGAGCTTTCTAGCCGGTGAGGTCAAAGAGGCTCTCATCACTGGCGTTGAGCTTGGGCTCGTCGTTGGCGGAGGGAACATGTGGCGTGGTGCCGAGGCCGAGGCCCAAGGCATGGACCGCGTCACCGCGGACTACGCTGGCATGCTTGCCACCGTCATCAACGCCCTCGCTCTCCAAGACGCCCTCGAACAGCAGGGCGTCGAGACACGCACCCAGTCGGCCATCGACATCCGTGCCGTCGCGGAGCCCTTCATCCAGAGACGCGCCGCGCGTCATTTGGAGAAGGGACGCGTCGTCATCTTCGCCTCAGGCACCGGCAGCCCCTACATGACCACCGACACCACCGCAGCATTGCGGTCCGTCGAGATGGGCGCTGACCTGCTGCTCATGGCGAAGAACAACGTCGACGGCGTCTATGACTCCGACCCGAAGAAGAACCCTGCCGCCAAGAAATTCGACCGTATCCAGTACATCGACGTTCTCAACCGTAGGTTGGAAGTCATGGACTCAACCGCCCTCTCGCTGTGCATGGACAATGACCTCCCGATACGCGTATTCGACGTGTTCCAACCGGGAGCCATCCGCCGTATCCTCGAAGGCGCAGACACCGGAACCTTGGTCAGCTCAGCGCTGACCGCGGCCGCAGCCAACGGCTAAGCGGCTCGCTGAACGCGAGGGCCAGCAATGGCAGACGACGAAGAGATAGAACTGGTATTCCTGGATGCCGAGGAGCGGATGGAGAAATCCGTCGGCTTCTTTCGAACCGAATGCGAAGGGATTCGCACCGGTCGTGCCAACCCTGGGATGCTAGAGTCCGTGAAGATCGACCTCTACGGCACCACCATGCAACTCAACCAGGTAGCCACCATCACCGCTCCTGACGCTCGCATGCTGGCCGTCTTGCCTTTCGACAAGAGCACCGTCAGTGCCATCGAGAAGGAACTCCTGAAGTCCGACCTGGGCCTCACCCCTAACTCTGATGGCACCATCATCCGGTTGCCCATACCCCCCATGACCAAAGAACGACGCTTGGACATGGTCAAGCGTCTGAAGCGGTTGCAGGAAGATGCCCGTGTGGCCATTCGCAACGTGCGCCGCGACATCCAGGAGCAACTCCGCGCCTCCGAGAAGGACAAGTCCATCTCTCAGGACGAACTACACCGTTACCAAGATCAGCTTCAGAAGCTCACCGACGAGCACGTGGCCAAAGCCGACGAGGTCGGCGCACGCAAAGAGGCCGAGCTTTTGGAGGTCTAGCCTCAATGACCTTGGAGGCAGAAAGCACTGCACCTCTGACACGTGACTTCGGCGTCCCGCGCCACGTCGCCATCATCATGGATGGCAACGGTCGCTGGGCTGAACGCCAGGGTCTGCCCCGGCTTGCTGGCCACCGCGCTGGCACCGAGAACATCCGGCGCGTCCTGAAGGAGTCGCACGATGCAGGCATCGAATACCTCACCCTTTACGCCTTCTCCACCGAGAATTGGGGGCGTCCCGACGACGAAGTGTCCGGCATCATCGAGATCCTAGGCTCCGTCATCGGTGAAGAAGTCGTTGCCCTCCACAAGCAGAACGTCCGCATCCGCCACCTAGGCGTCCTTGGCCGGCTCCCGGCTGACCTCGCCAAGGCCATCGTTCAGGCTGTTGAGGTCACCAAGGGCAACACGGGCCTCAACCTCTGCATCGCGTTCGACTACGGTGGCCGCGCAGAGATCGTAGACGCCGTTAGGCGTCTCATCGCGGCAGGCACTGCCCCGGATGAGATCGACGAGGCCGCTATTTCTGCCAGCCTCTACCTGGCTGACGTGCCCGAGCCTGACCTCATCATCCGCACCGCTGGTGAACAACGCATCAGCAACTTCCTCATCTGGCAGGCGGCCTACAGCGAGTACTACTCCACCGACATCTGCTGGCCCGATTTCGATGCCACAGAGGTTCAACGAGCCATCGACGAGTACGGCCAACGTCAGCGCCGATTCGGGCGCCTCCCCACCGAGGGCGCACAAGCCCCAGAGGTTTCTTGATGAGCACATCCAACAGGAACTCCCGACAAACCCCGCCTGCGCCCAAAGCCGCGAGCAAGTCTGACTTGCCCGCGAGGCTCATCAGCGCCGCCGTCCTCATCCCTCTTCTCGCCGTCGTCGGCTGGCTTGGGGGCATCACCGCTGCCGTCGTTGCGACGCTCGCAGCGCTCGTAGGGATCAACGAGATTCTCCTGCTCGTACGCCGTGCAGGCTGGCGCCCTTTCCATCGTGAAGGGATCATCCTTGGTGCGATCGTCACCGCCGCCGCCGCATTCGACGGCCAGATGGTTCTGCTCGCCACCGCAGGGGTCGCCGTTACGCTGCTCATCGTCGGCGCGGTCATCCGGCGCGATGCGACATTCCTCGGCGACTCCGTGTTCACCCTCGCTCCTGTCCTCTACGTCGCGCTCGCACTGGCAACCATCGTCCTCTTGCGTGAAGGCCCCGCTGGCCTCGAGTGGCTCATCCTCGCTTTCGCAGCCACCTTCGCCCTGGACACCGGCGCCTACGCCGTTGGCCGTCTCATCGGCAAGCACCAGCTCGCCCCTAGCATCAGCCCCGGCAAGACCTGGGAAGGTGCAGCGGGGGGCCTCCTCGCCGCCATCGGCGCCACCATCGGGCTCGTGGCGCTCCTCGGTGACATCACTGCGGCCTACTGGCAGGCCGCCCTTCTTGGCGCTGGCATCGGCGTCATCGGCCAGATCGGTGACCTCGCCGAATCCAAGCTCAAGCGCGTTGCCCACGTCAAAGACTCAGGCATCCTCATCCCCGGCCACGGTGGCCTCCTTGACCGCCTGGACAGCCTTGTCCTGGTCTTTCCCCTCGTCTACTATGCCTCCAAGATTTGGCCCTCTGCCTGATCCCCTTCGACCTCCCGGCTGACTAGCAAAAGAGGCCATGTGCTCTCCGAAAACCACCCTCCGGCAACGGATCCTGAGCACTTCTCATCGCGCCGACCCAAAGGGATCGTCGTTCTTGGCTCAACCGGCTCCATCGGCACCCAAACCCTAGACGTCATCCGTGCGTTACCCGACCGCTTTCGCGTCGTCGGCCTCGCCGCAGGCACACGCCTGGATCTCCTTCGTGAGCAGATCGCTGAATTCAAGCCACGCATGGTCTGGGCGTCGGACCCTGTCGCCGCCGCTGCCATCGCTGGTGACGCCGCCGTCGTTCCCATGGACCGCATGGTCCAAGAGCCTGACGTCGACCACATCATGGTTGGCACGACGGGCAGAGCGGGCCTCGGCTCTACGCTCGCAGCATTGCGTCTTGGTAAAGAAGTCGCCATCTGCAACAAAGAAGTGGTCATCATGGCGGGCGACCTCCTCACCGCCACTGCCCGCAAGCACAACGCACCGCTGCTGCCTGTCGACAGCGAGCCCTCCGCCATCTGGCAGTGCATCCAGGGGGAGGCCCAGCCCGTCAGTAAGCTCATCATCACCGCCTCGGGCGGCCCCTTTAAAGAGTGGCCCATCGACGACATCGCAGCCGTCACGCCTGCTCAAGCGCTCAAGCACCCCACCTGGGTCATGGGCCAGAAGATCACCATCGACTCCTCGACCCTCATGAACAAAGGATTCGAAGTCATCGAGAGCCACTGGCTCTTCGGCGTTCCCTACGACCAGATAGATGTCGTCGTGCATCCTCAGAGCGTCATCCATTCGATGGTCGAATTCGCGGACGGCTCCGTGAAAGCCCAGATGGGCCCACCTGACATGCGTCTCCCCATCCAGTACGCCATGCTCTACCCCGAGCGTGTCGCCAGCCCGGTCATACCCCGGTTCAACCCCATCGCCTACCCTGAGCTAACGTTCAAGGCCATGGACCCCCAGCGGTACCCCTGCTTCACCACCGCCGTCGAAGCCGGACGCAAAGGCCAGACCTATCCGGCCGTCCTGTCCGCCGCCGACGAAGAAGCGGTACACCTCTTCCTCGCTGGTCGCATCGGATTCAACGACATCGCCAGCGTCGTCGCAGGCGTCCTCGACCGCCACGAACCCATCGCCGATCCCACCCTCGAAGCCGTGCTTGAAGTCGACGCCTGGGCGCGAGAACAAGTCGGATCGCTGGTTCGGACGTAGTACTTAACAACATGCGTTATCTAGCACCAGCCGCTGCGGCCCTCGCCGTCCTCATCTACCGCTACGGATTCGACTTCCTGATAACAGGCGTCGTCTTCATCGGAGTCTTGCTCTTCCTGGTCATCTTCCACGAGCTTGGCCACTTCACCGTCGCCAAGCTCTGCGGCATCAAGGTCCTCGAATTCGGCGTTGGCATACCGCCCAAAGCCTTCGGGATCTGGCATGGCGAGACGGAGTACACCGTCAACTGGTTGCCCCTCGGCGGCTTCGTGAAGATGCAGGGAGAAGAAGACCCTGGTGATCCTCGCAGCTTCGCGGCTCAGAGCGCCTGGAAGCGCCTGGCCGTCCTCGTGGCAGGCCCTGGCATGAACGCGATCCTCCCCATCGTCTTGCTGACCATCGCCCTCATGATCCCCCACAACGTCACCCTCACCGACGTCGTGGTTGTTTATGTCGTTCCCGACTCCCCCGCCGAAGACGCGGGCGTCCAGGTTGGCGACATCATCCAGTTCGCCCAGGGCCATGAGGTTCTCAACTCATCCTCCGTGCACGCAGCCATCCAGACCCGTCTTGGCGCGGACATGGACGTGATCGTCCAGCGCGCCGACACGCGCCTTGAGTTGAACATCGCCGAGCTTCGAACCGACCCTCCACCTGGCCAAGGTGCCACCGGCACGACCCTCACCAACGCCCGAGTCACCGTCGCCAGCGTCGCGCCTGGCTCCACCGCTGAGGCCGTTGGCCTACGTACGGGTGACCTGTTCCTCCGTGTTCAGGATTCGATGATCCTCAACGACGGCGGCGCCGCAGAAGTCATCGCCGCATCCCTCGCCAACGACCCCACCGCACCAGTGCGCGTCGAGGTCCTGCGCAATGGCAGCTACCTGGAACTTGCCTTTGAGCCTGCCCTCGCTGAGCTCACCGGCTACACCGTCGACGTTCGCCCTGAGATCAGCCAGTCCGAAAACCTCTTCGAGGCTGTGCCTGGCGCCTTCCGACAGCTGGGCGACATCCTCACCACCTTCCGCAATGAGATTGGCAAGCTGATCTCTGGTAGCGCTGGCTTTGCTTTCGCCGGTCCCGTTGGCATTGCCCAGATCACCGGTGAAGTCCTCGACGCAGGTCTCGCGCCGCTCGTCACCTGGGCAGCGCTCCTGTCGATTAACCTCGCCATCGTCAACATCCTTCCACTGCCTGCCCTGGACGGTGGGCGCATCACCTTCGTCTTGCTAGAATTGATTCGCGGTGGACGGAGGATCGCTCCTGACAAGGAGCGATTGGTGCACCTCGTCGGCTTTGGCTTGCTCATGTTCGCCATCCTCCTCGTAACCGCAAATGACATCAAACGGCTGATTAGCGGAGGAAGCGTCTTCGGCTAAGCCAGCTTTTCAAACAGACAGGTGTATCTCCTATGGCTCAACGCCGAGTAACCAAGCCCATCTTCGTCGGCGGGGTACAGATCGGTGGCGGCGCCCCCGTCACCGTCCAGACCATGACCAAGACCGACACCCGTGACGTCGCCGCTACCGTGCGACAGATCCACGAACTTGAAGCTGCTGGTTGCGAAATCATCCGCTGCGCCGTCCCTGACATGGAGGCTGCGCAATCCCTTGGCGATATCAAACGCCAGATCCACATCCCGCTCGTCGCAGACATCCACTTCCACTACCAACTTGCCCTCGAAGCCCTCAACCAAGGTGTCGACTGCCTGAGACTCAACCCCGGCAACATCCGTGACGCCGACCGCGTCACACAGATCGTCTCGGAGGCCAAGGCGCGTCAGGTGCCCATCCGCATCGGCGTCAACTTCGGCAGCCTGCCCCCCGTTGGCGCCATCGGCGTCACCCGTGGCCAGCACCGCAGCCTCGACGGCGTCGATCGCCTCATCAAAGGGTCAGACGCATCGGGCGATGGTGAATCCATCTCCGTGGTCGACCACATGGTCGCTACCGGCCTCTGGGAGATAAAACTCCTCGAAGACCTCGACTTCGACCTCATCAAGATCTCTCTCAAGGCCTACGACATCGACACCACCGTCGAGGCCTACCGCAAGCTTGCCCCCATGGTTCCGTACCCCTTCCACCTCGGCATCACCGAGGCTGGCACGGCCCGCACCGGCTCGCTCCGTAGCGCCATCGGCCTCGGCATCCTCCTCTACGAAGGCATCGGCGACACCATCCGCGTGTCCCTAGCCGACGAGTCCAAGCAAGAGGTAGAGGTTGGCTACGAGATACTGAAAGCGCTCGGCCTGCGCCAGAAAGGCGTCCAGATGGTCGCCTGCCCCTCGTGCGGCCGCGCAGATGTCGATATCCGCAAGCTCGCCAACACCGTCGACGAACTTCTACGCACCATGGACGCCCCCGTCAAAGTTGCCGTCATGGGCTGTGAGGTCAACGGGCCTGGCGAAGCCAAAGACGCCGACGTCGGCCTAGCCGCAGGCAACGGCCGCGCCGTCATCTTCCGCAAAGGCGTCAAATCCCGCGTCGTCGCCGAAGCCGACATGCTCACCGCCCTCATGGAAGAGGTTCAACTCGTCGCCGACGCCATGGCCGCCGAGGGCTAAGGCTGTCGAACTCCGGCCGCCCCCACGCGCTAGGCGCCCCGGGCCACCGTCAAGCGGCAGCCCTCTCGGCCCAGCGGTTGCCTAGACCGCCTAGACCGCTTTGGTCGCTGTCACCGCGATGCTCACCATAGACGCCGCAGCAGCCTTGATGACTTCTTCCGGTATCCCGTGGCCGTCGCGTAGGCCCTCCATCAGCGCCTCCTCGAAACCAAGATTGGCCGGGTAGGGGATCTCGCTCTCGATCGTCACATCCACGAACCCCGCGTCTGTCAGCGACGCCAGGTACACATCCTTCGTCACCGCCGCCGAGATGCACGCCGCCTTCGCAGCCTCCGTCTCCAGCAGTGCCTGAGGCAACTGCATCGTCTGGATCGTGTCCGACACCGACACTCGGCCTCCAGGCTTCAGCACACGCAGCGCCTCCCGGTAAACCTTGTCACGGTCGGGCACCAGATTGATCACGCAGTTCGAGATCACCAGATCAACCGTCGAGTCATCGACAGGCAACGCCTCCATCTCGCCCAAACGGAACTCCACGTTCGTCGCCCCCGTCGCTTCCTTGTTCAGGTTGGCGCGAGCGATCATCTCCGGCGTCATATCCACGCCTATCACGTGGCCCGTCGCGCCGACCTGTTGAGCCGCCAGGAAACAATCGATCCCCGCACCCGAGCCCAGGTCGACCACCGTGTCGCCCTCTTTGATCGAGGCCAGCGCAAGCGGATTCCCGCAGCCCAGGCCCATGTTCGCGCCCTCCGGCAGAGCCGCGAGCTGTTCCGCCGTATACCCGACTTCGAGCGCCGACTCTCCAGGCATGCAGCAGCCCGCTACGCCGCACAGATCCGCAGACTCCAGCGCGATCTTCGCGTAAGCCGACCGGACAGTTAATTTCAGATTTTGTTCGCTCATGATCCCAACGCTCCTTGCATCACTGGTCCAAGCTTGTCCCGCACCATCCCCGACAGATCGTCCACCTTGAAGAACGAAATGCAGCAGATCTCGCCCTTATCCTCGAACGCGACCAGCGCCAACTTACCGCCCGCGCCGATCCCCGCTCGCTGGCGTAACTCCTTCGGCAGCACCATCTGACCCCGCTCGTCCACGCTCACCACGGCTTCGATCCTGTACGTCGAGCCCGTGCTATCCGCCATCCGCAATTCTTCCTTGCCCATGCACCCTCGCTTTGAATTGTCAGAACAATCAGCACAATCAGTAATAGCAGAATACTCTACACCCGCTCCACAGGCAAGGTGCGGGAATGGGCATCTCTAACGCTGTAGGCACTATTCGGCACCATTTGAGCATTATTCTTCTCTAGTCGTTCACAGAAGATACCCATTCCGTGCAGTACTTGCATGTACATATACGTACGTACAATCGAAAAGGAGAATCGGTACCATGTTCCACACTTCTATAGGAGCTCAATCCAGGAAGCTCACGCTGCTGCTGCTTTTGGCAGCCGTAGCCGCTTTTGGGATGATTTCATTCATACCCCAGAGCAACGTATTCGCCGCACTTGGCGACGCGACCTGCGACTACATTGACGACGACCTCGACGGCTTGGTCGACGAAGACTGCAGCCCGGTCAACCCCACTGGTATCGGTGCGGGACAGGTAGTGACCCTCGACATCAATGGCCAAGGCGCCAACGCGGTCGTCGCTCCTGGGGCGGCACTGACCGTGTCTGGAAGCTCGAACCTCGTCCCGGCTCCTTACTGCCCGGGTTGCGTACGCCAGCTGTACATCAGCGTAGCCGCGAACCCCCTCGTAGGGACCGGAACGCAGGGTTCTGTCTGCTTCAACCAAGGCACCATGAACAGCACCCCTGAGGGTTTCAGCACCGGGGCCTTCACGGCACCCACCGCTGGCGGAACCTACTACATCACAGCTAGGGTCAACCTGGACTACGTCTGCTACGGCGGATACTGGGGTAGCACCGTGGTTGGTACGTTCACCGTCAACGCCTGCAATGGCCTGCAAGCAACCATCATCGGCACCTCGGGTGACGACTCGATCAACGGCACCCCTGGCGACGACGTTATCGTTGGCCTCGCCGGCAACGACAACATCAACGGCAAGGGCGGCAACGATCCCATCTGCGGCGGCGAGGGCAACGACCGCATCTACGGCAAAGATGGTAACGACACCATCTTTGGCAACAAGGGTAACGACGTTGTCTACGGCGGCGAAGGCGGAGACAAGGTGTACGGCGGCGAGGGCAACGACCGCCTGAAGGGTGACAACGGCCCTGACGAGCTCTTCGGCGGAGCTGGAAACGACACAGTGGATGGCAAAGCCGGTAACGACTACGTCCACGGTGGCGCAGACGATGACCGACTCTACGGTGGTGACGGCAACGACTTGCTGCGCGGCGCGGGCGGTTACAACGTCTACAACGCTGGCGCTGGCGACGACAACCTCCTCGGTGGATCTGGTATCGACCGAATGAAGGGCGAAGCAGGAACTGACACGTGCAATGGCGCAGGTGGCGCCAGAGACACAGCGCAGACCTGTGAGTTCGTAGTCAACGTCCCGTAGCTCTCGGCAGCATTAGAACGACAAAGAGGCCCCGGACCATCCGGGGCCTCTTTCGTTTGATCGGCCGAGGGCAACGCGACCACGCCGTGCGCGTTCACACAGTAACAAGCGCCACTAGCGGCATCGCACCCCGATTCGCTATCGTGGTTCCGTTCGACCCAACGCGGCTCATCCGGACGCCCCAACCATCGTCCCGCCCAGAGGCCAGTGAGCCATAATGAGCCACTTTTGCGACTAGCATTCACCTGAATCGATGAGGCCAGGGAAGGCGAGCGCAACAACATTCCAAGCGCCGTCGCCCACAGCACGCCAAGAACTGCCTAAGTGCTACAATCAAATTGATGTTTAAGAAGATTCTCTCCCTCTTTTCGAAGTCCCC
>JAQCEV010000060.1 GCA_027618515.1 Chloroflexota bacterium | reverse complement strand
TCCCCGTTGGAGCAGCCTGATCACAGTACGAGGGTGATGCTCTTACACCACTTGACGGGACACGACCCAGTCTGCATCTGCTCACCGCCACGAATTTGGTCTGAAGCTACTACGGTGAAATCAAGCACCAGATACGATTGCAATTCACGCCAGAGTGACAGTGGTGCTCCCATCTCGTCATCTGATGATCGGATATTCGTCATTTCAGTTTCCTCTGTTGCACTCATTTGCTGGGCACCAGATTGTCCCAACTCACCATGATTGAGCCTCGCACTAATTTCGATCGCCTCGCGGCGACCAAGTGGAATCAACACATTCAGCATCGAACGGACCGCCGCGTTCGCGTCGGTCGCCGTAAATGGCAGCGCGTGCGCCCACAAATGACGCAGGGTTCGAGTGACATTGAGATCGTGCATCACGCGAGGTAGGTTCGGCAAAGCATCGGCAAACGCCGTTGAATGGTTCCGGTACAAGACCCTCCCGAAGTGGGCAGCGTCCAAGTACGTTTCAACTGGCTGAGGCTCCCGGCTGCGTAGCTTCAACAGGTTGTCCCGCTGGGAGTCGGTCAACGCCGGCAGCACACCCAACTCGAACCAGTCCGATCCTAGCTCGTCGCTCAACCGTTCTTTGAAAGATTCCCGCATGCCGCTCACGTAAAGCGGATAGCACGCAGAAAACAATTCCGCACTAGTTTCTGCCATCATCGTGAACCTCCGAGCCGATTATGGTACTGCGGGAGTCAAGGCATGCGGCCGATGAACAGATCCAACGCGGCGCCAAGCACATCGCCTCGCTCGGCGAAGGCGTATTCGACATTGGCGATGGGCTTGCCAGGATCGATGAGCGCAGCTAGGTCGATGGGGGTCGCAGAGAGCACTGTGTCGGCGGGGATAGCCCTTAGGGTCGCTTCGAGGTCGCGGATGTCTTGGGCGTCGTAGCCTAGGGCTGGTATCTCGGTTCGTAGGTGCGGGTGGGCTTCAAAAGCGTGGTCGATCCGGCCCACGAGGAATGGGCGAGGGTCGACGATTTCGGCGGCGCCATATTGGGCAGCAGCGATCGTCCCTGCGCCTGTTGCCAAGCCTCCGTGGGTGAGGGTTGGTCCGTCGCCGACTACGACGACGCGTTTGCCGCGCACGAGATCCTCGTCCGCTAGACCGACGCTGAGGTCGGCGAGGGCTATGCGCGCTGTTGGGTTGACCGATGTGATGGTTGATCGCGCCTGCTCAAGCTGCGCTGGGGTGGCTGCGCCAACCTTGCCGATCACGCAGATGTCCGCCATGCGGAGGTTGGTTTCGCCAGGGTGGTACGTGAGGCCATCACTCGCACGGAGTGGATCGACCATCACGAGGTGGAGGTCTGGCCGTACGAAGGGGAAGTCGTTGTTACCACCATCCCACACCACGACATCTGCGTCGTGCTCGGCGATCTCAAGGATGCGTCCGTAGTCAACGCCCGCGTAGATCGGCAGGCCTGCTTTCACGTAGGGTGCGTACTCTTCGCGCTCCTCGACGGTGCACTGGGCGAGTGCCATATCGTCCTCGGTGGCGAACCGTTGAACGGCCTGGCGCTCAAGGTCTCCGTAGGGCATGGGGTGGCGGAGAATGGCCACACGGTAGCCTTTGGAGTCCAGCCAACGGGCGATGTGCAGGCTCGTCGCGCTCTTGCCCGCGCCCGTGCGAGTCGCCGTGACCGCGATGACGGGTAGCCGCGATTCGAGCATGGTGCTGCGAGGGCCGAGTAGCTGGAAGTCAGCGCCAGCGGCTTGTACCCGCGACGCTGCATGCATGACGTCCTGGTGGGCCACGTCGCTGTAGGCGAACACCACCAAGCCGATCTCCAACTCGGCGATAAGAGTCTCCAGTTCACGCTCTTCTCTGATCGGCACGCCGTCGGGGTAGAGAGGGCCCGCCAAGGATGGGGGGTAGGATCGGCCGCCGATGCCCGGTATCTGCGCGGCAGTGAATGCCATCACTCGATAGTCCGCTCGATCCCGGAAGGCGACGTTGAAGTTGTGGAAGTCGCGACCAGCTGCTCCCATGATGAGGACTCTCACGGGAGAGTTGGTCGTCGTCGCTGGTTGGTGGGTCATGGGGTTATCTCGGTTCCAGCCAGTCCGGCGATCGCGGATGCGACGCACTGGACGGACGTGATGATCGCTCGGTTGCCGGTTTGCCGTACGAAGCGGATGGCGCCTTCCACCTTGGGGCCCATCGTGCCCCGTGGGAATTGACCATCGTTGAGGTGACGTTGCGCCTCCTCGACGGTCATGGTCAAGAGGGGACGCTCGCGAGGCGTTCCAAAATCCAGGGAGACTTGGTCCACGTCGGTGAGTATCAGGAACATGCTGACGTTGATGTCGATGGCGAGCACCGCCGAAGCGAGGTCTTTGTCGACAACGGCATCGACTCCAGCGATGCGGTCGTTGTTCGAGACGACCGGGATGCCGCCGCCGCCGGCTGCAATGACGACGACACCGGAATCGCACAACTGTTGTACGACACCCGATTCGATGATGGATAGCGGGGCGGGCGATGGAACCACTCGACGCCAGCTACCAGCGAATTGCGCTACAGGCACTGAGCGTTCACGAAAGGCGTTGATCTGCTCATCGGAGAGCGCTGGCCCGATGGGCTTGCTGGGCTCTTGGAAGGCGGGATCTTCCTGGCTGACGAGGACTTGGGTGAGCACCGTTGCGATGGGCCGGTGCAAGTTGCGAGCCGCGAGTTCGTTGTACAGGGTCTGCTGCACGATGTAGCCGATCTCGCCCTCAGACTCGGGCACCGCGACGGAGAGAGGGATCGCGCAGGCCTCACCCTGCGCAAGTTCCGAGCGAAGCAGGATGTGGACCCACCTGCGGGCCATTGCCGTGGGTGATGACGACCTGCCAGCCGCTGGCGAGCATGTCAGCGATCGCGCCCATGGCTTGGGCCGCTTGCGCGAATTCGCCCTCCACGGACGGCGGCTTGCCGAGCGGTAGGAGGGCGTGTCCGCCAAGAGCGACCAATGCGATGGACAAGAGGCTTGCTCCGCTGGTGCCGACTACTCACCGGCAACCACTCGGTCGCGACGGTGTCCGCAGCCAATCTTAGGCGCTTCGCAATCGCAGTCCAAGGCAGGCTGTATTTCGCTTGGGTCGCACCTGATACGGTAGGTAGACATTCACCGCACGGGATACCAGGAGGCCAAGATGAGTGATCTGCAGGAGCGAGAGCAACGCGTCTACATGCGGACGGGACATCGGCGCCTGGGCGTGACCATCGTGAAGGGGAAGGGAACGAAGGTCTGGGACGACGAAGGCAAGGAGTACTGGATTTCGTGTCAGGGTGGGCGGCGCTGAGCCTGGGCCACTCTCATCCAGCGGTGATCGACGCGCTCAAGAAGCAGGCCGACGAGTTGATGCACGTCACCAACGATGCGTACACCGTCCCTCAGGTGATGCTCGGCGAACTGCTCATCGAGCACAGCCCCTTCGACCGCGTGTACTTCATGAACAGCGGGTCAGAAGCTGTTGAGCTCGCCATGAAGATCGCGCGGAAGTACGGGCAGCAGCGCTTGGGTGGTGCTTTCGGTTTCATCAGCGCGGAACGTGGTTTCCACGGTCGCACGATGGGGGCTCTCGCTGCGGGAGGCACGCCCAGGTACAGTGCGCCGTTTGAGCCACTGCCGCCGGGATTCGACCACGTTCCGTTCAATGACATAGCCGCCCTGAAGGCGAAGACTACGGCCGAGACGTGCGCGGTGTTGCTTGAGCCTACGCAAGGTGAGGGAGGCGTGTTCGTCGCGGACGACTCTTACGTGCGAGAGGTACGCGCCTGGTGTGACGAGAAGGGGATATTGCTGGTGCTGGACGAGGTGCAGACAGGCATGGGGCGCACGGGCTCGTTGTTTGCGTTCGAGCAGTACGGGATCGTTCCGGATATCGTGGCGATCGGCAAGGGCCTAGGAGGTGGAGTCCCTGTTTCGGCGGTGTTGTTCAAAGAGGATGTGGGGTTGCTGGAAGCAGGTGAGCACGGGACGACGTTCGGCGGGAATCCGCTGTTGACCGCAGCTGCATACGGCGCGATGACATGGCTGTTGGCAAACGACCTGCCAGCGGTCGCGGCCGAGTCGGGCGCCTATCTGATGGACGGGTTGCGTCGAATGGCGCAGGCGTTCCCCAACGTCACGGAAATACGCGGACGCGGCCTGCTGGTGGCGATCGCGTTCGATAAGGACATCGCGGGCGATATGGTCCAAGCGTGCGTGGATCGGGGGTTGCTGACGAACCCGGTCAAGCCCAATGCGTTGAGGCTGACGCCACCGCTGACGGTTTCCAAAGAGGAGATCGACCAGGCAGTGTGGATCGTCGGGCAGGCGCTCGCTGAGGTTGTGGTGGGGAAGCGCTAGCGCTTGAGGGCTAGTCGAACACCGCAGCGAGCAAGACGATGGCCGCAAAGGTGACGAACATCGCTGCGACGGCCGCGCCTAGCGGGGGGCGGCCAAGCAGGCTGATGACGGTCGAGGGCTCACCGCCAAGGGAGAGCAGGCGCGACCAACCTGACTCGGGGGTCAGGGAGATGCGGCCAGCGAAGTTGGCCACTCTGGTGGCGAGGCGCGCCGCCTGGGTGAAGGGCCATTCAAGAGGTTGCTGGATGAATATGCGCACGGGCTTGCCCGCTTTGCGGTAGAACCAGTCAGTGTCCAGGAATGTGTAATCGTGGGGCCGGAGCCAGGTACGCAGCGCCCAAAAGCCGATGGCAGTGAAGGCTAGGAGTTCCAGCGTGTGGACGATATTGGGCACTGAGTAGGCGTGGGGATGGACGTCGAAGTGAAGCTGATGGTAGAGCCAGGACGGGAATAGCCCAACTCCTATGCACAGCACGGCCAAAGCGGTCATCCCGATGTACATGCCTGGCGGAATCTTGCGGATGATCTCAACCGGTTTGGCCCGTGCCGGGCCGAAGAATGTGAAGTACGGCAACTTGAGACCGGTATGCAGGAAGGTGCCGACAGATGCGATATACAAGGCGAACGCAAAGAATTCGCTTTCGCCTTTGACCACACCTATCACTAGAGGTTTGCTGACGAACCCTGCGAAGAGGGGGAACGCGGAAATGGACAGCGCTCCAACCATGTACAAGACGAGGACCCAAGGCATCCTGCGGGCAAGTCCGCCCAACTCTGTCATCTTGGACGTGCCGGTCGCGTATAAGACCGCTCCCACGCCCATCACGAGCAGTCCTTTGTACGCGACGTGGGTAAATGCGTGCGCGGCTACGCTTTCGAGAGCTTCCTCGCCCGCAACACCCAAGCCTGCCACCATGAATCCGACCTGACTGATGATGTGATAGGCGAGTAACTTGCGGATGTCGGTCGCCATGACCGCATAGACCATGCCGTAGAGGGCCATAAACACGCCGATGGGGATGAGCACTTCCCAGCCGTGGAACCCACGGGCGAGGATGTAAACCGCCGATTTCGTGGTGAAGCCACTCATGAACACCATGCCCGTGACAGATGCGTTGGGGTACGCATCAGGTAACCAGGCGTGCATGGGCGGAACAGCCACGTTGATGGCGATTCCGAGGAACATCATCCACTCGGCTGGACCGTTATGAAAGTCTGTGATCTCTGTGGATCCGGTGGCCGCGATGTGCCAAAGGATGCCACCCAGGAACAACGACCCACCGATGAGGTGAACCATCAGATATCGGGCGCCAGCGCCACGTGAGTCGCGTTGGCCTCCCGACAACACCAGGTAGGCGGAAGCCACGGCCATGATCTCCCAGGAGATGATCACGGCGATGAGGTCGCCTGCGAGCACCACGCCTATCGCGCTCGCGCCGTACAGGAGCACAGCAACGTGTTGCCCTCGATCCTTGACGTGTAGCGCGTAAAGGCCCCCGGCGATACCGAGGAATGCAAAGATATCCGCGAAGGGTTGGTTGAAGGTGTCGATGTGGTAGGGATACACCACGAAGCTGAGCCATCGCCATTCCAATTCCGAGTGCAGTTCCAGGAACCATTCAAGCTGCACGAACACGAAGCCGAAGGCGATGATCGGCACGAACGCACGAATCCTTGCAGGCGCCACCGCAGCCACAATCGCTCCGATCAGCAAGACTAATGACGGAGGGAAATCACTCATCGTTTGCCTCGTTGTAGTAGTCGGGCGACCTGTGCAAGAGGCGATCTCCAGCGGACTTCGCGAATGCGATGATCACGAGATTCCAGACGGTCGCGAATATCGCCCAGAATTCGACCCAGGTACCTCCAACGACCTCCGCAGCCTCTTTGCCGGAGACGATGAGAATCCCGTCTGCGATACCCGTGATCACGACCGCAAGAATCGCAAGGGTTACGAATTGAGGATTCTTTGTCATCGTGCGCCTCCAGCCAAGGCCTCTACCGGGCCGAACGCTGCGGTGGCAACGTTGGTGGCGAGCTCGAAGAAGCTGAATGGCAGGTTGGGCGCGATGCCCAGGAACAGGGCTAGCACGCCAGTGATAGCCAGCGGCACAACCATGCGCATGTCGGCCTCACCATAGGCGACATGGTCAGGCGATCGCTTCCAGAAGGCGCGATAGACGACGGGGAAGAGATAGCCCGCAGCCAGCACTCCGCTGACGAGGTAGACCACCATGAATATCTGCTGGTCGACTTCGGCGGCACCCCAACCAAGGTAGAACTTGCTGGTGAAGAGCACGAACGGCGGGACACCAGCCATGCTGAGCGCGGCCAGGGTGAACGCGCCCATGGTTATGGGCATCTGCCGTCCTATGCCGTCCAGTTGGCTGACGTTCTCTTTGTGAGTATGGGCATTTATGGTGCCCGCCACGAAGAAGAGCGTAATCTTGGTAACGCCGTGACCTACGATGTGTAAGAGTGCGCCAGTGAGCGCGATGGGACCCAGGAGCGCGACGCCCAAGACGATGTACGACAGGTGAGAGATGGTCGAGTAAGCGAGGCGACGCTTGAGGTTGTCATGGCGCAACGCGAGCATGGAGCCGATGAGCAGCGTGGCGGCGGCGAGAACCGCGATCACCTGCCAAGCGTCCATCTCCCGCAGTAGCTCGGCACCAAACACAAATACGATCATCCGGACGACGCCGAACACGCCTGCCTTCACCACGGCGACGGCGTGCAGGAGCGCGGATACGGGCGTCGGCGCGACCATGGCGCTGGGAAGCCAGCCGTGCAGCGGCATGACCGCCGATTTCACGCCGACACCAACCATGAGCAACATCAGCAGGCCCCAGGCAGTGGCCTTGGAGATATTTTCGTCAGCCATCAAGCCACCAGCCACGAAGGTGCCGTCGATGCCCAGCATGTGAACCCACGCGGTGCCACCGATGAGCATGAGGCCACCGGAGAGGGTGTACGTGAGGTACTTACGGCCAGCGACGATGGCGGCCTCCGTTTCGCGGTGGGTGACCAGAGGGAAGGTGACGAGCGTGAGTAGCTCGTAGAAGAGGACGAAGGTTAGGAGGTTGGCGGAGAACGCGACGCCTGCGGCGGCACCGAGGCTCAGGGCATACGCCACGAAGAACCGTGTTTGCTTGTGCTCGTGCTCAGCACGCATGTATCCGACGGCGTAGACGCTCGCCAGCACCCAGAGCGATGACGCGAGGAGGGCGAAGATCATGCCTGCGGAATCGGCCCGCAACATGATGTCGATGCCTGGTGAGATCTCAATGATCGTTGTCTGGGGTACGCGGCCGTCGAGGACATCAGGCAGCATCGACGCGACGACGGCGACCATGACCAGCGCTGCGATCGTGGACCAGGAGTCGCGCACGTTGCGGAAGCGTTCGCCGGTGAGGAGCACGAGGAGCGCTGCGGCCACGGGGAGCAGCACAGCGATGAGCGGCGTGATGGAGGAGTATGTCTCGATCATGCGATGCCCGGCTCAAGGATATTGATGACGATCACGGCGTTCAGTACGCCGAGCACGACCGTAGACAGACCAAGAACGACGGTCGGGATGGCCATGTCCAGGGGGGCCTCGCGTGCCTGAGCCTCGAGTGCAAGCTCCTGCTCTGTCTCTCCGAATCCGTCTGGGACATCGTGGCCGTGGGACGGCTCAGGCTGAAGCGGGTGCAAGTAGGCACTCTCGAGGATTCTGAATAGGTATACGGCCGTCAGCAGAGAACTGACCAACACGACAGCGACAACGATCCATTGGCTCGACTCGATACCCGCCTGGACGGCATACCATTTGCTGAAGAAGCCGGTGGCGGGCGGTATGCCGACCATGGCCAGAGCACCAAGGGTGAACGCGCCCATGGTGAACGGCATGCGTCGCCCTAGGCCGGTGAAGTCGGCGACTTGGGTGATGCCGCTCGTAAACCGAACGGACGCTGCCGCCATAAATAGGGTGGCCTTCATGACGGCGTGGTTCATGATGTGCAGCAACGCGGCGACCAGACCTAGAGGTGTCCCCAGGCCCACGCCGACGGCGATGAGCGCGAGCTGGCTGATGGACGAGTAAGCGAGCATGCGCCGGATGTCTTTCTGGGACATGGCGGCGACCGATCCGAAGATGATGCCGATCAAGCCGAGTACCAGCAGGGCGTCGCCGATGGGTACCACATCTTTCAGGTAGCCGTCCGGGAAGACACTCAAGAACATGCGGATCATGGCATAGGCGCCGACCTTGGTCATGATGGGGGCAATCAACGTGTTCACTGACGACGGTGCGAATGTGTAGGCGTCGGGCAACCAGAGGTGCATGGGGACGAGGGCCATCTTCAGACCGAGACCGGCGAAGATGAACGCGGCTCCTGCCTGCACGGAACGTGCGGTCGCGTCGTCGGTCAGTATGTCCTTCATCTCGCCCATGTTCAGTGTGCCGGTGCTGAAGTAGAGGAATCCCACGCCCAGCATGTAGAACGATCCACCTACCGAGCCCAGGATCAGGTATCGGAAACCGGCGAGCATGGCACGGCCGCCGCCCAGGAAGACGAGCGCGTAGGCTGCGAGCGACGATATCTCCAGGAAGACGAACAAGTTGAACAAGTCGCCCGTGACGACCATGCCCACTAGGCCAGTGATGAGCAGCATGACGAGGCCGTAGAACGAACCCAGTCGATCACCCGCCTCACGGTCGGCCCAGCGTCGCGTGCCGATGATGACGAGCGTCGCGACCGATGTGACGATGACGGCAACGAAGGCCGATATCAGATCGACGACGTACTCGATGCCGACGGGTGGGGCCCAGCCACCCAGGTTGTAGTGCATGGTCCCGTTGTCTAGGACGTAGACCAAGGACCAGATCGATGCGGCAGCCGACAGGCCAACGCCAGCGAGCGCAAGGATGAAGCCAAGCTCGTAGCGGAGCCGGGCTACCACAGGCACGATGAGGGCGGCCAACATGGGTGGCAGAACGATGAGGATCGGCAGCTGGTCCGTTATCAGCGCACCTTCTTCAAGAGGGATTCCTCGTCGAGGTCTTGGTACTCCCGGTAGATGCGGATCAGGAACGCCAAGGCAACGCCGGTGATCGCGACACTGACGACGATGGCCGTGAGCATGAGCACGTGCGGTAGCGGGTTGACGTAGAGTTCAGGATCGACAGGCGTGAGGATGTGGCCATCCTCAATCAACAGGATGGGGAGCGTCGCGCCGTCCCTCATGCTGCCAGCGATGAAGAACAGGATGATTGCTGACTGGAAGATGTTCATCCCGATGAGCTTCTTGACGAGGCTGCGTTTGCCGATCATGCCGTAGAGGCCGACCGCTATCAGCACTCCGCTTGCCCAATAGGGGAACCTTGCGGCGATCTCGTCAATCATCTTCACCCTCCCGGAACCGTAGGGTGAGGTAGTCGTACATGATAACGAGGACGCTGAAAACGCCGATGAAGACGCCGACCTCAACGATGAAGATTCCCATGGCGCGTGCCGTCCGGTGATGCTCAGCGATGTCGTTGAACCACGCCGTTGGGAGGCTGTTGTAGTCGAGATAGTTGGCGCCATAGAACATGGGGACCATTCCGGCGATGACGTAGATGCCTACACCGAAACTCGCAAGCCAAATAAGGTAGCGCGTCGGGAAACGGGGAGAGGCATGCTCCGTGCCGAGCGTCAGGCGCGCGAGGACAAAGGCCGATGCGACGATGGCTCCCGCCTGGAATCCGCCGCCGGGGCTCAACTCACCGTGGATGAAGACGTAGGCACCAAACATGACGATGAACGGCACCATGAACACGCGCACTACGAAGTGCAGGATGACGCTGTCGTGGCGATCAGTCATTGCGTTTGTACCCCGTCTGAAGAACCAACAGCACTGCGAGACCCGCAGTGAAGATCACGATCGTTTCGCCAAGGGTGTCGTATCCCCGGAAGTCGGCCAGGATGGCGGACACGATGTTGGGTATCTCGATCTCTTCTGCGGTGAGCTCGATGAACTCGGCCGCGAGATGCTCGTTGGCTGGCGCGTGAGGGTCGCCTCGGTCTGGCAAGTCGGCAGACACGTAGACGAACAACCCCGCAAAACTGACAAGGAATGCGAGCGTGAGCCACTTCAATCGACGGACCTCCGTCGCATGAGGCTGATGCCACCGATAAGCAACACTCCGGTGATTCCGGCGCCCAAGGACGCCTCAGTCAAGGCAACGTCCACCGCGCTCATCATTGCGAGCAAGGCGGCGGCGATGAAGCTGTACGCGGTCAGCGCCGCTAAGGCCGCGACGAGGTCATCGACCTCAAGCGCGATTATGGCGACTACTATCAGCATCACGAAGAGGGCGAGTTCAAGCTGCCAGATCATTGGGGTTCCCCTTGCTGATCGGGCTGCTCGTTCGCTCTAGGGGTAGAGCGCTGGAGGTGCAACGGTAGGATGCCGGTGCGCACGGCGGCGCGGGTCAGGACGTGGGCTCCAACCGGGTTGGCGAGAGATACGAACATGATGATGAGCGCATATTTGAGACTCACGAGGGTCATGCCTTCATGGATCATGAGGCCGGTGAACACGAGGGCGAGGCCCAGGGTTTCGGATTTGGACACGGCGTGCACCCGGGCGAAGAAGCCAGGCAGTCGGATCAATCCGATGACGGTGACGGCTAGGAAGAACAGGCCGAACGACATGACGATGAGGCTGACAACGTTCATCCTGCGATCCCTTCCGACGGCTCGCCAGGTTGTCCAGGTTCACGCTCTTCAGGGTGGTTCTCCAGGTACTTGGCGACGGCAACAGTGCCGATGAAGTTGAGCAGCGCGTAGGTGAGCGCGAGATCCACGAACATATCGGGGCGCTCAAACAGGTACCCCATCACCGCCAGCAGCACGATGGCAAACGTACCCATAGCACCAGCTGCGAGCAGCCGGTTGTATACCCGGGGCCCGCGGATGAGGCGATAGCTAAGGCCGAACATGAAGGCGATCAGCAGCCCTGCGGTCGCGGAGAATTCAGTCACTGCGGCACCTGGCTGGCCGACTCGATATCTGTCAGCTCAACATGCTCGACCCACGGCTCGCCGAAGACCTGGGCGACGCGCTTCTGGAGCACGCCGTCCTCGATGCCCTGCCGAGTGGTGCGCGACAGGCAATGAATCAGGAATTTGCCGTCAGAGGCATCGACCGTGACCGTGCCAGGGGTGAGCGTGATTGACTGGGCGAGGGTCACCTGGGCACGCTCGGATACGAGAGTAGTGTCGAACTCCACGAGGGTGGGATCGATAGGCATTTTGGGGTGCAGTACGAGGAAAGCAACGTGGAAATTTGAGATGACAATCTGGTAGGCGAGCCATGGTAGGTAGACCAAGAACCTGAGTACGGTCTTGACGTACCACGGCACGCTGCGGGGAGCGCTGGCGTACGTGCCCTCATGGCTGCCACGAAACAGGAGTTCAGAGACGGCTATCGCGCCGACGGCGGAAATCCCACCGATGATCATGAACTCTGCGACGAACACACCAGAGAATGCCATCCAGAGGGCGAACAGCACAAGCCACTGCGTCGTCCATCTAGCTACGAGCTTCCATCTGCCGCCGGAACTAAATTGTGGGGGGACGCTAGCGCTCAACCCGGTTAATCAAACATGGAGCCCCTAATGGCCCCACGCCTCTCTCACACGGCCTTTTGCCGTGAGTGTTACGGTAGGTTACGTATGCCCCGAGGGAGTGTCAACAAGATCCATCGTGTCCAGGCGGCGGCACAATGTAAACACTTCTATAATGACCGCTAAGAGACGATAGGAGAGAAACTTTGGCCCTCACCTTTGAACTCGGCGATGCGTCCGCCCCACGGGGCCACGCGATCGTCTACTTTCACGCTGGCGCCGACATCTTGGCGACGTACGTTCTCATACTGCCTATCACGATGGACATGGGTAAATACCTGCCGCCGCTGCTGGCCTCCCAACTAGGAGGAATGGCTGGCGACATCATGGGACAGGGCATGAGCAGCTTTGCGGCTCCCCCCGTACCGGAGAAGGTAGAGAGCATTGACTACCTGGACAAACTTGCGCGTGCCCGAGGCGATGACCTGATCGCTGGCGGGAACGTTGTTCTCGGTGACATCGCTGCCGCTATGAGCGAGACAGCGGAGGTCGTTCAGGAGTACAACGCTCTTTACGAGCAGAGCGGCGGCATTCCAACGGCCATTCCCTTAGGCGATGCGCAGCAGGGCGACACGCCACAGGGAGATCTACGCGCAGTGGACGAGCGGAGCGCGAACGAGGGCGGTGCGCGGGTAGAACACGTGCTGTTCGAACTGATGAACGATCGCGAAAAGCTCGGCGAGATGTCGAAGCTCGTGGGGACGATGCGCTTCGCGACAGAGCGCAACGACGAAACTCTCATAGAGGAGACAGACGCATCGATAGCCGCGCTAGAACGCCTGTTGCCTGAGCATTACTGGGCAGACAAGGTACGCGCGGCAGCGAAAGACGCATCTGCAGATGGCGCGATGTTGGCGCAGTTGTACGTGGAGCGTTGCTACAAGCTGATCGACGAGGATTTCCCGGCGGTGGAGCAGATCGAGAAGAAGATCACTGACCTTACGTAGGGCACCGCAGTTAGGGCTTCGCTCTGGCGGTGCGAAAGCCAATAAGCTCCAGATCATGCCAGATTATCGAGGAGGCGACCCATGGCGACTCAGAACAAGACATACAACGTGGGCGGGGTTCAGATGGATCGGCCGTTCAAGATCCGCAGGCTCGGACACTTTGGGTTCAACGTTGTAAACATGGACAGCAGCCTGGACTTCTACCGGAACTTACTGGGTTTCAAGATGTCCGATATGAACAACTTCGCCTCCAGCCCCGAGCGCGCGAAGAAGTTCGAGGATATGGGCATCACCGATACCCGAGGTCGTTTCTTCCACTATGGCGGCGACCACCACGCGTTCGTGTTGTTCCCGAAGAAGACGCTGGACGCGATGCGGGGGGTCGATTCAGGCGACCAGAACATCAACCAGATCACCTGGCAAACAGGGTCACTCGCCGAGGTCGTGAACTCGGTCGAGTACTTCCAGGAGCACGAGGTTCACATCAACCGCTCTGGGCGCGATATGCCAGGAAGCAATTGGCACACCTACGTGCTGGACGTGGATGGGCACACCAACGAGCTCTACTACGGCATGGAGCAGATCGGCTGGGACGGTCGCTCCAAGCCGTTGGACATGTACTACCGGAAGTTCACTGAGAAGGCCTCCCTACCCCAGCCGTCCGAAGAGGACGAGGTTGAGGAGGCGGTGGCGAAGGGTATCGATCTGACGTCTGGCTTCCGAGACACGGAAGATCTGCCTCGCAAGTTCGACGTTGAGGGCATGCTGCTGGCACGTCCGTTCAAGGTCACGAAGATAGGCCCGGTGGATATTTTCGTTGACGACGTGGACGCGGCCGTGCGCTTCTACACGGAGGAGATGGGCTTCACGCTGACGGAGGATGTGCAGTACGAGGGTAAGCGTTTCGCTTTCCTCCGCGCTGGCACGGAACACCACAGCTTGAGCTTGTGGCCGAAGTCGATGCGCAAAGAGATGGGCTTCTGGGAAGGGAGCACGTGCGCTAGCTTCGGCGTGGAGGTCGGCTCCTACGAGCAGTTGCGCAATGCGGTCGCTTTTCTGAAGGAGAACGGTGTGGAGATCCGCGAGGTGCCTGCGTCGTTGCACCCAGGCGTCGATTACGCGGCATACGCGATCGATCCGGAGGGCCACGCGATCCAGTTGTACTGCTACATGGAGAACGTTGGCTGGCAGGGAAGCTCACGAGGCACGATCCAACACACGCCGATCAGCGAGTGGCCCGAGACGATCAAGCCGCTGTCAGACACCTACGCCGACCAAACCTACATGGGCCCCCTCGGCTAAGAAGGACGCGTCCTTCACCTATAAGCGGCGTTCGGCGCTGAGGTTGGTGGGCGTGATTAGGCCCTGCGCGCGGACGTATGATTCGGTTGGCGCGGGATGGCGCAGGGATCGGAATAGTTAGAAGCGAAAAGGGGGCGACGGGGTAGGTCGCTCCCTCGCTTAAATAGCGAGAGTAGACCCAAGGAGGGAACCATGTGACGACGTCAGGTTATTGATCTACCGGGGATGGGCCACAGGGCTCCGATCTCGCTGGGTGTGCGCATCGACAACATGGTGTACACGTCGGGCATCAGCGGTCGGGACGCGGACAGCGATTCGATGCCAGAGGACGCGGCGGGCCAGGCGGAGATGATGTTCAAGAACGTGAAGAGCGTGATCGAACTCGCCGGTGGAACCGTGGATGACATCATCTACATGACGATCCGCATGAAGGATCGTGACGACCGAAAATTCGTCGATCCGCATTGGTTGGCGATGTTCCCGGACGAGAACGACAGGCCTGCCCGCCATGCTGAGGAGTCAAACCTAGGCGGCGGCATGCTGATGCAGTGCCAAGTCACGGCTGTGCTGCCTAGCTAGCAACGCCAATCGAACGACAGAAACAGAGGGCTCGGAAATCCGAGCCCTCTGTTTTTTTATCGCGAACCTGGTCCACTGCTATTGCAGCTTGATGCCTGCAGCCTCAGCGGCTTCGTCGTAGATGCGCTGGACTCGGAGTCCAACAGGTGCATGCTTGCCCGTGGGGGCGACGGACACGTCGCCGGTTTCGGGATCCCACTGGCCGTCCAGCGGGACGTGGTTGTTGCGTGGGAGGACGAGTCGCTTGCCGAGTTGATTCTCCTGCCAGAGCTCGATGATCTCGTTCTCTCCAGGGTCACGGAAGGTGTTCAAGGGCTCGCCGCCAGCAGCGACGATGTCCATCTGCTCCTGGAGCTGACGCCGGTACATGATGATGCCTTTGTCCGATTCGCCAAGCTTTTCGAGATTCCGCTGGGCGATAGCGCCCTGCGTCACCCAAGCCATGGTGTCCTGGCCGATGGTGTAGTCGACGGCGAAACGCCCGTCTTCGTGGCGTAGGGGTACCTCACGGTGCGGGATCACGTCCTGCTTGGGCGCGGTCACGCCCGTGGGAGGCGCGTACACGTTGTAGTGCCAGTGGATGGTGTTGGTGTCATCGACAGGCGTGCGCATCTGGAACCCGGTACCAACGCGAAGCCAGTTCGGGAACACGACAGGGTGGCCGACCTTCCAAGGAGTGTCGTCCTCGGTGGTGTCGGTGTAGGTGCGGCGCTTGATGATGCCGTGCTTGAACGGCTCAAAGCTGATCTTCGTGTGGCGCTTGTTCGGGGGGATAACTCTGGCTTCCGTACCCATGAGTTCCAACTGGTAGTTAGACCAGTAGCCGTGGAGCCACTCTAAGTGAACCGGGTCTAGGGAGTTCTCCATGCACTGAAGCCAATTGCACGGAAGGTGGGTCTCGCCGATGTCGCGCAGGACGTTATCCCAGACGAATAGGTCCCACCGGGGCAGAAGCGGCGCGGGCGTGGGGCCAAGGTAGGCCCAGAGCATGCCGCCCATCTCTTCGATGGGGTAGCCCGCGATACGCACTTTTTCCTTGAAGCGGCCATCGGGGTGGACGGTCTCCTCGAAGGGCTGTTCGATGCACTGGCCGGTTTCGTCGAACATCCAGCCGTGGTACATGCAACGCAGGCCGTTTTCTTCAGGGATGCCGTAAGACAGGTCTACGCGACGGTGGGGGCACAGTCGGTCAAGCAAGCCGTAGGTTCCCGACCGATCCTTGTAGAGGACGAGGTCCTCAGCCAACAGGCGAACCGATTTCGTAGGACGTTCGTCCAGTTCGACGGTCGCGGCAACGGGGTGCCAGTACCGGCGCATGAGCTCGCCCATAGGCGTGCCCTTCCCTACTTGGGTCAGTTTCTCATTCGCATCGACGCTCAGCATCGTTTGTCTCCAGATCTGATAAGTTCGGCGGTCGCTCATCTAGCGAACGCTGCGCGCACTCGCGTGTTCTGACAATCTAGTCTGAATCGCCACCGAAGGGCAACCGGTCACGGGTGTGCGACGGGTAAACTGGCCAGCGCCATCCAGGCCGTGGAACAACTCCAGTCACTAGGAGGCGGGATGCCCGAGAGCGCAATGTGGGATCGCATCGGCGCGGTGAGCGGCATCTTGTTCGCTGTTCTCGTCGTGATCAGTTTGCAGGTCTCGCTGGGGACAGGCGAGACGACCGCCCCTACCGATGTCGCAGGCATCGTCGCAATCGATTACAACCAACGTAGCGAGGATCTGCGCTTCGGGGCGTTCCTGATGGCAGCCAGCGTTTTCTTTTTGCTATGGTTCTTGCCATTCTTGCGTCATCGGCTTGAGCGGGCACAGGGTGGCCAAGGACAAGGCCACGGTTGGATGCCCTCCGTGGCGTACGGAGCGGGCATCACGGCGGGAGCGATGCTGCTCATCGTGGCGACGCTGGGGTTCGCGGGCTCGCACGTGGCCAGCTTCGAGGGCGACTGGCAGGTGGCGAAGACTCTTCTAGTACTGCGCTGGGATCACCTGTTCGTGTTGGCGCCACCAATGGCGGCGTTGGTGGCGGCAACGTCGGTGGTCAGCATACGGTCAGGCGCTCTGCCCGCTCGGCTAGGGTGGATATCACTACTACTGGTGTTCGCACCGATGTTCGTCGCGCCTGAGTTGATGACGATGCTGTTCCTGCTATGGGTCATCGTCGTATCGGTGGTGCTGCTCTACCAGACGTTTTCCGAAGACTCGGGGTACTTGCATTGATCACAGCGGTCGATAAAGTGAAGGGAGCCTTGGGGGCAGGCTGGCTTAGCAGGGATGCGAAGCTGCTGATCCTGGCGAGCTCGGTTCGAGCGTTCGGCCAGGGATTCCTGTCGGTGTCGCTGGCGGTGTACCTGCACGGGATCGGCCTCAGCTTGGTGGAGATCGGTGCGTACTTCACGGTTGGCGCGGCTGGCGTCGCGTTCTTCGCATTCGCCATCGCGTTCGTGTCGGAGCGATTGGGACGCAAGCGATTGCTGGTGGGGCTGACGCTAAGCTCGTCGCTGGCATTCGTGGCGCTGATCGTGACCGACAACGTCGTGCTACTCGCGGTGTTCGCGTTCGTCGGTGCGCTCAGCGGAGCGCAAGGTGGGGCGATGGGCGCGACGCAACCGCTCATCCAGGCCGGTATTGCGGAAGCGGCTGATCCCACGAAACGCACCGATACGTTCGCCCTGTACCGGATAGCCAATACCTTCGCGAGGGCCATCGGCGCGCTGGGCGCCGGACTGCCAGTTCTGCTCGCGTCGGTGTCCGGGCTCGATGAGACGGACGCGTTCAAGATCATGCTGGTGTTGCTGACGGCATCGCTGCTCATCGTGGCGATCCTGTACAGCGCGCTTTCGAGCCCGCCCGCGCATAAGCGTGCACCAGCGTTGACGAACCCGTTCATGCTGCCGTCGCGACGTCGGATCTTCATGCTGACCGGGTTGTTTACCGTCGACTCCTTCGGTGGCGCGCTGATCATACAAACCCTAGCCGCGTATTGGTTCTACGAGCGGTTCGGCCTTGAACTGGCTGAGCTCTCGTTGGTGTTCTTCGTGTCGGAGTTGCTGACCACGTCTTCGATGTGGGTGGCCGCGAAGATCGCGAATCGGATAGGGCTGCTGAATACGATGGTGTTCACGCACATCCCGGCTAATCTGTTCCTGATCGGGGCCGCATTCTCCCCCTGGGGTTGGCTGGCGATCACGTTCTGGCAGGCGCGCGCGTTCTTCAGTCAGATGGACGTGCCCACGCGCGACTCGTACATCATGGCGATCGTTGGGCCAGAAGAGCGAGTGGCGATGGCGAGCATGCAGCAGTTGGGGCGTAGTGCTGCGAACACCGTGGGGCCGTCAGTGTCGACGTTCATGTGGACGGCCATATCAGCGTCCGCGCCGCTGGTCGCGTCGGGGATCATCAAAATCGCGTATGACCTCTCGCTGTGGGCCGTATTCCGCAATATCAAGCCACCTGAGGAAGCGGCGAAGAAGGCGGATCAGCACCGCAGTTGATCCGTTCCTGCGTGCCTAACTTCGGCGCCTGATAGAGGTGGCTCCGGAAAACTGAACAGTGGGGATAAGTGGATTCCCTGCTCCGGTCGGGCATGATGT
>JAQCEV010000059.1 GCA_027618515.1 Chloroflexota bacterium | reverse complement strand
CGCCCCCGGCAGAGGCGTGCATCTGCACTCCCTGGGGATTCAACGCTGGTGGAGGGCGAGCGGCAGTGGGTGGGTGCAGGGCGGGCCCTGCCTAACTTGCGGTCCAGCCGGCGTCGATGAGTTGGGCGGTGCCGGTGATGGAGCGGGCGGCGTCGGAGGCGAGGTAGGCGGTGAGGGCGGCGACTTCGTCGGGTTGGATCATGCGTTTGGTGGCGGAGGGGCCAACCATGAGGGTGCGGATGACTTCGTCTTCGGTGAGGCCGGTTGCTTGGATCTGGAATGCGATCTGGCGCTCGGTCATGGGGGTGCGGACGAAGGCGGGGCAGATGGCGTTGGCGGTGATGCCGAGTTCGCCGACTTCAAGGGCGAGGGATTTGGTGAAGCCGACGATGCCGTGCTTGGCTGCTGCGTAGGCCGATTTGTTGGGGCTGGCGACGATGGCGTGGGTGGAGGCGATGTTGATGATGCGACCCCATCCTCGCTCCTTCATGCCGGGGAGGACTTGCTTGACAAGCTGGAACGGGGCGACGGTCATGACCTGGAGCATCTCGACGAAGATGTCTTCTGGGAATTCGTCGACGGGGGCGATGTGGTTGTAGCCAGCGTTGTTGACGAGGATGTCGACGCGACCCAGATCCGCGAGCACGCGTTGGCCGAGGGCGCGGGTGGCGTCCATGCTGGCGAGGTCGGCTTGATAGAACGAGCCGCCTATGGCGTCAGCGACGGCTTGGCCAGCGCCTGAACGTGTGTTGACGGCGACGGTCGCGCCATCGGCGGTGAGGCGCTCAGCGATGGCTTGGCCGATGCCTGAGCCACCGCCGGTGACGAGGGCGATCTTGTTCTCTAGGGGCCTGTTGGCAAGAGTCATGGGGTTTAGATATCCAGGTTGAAGAGGCGGATGGCGTTGCCGGAGAACATCAGGTCTTTGTCGGCGTCTGAGGCGTGGGGTAGGGCGGCGACGGAGGCGGGTGGGGTGAAGTCACCCATGCCGAAGGGGTAGTCGCTGCCGAGCATGACGCGGTCGGCGCCGACCTGCTCGACGAGCGAGTTGAGCGCTTGGGTGCTGTGGGTGAGGGTGTCGAAGTAGAGCTTGCGGAAGTACTCGGACGGGGGGCGCGTGATCATGGCGTCCTCGACGAGGTGTAGCTCCCAGGCGTGCTCCCAGCGTCCACGTAGGAGGGGGCAGGTGCCGCCACCGTGGGCGAGGACGAACTTCAACGTGGGTAGCTCGGCGAGTACGCCACCGAAGATGAGGCTGGCGGCCGCGACTGCGGTGTCAGTGGGGTTGCCGATGAGGTTGTTGAGGAAGAAGGGCTTGAGCCGGTCGGCACCCAGGACGTTGGCGGGGTGGACGAAGGCGGGCACGTCTAGTTCCGCGAGCTTCTTGTAGAAGGGCGCGAACTTGCGCTCGTGGAGATTCTCGCTATGGACGTTGGTGAGGATCTCGCAGCCCCGGAAGCCGAGGTCTTTGACGCACCGCTCAAGTTCACGCGCCGCTTGCTCAGGCTCTTGCATGGAGACGCCCGCTAGGCCGATCAGGCGGTCGGAGTGGGGGGCGATGGCCTTGGCGATCTCGTTGTTGACGAGAGTGACGTTGGCCGGGTCGGAGTTGATGGTCCAGGGTGCGGGCGAGATGAGCTCAATGTCGATGCCACGCTCGGTCATGTCGGCGAGTCGGATGTCGAGGTTGGAGAGCGAGTCGCGCATGTTGGCAGCGGGGCCAGCGGCACCACCGCGATTGCGTATCTGATCTTCGAGGGACTCGGGAAGGAAGTGGGCGTGGACATCGATGCGCATCGTGGCCTCCGTGAGTAGTTGGCATGAATAGCGGCGAGCGAGATGCGGGCGATTCTAGCAGCCGATTGCCATGACGGTTACCGGATGCGGAGGAACTCGCCTTTCGCGAAATGCTCCTGGCCGGAGATGCCGTCTATGACGACATCAGCGAGGTGTTCGGGGCGCTCGATGAGGATGTAGCGGTCTTCATCCTCGACCCAATCGGTCATCCACCAATCGCGGCTCTCCTCGCCGTCGCGCTGGATGCCGCGTTCGAGGCCGAGGTCACGGGGAACGCTGACCCAGACTCGGTGGTCGAGGAACGGCGATATCTCTTCGCGGGTCGAGTAGACGCCATCAAGGAGGACGATGCCGCCTGCGGGGACGTCGTGCCACTCCTGGAGGGCGTAGGTGGGCCAATCGAAGCGTTGGTAGCGGCCAGGCAGGCCGTTGGTGAGCGGGACGACGACCTGCTCAACGACACGTCGCCAGTCGATCTGGCGTCCGAACTCCTCTTCGAGTGCGACGCGGAGCGCGGGGGGCACGAAGAAGTCGTCCATGTGGACGACGGAGATCGCTGGGCTGAGGGTGGCGAGGGCTTTGCAGAGCGAGGTTTTGCCTGCGCCCGCTGGGCCGTCGATGCCAACGATGGTGGGAGCGCGTGACGTTGTTGGCGCCTGCGTCCAGGCGTCGATGAGGGAGGCTAGCGGCGTGGTTTTGCCGATGGAGGGCTGGAAGCCACGGAAGAGCATGGGCTTATTTTATACGGAGGAACTTGGTGGAGGGGTAGGGTCGGCATGCCTTGACGTTTCGCGCGAGGGGTGAAAACGTGCGTTTCAGAATACGCGGCGTGGCGCCGCTCGAATCTGTTCGAATCAATAGGGCCGGGGAGGCTGATCCAATGGCCAGTAGTGTTGAGTCCATTCATCCTGATCTCGTTCGGTTGATCGGCAGCGACCCGCAGGTGGAACTGCTGGCAACCGGCTTCGCCTTCACTGAGGGGCCCGTTTGGCGCGGGGATCACTTGCTGTTCTCCGACATACCGTCAAACCGCATCGTTCGGTACGAGATGCAAGAAGAGGGGCCATCGGTCACGACGTTCAGGTACCCGAGCGGCAACTCGAACGGCCAGACGTTGGACTCGCAGGGTCGACTGATAACGTGCGAGCACGGGACGCGGCGCGTGACGCGGACGGAGCCAGATGGCACGCTGACGGTGCTGGCGTCGCGCTTCGAGACGCGACGGTTGAGCAGTCCGAACGACGTGGTGGTGCGCAACGATGGCACGATCTACTTCACTGACCCGCCGTACGGGCTGACGAACCAGTCTCGTGATAAGCAGGTGCCGTTCAACGGCGTGTTCAAGGTGGCGCCGGACGGGACGGGGCTGACGGCGGTGCTCACGGACCTGGAACGCCCGAACGGGTTGGCGTTCTCGCCAGACCAGAAGACGCTGTACGTCATCGACTCGTCGCCACGGTTGATCAACGCATACCCGGTGAGTTCTGACGGATCGCTGGGTAATGGGCGAATCTTCGCTGAACTGGCAGCGCAGGAGATGGAGCAGGGGAACCCGGACGGGATGAAGGTAGACGTTGAGGGCAACGTGTACTCGACGGGGCCGTCGGGGCTTTGGATCTTCTCACCCAAAGGCACGCTGTTGGGTCGTATCCGTACGCCGGAGATCCCGGCGAACTGCGCTTGGGGCGACCCGGACTGGAAGGGGCTGTACTTGACGTCGCGAACGGGGCTTTACCGCCTGCGAGTGAACATCCCTGGTTTGCCGGTAGGCATCGCTTAGCCTCTGCCAATCGTTGGTTTTTCCCCATCAATTGGTAGTCACGACAGGCCTGGAATCATTCCAGGCCTGTCGTGTTTAAGGGCGGGGTGGGCACGCGTGCGAGCGGTGACGTCGACGGCTAGCGGTGGCCGGAGGCGAGGGCGAGGGATTCGGGGAGGCGTCGGAGGCTGAGCATGGCGACGATGCCGAGGGCGGGGCCGACCGCTAGGAGCGCGAATGCGCCCGGCCAGCCCGCGAAGTCGACGATCACGGGGACGAGTTGGATGGAGCCGAGGGTCAGCAGGAAGCCGAGGGACGTCTGGATTGTGAGGGCGGAGCCTACGTACTCGGGTGGGCTGAGTTCAGATATCGCTGCGGAGAACTGGGCGGAGTCGGCCACGATGGTGGCACCCCAGAGGAAGAGGACGGGGAGCAGTAGCCAGAGGGTGGCGCTGGTGAAGAAGATGGCCGCGATGGCCGACCCACCGCTGAGGGCCATGAGGGCGCTGGTAGTGGCGGTGCGGCCGTAACGATCGGCGACGAGGCCCGCTGCTACGCAACTGGCTCCACCGACGGCGATGATGCTGAAGGCGAGGACGGATGCCGCTGTGACGCTCTGGCCACGGTCGGTCAGGAGTTCGTTGAGGAAGACGGGGATCCATGTCCACATGGCGTAGAGCTCCCACATGTGGCCGAGGTAGCCAAGGTTGGCGAGCCGGAGGCTGCGGTCGGTGAACATGCGCTGGAGGAATCGCGGGTCGAATTTCGCTCCACGGGTGGTGAAGGGGCCTTCCTCTACGAAGAAGAAGACGATGGCCCCGCCGAGGGCGGCGAGGGCGGATGAGACGAGAACGACCTGGGGCCACTCGAAATCGACGAGGGATCGCACGAGGTGCGGGGACGCTGAGCCGATGGTGAGTGCACCGACGACGAGGCCAACGGCGAGCCCGCGATTGCGGACGGTCCAGGTGGTGGCGAGCTTCATGCCAGGTGGGTAGACCCCAGCGAGGAAGAGGCCGGTGAGCAGGCGGAAGGCGATGCCGACGATGAGGCCGTCGGCGAGGAGGGCGAAAGCTGCGTTGGAGATCGCGCCGAGGATGGCGGCGATGGCGAAGAGCTTGCGGGACGGGATGATGTCGGGGAGGTTCAGGAGGCCACTGACGAAGGTGCCGACGACGAAGCCTATCTGGACGGCCATGACGAGCCAGGCGGTTTCGCCAGAGGTTAGCGCCCAGTCATCTTGGATGGATGGGGTGACGGCGGACGAACTGAACCAGAGCGTTAGGCCAAGGAGCTCAGCGAGGGCCAGCAGCGATAGGTTGCGCCATTGGCGGGATGAGCCTTCGACGGTCGTTGCGTCCGTGGGCGCACCTCCGCGTGTTAGATGGGGAGATTCTAGCTATTGGAGGCGTGGCTGTGCCGAACGGTGCGCGTGAAATCAGGCCTCGTTGGCGCGGATGACCTTGGCGAGGGCTTGGTGGAGCATCCCCTTCTCGGCGTCGGTGAGGTGCTTCAGGAAGGCCTCGGAGACGGCAGCCTGGATCGCGGGATTCACTCGCTCGAGTTCTTGCACGCCGTTCTGCGTGAGGTTGACGTCAAACTTGCGCCTGTCGGTGGTGGAGAGGCGGCGCTCGATGAGGCCGGCTTTCTCCATGCGGTCGAGTAGGCGGGTGAGGCCGCTGCGGCTGAGGGCGACGTTGTCGACGAGGTCACCTAGGGGCATCTGGTCTTGAGGCCACTGGTATACGTTGACTAGGACATCGAACCACTCCAGGGGCATGTCTTGCTCCTGGCTGGCGTTGCCGAGTTCTCTGATGACGAGGGTGTTCGATCTGAGGAACGCCCACCAAGCCCGTCCATCACTTTCCGTCCATGCGTTGCTCATGCTGGGAGTCTAGGTTGATAAGCGTGCGGAATCAACTATTGACAACGCATGTACTGCGTGTATGATTGCGGCGCTCGCAACAGTTGCATATGCAAAAAAATGCAATGGCCAGAAGGCAAATCATGGCAAGACTAATCGATGCGGTGGTGGCGATCCACAATGCGTTCAGGAATGACATCGACGCGATAGATGCGGCGGCGTTCGAGGCGGCGAAGGGGAAGGGCGACCTTTCTGCGGTTATCGCGCGCTACAGCTTCTTCAACGAGATCCTGGTGTGGCATGCAGACGGCGAAGAGGATGCGGTGTTCCCGGCGATCGAGAAGGTCGCGCCATTGGTCGCAGAGGCTTACGAAGCCGATCATCGGGGGCTGGACAGGCTCTTCGAATCGCTGACGAGCGCGATCAGTTCGTCGGACGCGCTGGTGACGGCGCGGGTGACGGCAGCGTTCAAGTTCCACTTGGCGCACCACTTGGACAAAGAAGACACGCACCTCTACCGGATCATGCGCGAGCAGATCGAGATGCCTGAGCAGGGACAGATCGTTGGCAAGATGGCCGCTGGCGTTCCCATGGACCGCTTCCCCGAACTCGTGGGGTGGATGTTCCCGCTGATGGGTCACGACGACCGGGAGAACATGACGCGCATCTGGAAGATGGTGATGCCGGAGCCTGCGTTCGAGGGAGCCAAGGGGCTGATTGAAAAGGCGATCGGTGACGACTGGGCGGAGCTGACGAAGCGCATCCCCGAGCTGGTCGGGTAGGCATTCTGGTCGAAGCGAAAAGGCGAAGTGGAAAGAGGGGGCCGTGATGGCTGGAGTGATATTGGTGACGGGTGCGACCGGGAATACTGGTCAGGGTGTGGCCGCGGAGTTGTTGAGCAAGGGCTACCCGGTTCGCGCGCTGGTTCGGGACGCGGCAAAGGCGGAGGGGCTCAGGAGCCAAGGTGCTGAGGTCGTGGTCGCGGATCTGGACGACCCCTCCACGCTGCCTGCGTCGGTGTTCGAGGGCGTCGACAAGGTGTACTTGTTGACCTGGAACGGTGAGACGGCTTCGCAGCAGACCAAGAATTTCCTGGGCGCATTGAAGGCCTCCGGTGCAACCCCGTACATCGTGCGGTTGTCGGCTTTCGGGGCTGCGGAGAGTCGAATCATCAAGCAACTGAGGGAGTCTGATGACGACCTGAAGGCGTCCGGTTGCGAGTGGACGTTGCTTCAGCCGACGTTCTTCATGCAGAACACGATGATGGCCGCGCAGACCGTTCAGGAACAGGGAACGGTGTACTTCGACTGGGGTGATGGCAAGGCGGGGATGGTCGATGTTCGGGATGTCGTGGACTCTGCGGTGGGTGTGCTCACGGCAGAGGGTGATGCGTTCAAGGGGCAGTCGTACGTGTTGACCGGGCCTGAGTCGATCGGGTTCGCGGACGTGGAGGCGAAGATTGGTGCGGCTGTCGGCAAGCCGGTTCAGTACATGGCGGTGCCGAACCGTTCGGCAAAGCCTTCACGCTCGATCACGCTTGGCCGGCCAACCCGCTTGCCTTCCTGTCGGACCCGTTCCATCCCTGCTCGGACGAGATCCGCGTGCTTGTGCTTCCTCGCGGGGTCCTCATACCAGATCGTGTCTCCTGCCAGCGGTCCGGGTGTCACCGGCGTTCTCGGACGCGGCGGTCTGACCACGGGCGTCGGCGACAAGTCTTCCCAGATCAACCGAGGGTTGGCTGCAATGGTCTGGGCCTGAGCGCGGAGCGTGGCCGCCAGGGGAGGAGCATCCTGTGGGGTGAGGACCTTCCCTCCATGAGACACGAGGACGCGCCCGTCCCACCGGTGTTGGACCTCAACGCGGATACCGGCATAGGTTGGCCGGTGAGCGTCAGGGAAGAGCTGTAAGACGCGCCCGTGGTATTGAACGGTGTTGTCACGCGCCACCTGTCTTCGTTCCTTGATGCAGAGCGCGCTATCCACATCGAATTCGGCATCGGGTTGACGATAGGCCAAGCCTGCCTCCGCCGCAGGCACACCGAAGCGCTCACTGAAACGGGGCAGGAACTCCCCGAGGATACGGTTCGCGCCCACCAGCGTGTTTGCGCCTGCGAGACGCAACTCTGCCACCAGCCGGTCCTGGAAGGTCCCGTTGGCCCGCTCAACCCGACCCTTTCCCTCGGGACTCATGGCGAATACCTGGGTGATTCCCAACTCTCGGAGGGCACGCCCCAGCTGAGTGCGCCCGCCGAGGGCACCGGCCTGCTCGTCCGGCGAGAACCGCCTGGAGACAAAGGCTGCATGCCGGTCGGTGTAGACAGCCAGAGGGATCCCGTGCTTCTCAACCACGCCCCGCAGCAAGCGCAGATAACCCTCCGTGGTCTCCTGTTCCTGGAACACGGCATGGGGAGCCGTCCCGGTCGCATCGTCGATCGCGAGGAGGAGGCAGAAGCGAGGCCCACGCTCCTCCAGCCAGGCGTGATGGCTGCCGTCGAGCTAGAGCAGCATTCCTTCCTGTGGCATCCGCTGGCGCCGGGTCCGGTGCCGCGGCGGTCGCCGGAAGCGAGGACTTGGGAGTCCCGCGCCCGCCAGTAACCGGCGAACGGTCGAACGGGATAGCGCCACTCCCTCCCGCTCCGCCAACAACTCGGAGAGATGCGTGTGGTTGATCCCGCGATAACGCTCGCGAGCCAATGCCACCACCAGCTGTCTCATCGCGTCCGGTGTCGCGTTCGCCGGGATGCGCCCTCGATTCCCATGCGCCAGTGCCGCAGCCCCCTCCTTACGATAGGCCGCTAGCAGTCGCCAGACGTGGCGCTCACTGACTCCGAGAACCTCCGCCGCCTGCGATGCAGCCCATTGCTTCGTCACCACCGCGTTCAAGACCTGTAACCTCGCTTGCTCTTGTGCCGTCAATGTCAGTCCTCTCATTGACTGACATTTTCCCTGGCCAGTTAGCTACTGACCGAATCGTAGACCGGCGACAGATCACACGTGTTCGCTTGATCGCAAAGCAATACCGGCTACCCTCCGGATCAATCCGTTGAAAACGATTCTGTGGATTGGCAGGAGCGCTTGCCAGTAGAGGACTCCGGAGAGGCCTTTGGGTGAGAAATAGGAGGATTGGGTGAGCAACGTGGCACCCGCTTCGCACGGAGAGGCCGTGAACTCCAGCCAGGCAACCCCGGGAAGCTTCATCTCTGCCCTAAGGAGCAGGTGCTCCCCCGGCTGAACCGCTTCGACTCGCCAGAAGTCGAGCTGGTCCCCAGTCACTAGAGGCCGATCCGGACGGGAATGCCTCAATCCAGGGCCGCCCCACATCCTGTCGACGGCGCCGCGCAACCTCCATCCCCAGTCCAGATACCAACCGCGTTTTCCTCCAAGCGATTGAAACGCATCGAAGACCGCGGACTGGGGGGCGTTCACAACGATGCGTCTGCGTTCACGAATCAGTCCTTCGCGATCCCGCAATTCCGTCACTAGCTCTGTGCCAACGCAGTCAAGGGCCGGTTCCCGAGGTGGAACGAGTTCATTCAGCGCCTCCTGAACGGATGCCGCATAGCTTTGCGGTTCCACTTCTGGAAACAGATGGCGCGCCCTGGTGTCCCTAACGACGACCTCGTTGCGGAGTCCCTCAACGATCGGCCGGGCGAAGCTGCCTCGGAGTGGCGTGATGAGATGGACCCAAAGCGAAGAGAGGCGCGGAGTCAGAACCGGGACCCAAATCATGGCGCGCCGGAGGCCACGAATGTTCGCGTACTTCGTCATCATCTCGCCGTAGCTGACAACCTCGCTCCCACCAATCTCAATGATTTCGTGTCCCTGGGCGGGCACGTCGAGGCTGGCGAAGAGATAGGCCAACACGTCGTGGAGACCGATCGGTTGCACCTTGGTGAAGACCCATCGCGGGCACACCATGATGGGCACGCGTTCCGTGAGGTACCGAATCATCTCGAATGGAAGGCTCCCCGCACCGACAACCGGGCCAGCTCGCAACTCGACCACATCGAGGCCTGATGAGGCAAGAAGGACTCCGGTTTCATGTCGCGAGGCTAGATGCTCTGTGAGGCCTGCCGAGGCATGCCCCAGGGCCCCAAGGTAGATGATTCTCCGGACACCAGCGGCGCGTGCTTGAATGGCGAACTGCTGCGCCATCGCACGGTCGCGCTTGTGGAACCCCGCACCAGAGCCCATGCTGTGCACGAGATAGAAAGCGACATCAATACCATTGAGGGCGAGCACCAATGACTTGTTGGAGGCGAGGTCCGCCTGCACAACGTCCACGTCTCGGACCCAAGACCGCGCCAGCAGCGCATCGGGATTCCTCGCGGCCACGCGGACGGTGTGACCTTCGTTCACCAACAGGGGAACTAGCTTGCTGCCGATATACCCGGTAGCCCCAGTAACGAGCACTCTCATGGGTTTCTCACACGTGATTCCGGAGCATCAGCTCCTCTGGATACGGGTTCAGGTAGACCTGCTGATGCACCCACTCGGGTACGTCATGCTTGCGAAGGTGGTGCTTGAGCAACGTCAGTGGCACCACCAGCGGCACGCGCTCCTGCCGGTAGTCGTCTATCACCGTCAGCAGCTCCTGCTTGTCGTCTCCGTCGATGGAACGCTTCAGATACCCCATGAGGTGGTGCATCACGTTCGTGTGCTTGCGCGGCGTCGCAATCAGCCCTAGGGCCTCGCGCATGACCGCCCCATACGCCTGCGTCAGCTCGTCCCACAGGAGCGTGCCCGCTTGCGCGACGACCCGCCCCGCCTCGCGATAGTGCGGATTGCTGTGCGCCATGAACGTCAGCTTGTGCGCGGTGTGGAAGGCCACCAACCCACGGGGCGACGCGTTATCGCGCAACATCGCCCGCCAGCGTCGCCGAACGAAAATGCGGTCCACGAAGTTCTCGCGCAACCGCGGATCGTTGAGCCTGCCGTTCTCCTCGACGGGGAGATCCGGCATGCGTGACGTGAGAACGCGCGCGAATGCCCCCACTCCATCCCGGGACGGTGGTCCGCCCCCATCGCGGTGCATGCGCACCCGCATCAACCCGCACGACGGCGATTCCTTGGTGAGCACGAACCCGTCTAAGTCATCGCCCAGAAGCCGGTCGACCCGTCCGTTGGCCCACTGGCTCATGCTCTCCGTGTGATCGGTACCCGACTTCGGCGCAACCAACCTTGGCGACGCGGGGTCCCCCTGAAGCTGGATCGTCTCGCGGGGCACGCCCATACCCACCTCAACCTCGGGGCAGACCGGAACCCATTCCACGTACTTCGAGATCGTGCCCGTCAGGAACGAGTCATGCAGGTGCCCGCCGTTGTAGCGGACCTCGTTGCCCAGAAGGCATGAGCTGATACCCAGCCTGACCTTCGCGTCACCACTCATCTTGCCAAACTCCTTGCGCTCTGGAACGCGTCGATCGCCCTCATCCTGGCCAGGTCGTGCTCGACGATTCGCTCTCCATAATCCATCGCCTGAGCGTGCTTCCATGGCTCGTGCACGGCAGGTCCGGCCAGGCCACGAAGCTCCGGCACCCAACGGCGCACGTAGTCTCCGTAGGGATCAAATCTCAGTCCCTGAGAGACAGGATTAAATACTCTGAAATAAGGAGCCGCGTCGGTACCGGTACCTGCGGTCCATTGCCACCCGCCATTGTTGGCCGCGAGGTCGCCGTCAATGAGGTGGCGCATGAACCAGCGTTCACCCCACCGCCAATCGACAAGAAGATCCTTGGAGAGAAACGAGGCCACGATCATTCTGGCGCGGTTGTGCATCCATCCGGTCTCCGACAGCTGTCGCATCGCGGCGTCGACGATGGGATATCCGGTCCTACCTTGACACCAAGCGTCGAATAGACGCGTGTCGTCCAGCCAGTCAACTTGGTCGTATTCGGGCCGGAAGTTTTCAAAGGCAACCCTGGGGAAGTGGGCTAAAACGCTGAAATAGAAGTCCCGCCAAGCCAACTGTGTCAGCCAGGCTTCCGCGCCCGGGCCCCCCACGGACATTGCCTCAAGGGCTGCGCGCTGGACACTCAACAGTCCGAATCGGAAGTAGGGAGAAAGTGCCGATGTCCCGTCGAGGTCCATTCTATCACGATTGGTCCCGTAGTTAGCGATGTTACCTGTCATGAATGCGTCGAATCGGCGTCTTCCTTCAGATTCGTTGGCAGGGAATGTCGCTGGGATAGCCTGCGTGGGTTTGTTCTCGATAGTGGCGTTTCCTGGCCCGTCGGCGAATGTCATGCTTGAAACCATCCCTGGTTCACCGATGGTTCCGACCGCCACTTGACGCCATTTCCTGAAGTATGGAGTGAACATCATATAGGGCGTTCCATCTATCTTCAGTACCTCATCAGGGCCGCAGACCCACGGGCCGCCCGTCGCTTCCAACCGCACACTTCGAGCAACCTGTTCGTCGCGGCGCTTCGCGTATGGCGATGCATCAGCTTGCACAACTACACGCGTGGCCCCGACTTCCCGTGCAACCGCTGCCACCTCTTTGGCGGGATCTCCTTCGCGGACGACCAACGCGCCCCCTGTCGATTCGCTGAGCGAGCGCACCGCATCGAACATGAATGCGAGTCGTTTCTCGCCAGCATCCGCGACGAGCGGTGGATCGATGATGAACACCGCAACCACACGAGCTCCGCCGTGTGCAGCCTTGGTCAAGGCAATGTTGTGGCGTATGCGCAGGTCGCGCCGCGCCCACCAGATGACCGTCTCGCGAGCCACCTACGCCTCCGGGACCAGCGTGCCCGCAAACACTTGCCACGCCAGCAGCGACTTAGCCACCAGGCTCAGCATGATGTACGCCGACTCGCCGAACAGGTAATCGCGCCACGGCCCCACGCGCTTGTATTGGAGCACCATGTTGATCGCGAAAACGTTGAAGAAGACGAAGATGGAGAAGTAGATCGCATACACGAATCCCGGCGGAGAGGCATCGCTGCCGGGGCTGAACAGGTAGATGCCCACCGCGACCCACGGGACGATGCCCATGAGCGAACCGAACCAGTAGGACATCCAATTCGGATTCCCCGGCTGCTCGTAGTGCTCCATGACCAGCCCGAACAGGATCATCGCCGCGTTGACGAAGAAGATGCCCAGCAGCGCGGCCACATCTGTCACTCCCGGCAGCATCGCGATGACCGCCATCATCAGCGACGAGCTTACCGAGTATTCGATCCAGCGCGCGTAGTTGCGCGACCGAGCAAGGTTCGCCCGGTACCATTGGAAGATACGCGGTGAAGCGATCAGGTAGTGGGCGCCAGCGGACAAGAATATGAAAGCCGCGACTGCCCACCCAATCCTGATGGAGAACAGCTCCGCGACTACAGGTGGAGGGGTGCCCGGGGGGCCCTCAAGGAATGCCGCCGTGATGGGCAATGCGAAATCGTTGGACAGGGCGAGGATCACGATTCCCTGAAAAAAATGGAATGTGCCCATCAAGATGTTGTATAGCCTGAGACGGCCCAACGTTGGCTGCGTACCGGCGATGCTCATTTCACTCCTCTACGATTGCGTTCGTTTCGACTGCTCGCCGAGCCAACGGCGAATACCAATAGATGTCAGGAAAACCCATGCCATCGTTGTCGCAAAGAACGTGCGCTGGAACAAACCGCGCAGTCCCAGATCCGTAGGCACAAGCAAGAAGGCCAAGACCGCCAGGGTAGTCAACCCGAGGAGCACCCAAGAGGCCTTCCGCAGCCTATTCCTATCTGCCTCCGCTCGTGAACGTGCAACCGTCAACATAAGGGCCATGATCGCGGTCAAAGTGACCCAGGCTCCAACTCCGTGCAGCTGGCTGTCGGTGACTACGGAGAACCGTACGTCCGGACTACCGGTTACGAACAGGCCTGCAAGGACCGCACCGAAGCCATAGAGCACCACCAGCGGCCAGAGCACAGAGCGCGCCAATGAGGTTGTCGCCCACAGGCGAAGACCCAGTCCCAGTCCTTGAACCATCAACCCGTAGGCAATGAAGCCGACATTGATGATCCATGGGAATGGGTGTGCTGGCGTCGCTAGCTCACTGATTGCAGACCCCAACGAGCTATAGCCCGTTGCCGTCCCTGTCGCAACAAGCGCGATCGCCGAGAATAGGGCCGGAGCGCCAGCAGAGATTCGAGACCCCCAGACAGCGACCCGAATACTGGTTGTCGAATGATCTAGTGTGCGAGTGATCAACGCCGCTCATCAACTGGCAAAGTCGAGACCTTTGACGTTGCCAAGGAGGGAAGCGAGATCTTCGGCATGTTCTTCCTCCATGGCGAGAATGCTCTCCAACGTTCGTTGCGTCGTGCGGTCGTCTTCACTCACGAAAGCTATCATCTCTTTGTAGGAATCGATTGCGATCCGCCCAGCGATCAGGTCCTCCTTCAGCATCGACTCTATGTCATCGCCTGCAGCAGACTCGGCGTGGCTTCGCTCAGCCAAGCCACTCGCCGGAGAAAAGTCCGGTTTTCCGCCCAGTTGGACGACGCGGGCTGCCAGTTGGTCCGCGTGCTGCTGTTCTTCGATGGCATTCTGGAGGAACTCTGCCTGCGCCTGAGGAGCATTGATGCCGTCTGCGGTGTAGTAGTGCCGCTTGTACCGCAGGACACAGACTAGCTCCGTCGCAAGCGCGTGGTTCAGCAAATCAATGACGGTGTCGGTCTTCCGATGGAACTCGTTCAAGTACGAGCCCGACTCGATGGCTTGACGAGCACGTTCTCGGATTGACTTAATGTCGGTGAGGAATGCTTCAGGCATTGTGGTTTCTCCTTTGAATCCTAGGTAGACAACGGATTGGTGATTCGTCATTCCACCCGGCTAGGTGGGTCAAGTGCTTCTCTGTTGAGCCAATCGCCAAGCCCAGTCGCCGCCTTCGCTCCGATGCGCCTGAACACCAGCCACCAGATTGGCGCCAGGATCTTGCCCAAACCCGCAAAGCTCAAGGTGGCCTCGTAGCGCACCGTCGCGCCCATGCCCACGGGTGTCACGGTGATGGTGTCCTCGGAAACGAAACTGCCGCCGTCGGCGGTTACTTTGAATCGCCCCGGTCGGTCGTATTCAACGACCTCGTACTCCAGATCAACCTCTCGGCCCGCGATGTTCGCCACAAGATCGAACCGCGAGCCGGCCTGAACTGGCTCCGAGGTGAGCATGGCTCCCCGCACGATGCTGGGGTCCCATTGCTCCGCGTTGCTGAACCGGGCCAGGTAGTCGAACACCTGCTCCGGGCCGTGTTTGGACCCGATCTCTGCCACGTACTTCATTCTTTCCTCCTTCGCGTCGTTACCGTTTGAAGACGCGCCTTGTTACCCATTCTTTGAGCGGGCGCGGCAGGGCACCCAGCAGCTTCAGCGGAAGCGTTAGCCGCTTCGGGAAATGCACCTCCGACACCCCCCGTTCAAGTCCAGCGACCATCGCCGCGGCGGCAAAATCAGGCGTCACCATGAAAGGCATCGCGAAATCGTTCCTTCGTGCCAACGGTGTGTCCACGAAGCCGGGCACAATGGTCACCACCTTGACGCCGCGCTTTCGTGCGTCAATTCGAAGCGATTGGAGGAAGTAGGACACTGCGGCCTTGCTTGCTCCATACGCCTCCGCTCGCGGCAGGGGCGAATAGGCCGATGCGCTTGAGACGCCCGCTATGGTGCCCTGCCCACGACGGGTCATCGAAGGGAGGACAACGCTGACACAGCGGACCAGGCCGAGGTAGTTGACCTGCGTCTGCCGCTCCACGAGGTCAGGAGCGATCTCCGGCAAGTCGACCGGGTTCCAATCGCCAGCGGAGTAAAGCAGCAGGTCGATTTCGCCAAGCACTGCGAAGACTTCCTTGGCCGCTGCCTCCACACTCGAGTCGCTAACAACATCCATCAACACGGGGCGAATTGTCCCTTCGATGCGGGCCTCGCTCACGAGCTCGGACAGCCTGCCCTGCGACCTACTGCTCGCCACGACCGTCGCCCCTGCCCCTGCAACCATCTCGGTGAAAGCGCGCCCGATCCCGCTTGAGGCGCCAACCACCCAAACGCGCTTTCCGGTCCAATGCGTCCGGTCAGGCTTCCACATGGGCATCCATCTTTCGTTCGTTTGCAGGCGGCCTACGGTATTTCGCACCCTTGAAATGTAGCTTCAGCGCCTGCCAGTAGATCATCGCTAGAGATTTCTGGGGCACAAAGGGATGAGTGAAAAACGCCTTCGCGAGGTTGATGTCGTTCAGCGGCTTCGCCGCAAGCTCCATCCCTGTCGAGAGCAACAGATTGTCATCACGGACGACGTCAAACCCTAGTGATAACCGGCCCCGATACTCGTTGAGGAAGAAACGGTATTGGGCATGCATCGGCTGAAATGGCGAAACGTAGAATTCTTTGTCAAACTCCGCGGTCAGCCGACCGTCCAGGGTTTTCTCAAGCTCCAATACATAGGTATGCCGCCCGCCTTCGCGATTATGGACCTCAGCTACGACGAGCTTGACCTCCCCATCCCAGCCCCGAACAACGTAGAACGACACCGGGTTGAACACGTACCCAAGCAAGCTCGGCTGAGTGATCAGCGTGATCTGAGGGCCGGCTTCATCGGGCAGATGGCTCTGCACCACGTGTTGAATATGGGAAACGAAACCAGCCCGCTCGCTCCCAGTATGGTCGCGGTCGTTCACAGAGTAGGGCCGTTTGGCGTTGTGACCTAGCAGGCGCACAACGCTGCCTATCAAGTCCAACTCAGTCAGGTCCAACTCCACGTAGAGGACTCGGTACTTGAAGGAATTGGCCTGCTCACCGGGCCTACAATGCCAAACATGTCCAAGCAATAGCCTCGAATTCATCCGATTGCCCCCAGTGCCCGCACAACGCCTCCTCGGGCGCCGAGGTCAGCGGCGACGGCCGCGCCGGACCGAACCCCGTCCTCGTGGAAACCACGGCCCATGTACGCGCCCGCAAAATGCGTTCTATTGATGCCGTTGATGGTTTGAAGGACCTTCTGTGCCCCAAGAGCGCGCTTAGTGAATTGCGGGTGGGCATATTCGAAAGTGTCAACGACAAGCGCTGGGTCGATTTCCATATGTGGGTTCACGGTGACGAAGTAGTCGTGACTAGAATCGAGCCGCTGGAGGCGGTTCATGTGGTACGTGACCGACACTGGGCCTGGCGCGTCCGTGCAGGCGTCGGTGACGTAGTTCCAAGAGCTCCACGCTCCACGCCTGGTCGGCATGGCAGACCGGTCGCGGTGCAGAACCACCCGGTTCGGTTCGTAGCCAATCTCGCTCAAAGCGGAGCGTTCCACGTCGGTGGGGTCGTCAAGCAACCGCAAGGTCTGGTCAGAATGGGTCGCAAGAATGACGTGGTCAAACCTGTTCGCAGACCCGTCGCCCGTATAGACGGTGACTCCATCCTTGTCTCGGAAAATCTGAACCACCGGCTGTCCAGTCCGTATGCCGTTAGGCAACTGAGCAACGAGAGCATCCACGTACCGTCTCGATCCTCCCTGCACCGTCCTCCACGCTAGCCGTCCTGAGATGCTCAGCAGACCATGGTTCTTCATGAACCCCAGCAAGGAATTCAGTGGGTAGGCCATGACGTTTCTGGCTGGCATCGACCAGATCGCGCCAACCAGCGGCACGACAAAATGCCTGCGGAATTCCCGCCCATATCCCCTTTGGTCCAAGAACTCGACCAGTGACATGTCGTCAGGGGCTCCGGCGCGAAGCATCCCCTGACCTTCCTCGTAGAAGCGCCAGATATCGAGCCCCATCCTCAATCGGTCGGGCCGAAGCATGGCACCGGGCTGGGCCAGAATTCCCCGCAGCCCGCCGCGGCTGCTGTATTCGAGGTCATGCGCCCTGCATGCGAGCCCCAACGACATGTCACTTTCGGTTGTTTCGACGTTCAGCTGCTGCAACAGCGCCGTAAAGCCCGGGTAGGTCACTTCGTTGTACACGACAAACCCCGTATCAATCGGGACGTCCCGGTCGCCCTCAAGAACCGTGACTGTGTTCGAGTGCCCGCCAGGACGGGCCCCCTCCTCGAACACATGTACATCGTGCAGGTCTCGCAACATGTACGCTGCCGATAGACCACTGATGCCGGAACCGATGACGGCAATCTTCATGGGAATCACTGCGAGGCCACGGTGTGCACTCGCCCTTTCAAACTTCTCCTCGCGCCGATGGTAGCAGGACCGAGTCGATCACGTAGGCCACTCCGTTGGAGGCGGCGATGTCCGCGATGACATCGGGGACAGGAATCCCGATGCACTTTGCGCATACCACTCTGACCTCAGTCGTAGTGCCAAACCCGCAAGAATGCCTATTGGTCGTTTATACTCTACAATTCTTGCAATATTGTCAATCATATGCTACAAAATACGCAACAGCGTAGCAAGGATTACACATGGGTACTCAAGGATCGGACCCAGCCCCTCAGTTGGTGGAAGAGTTCGTCGCTGCGGCGGTTGCGGGGGATGAAAGGGGAGTCAGCCGCATCATCCACGAGTCGCTAGGACAAGGCTCCACGGTTCAGGACGTGTACCTGGGCCTGGTGGCGCCCGCATTGGTAGAGGTTGGCGATAGATGGCACGACGGTTCGCTCTCGGTTGCGGACGAGCACTTGGCGACTGAGATCACTGCACGGGATTCGCAAGAGCTTCGGTCTGCCGCGCATAGGAAACCGGCGTTGGGGAAACGGGTAACCGTCACCGCCGCGCCTGGCGAACGCCATGCATTGGGTGGTCGCATCGTGGCCGACTTCCTCTACCTGGATGGATGGGAAGTCGATTTCCTGGGGGCGGATATGCCTGCGGAAGACCTCGCCGCTTTCGTTAAAGGGACAGGGCCTGATCTGGTCGCCATATCCGTCGTCCTGGAAACCAACGTCGCTGGAGCTGCCAATGCGATCAAAAGGGTCAAGGAGGTTGCGCCGAGGCTACCCGTGATGGTCGGCGGTCCCGGTGTCCCTGATCCCATCGCCGCAGCCAGCCTGGGTGCCCAAGGCCACGCGTCCGATGCAGAGCAGGCGGTCCGAGTCGCCCGCTCGCTGCTTGGGATCACCCTCGAGTTCTCCTTGGACCAACTACTAACAGCAGTAGGGGAGCGCATCCACGAGTCGAGGCGCTCCAAAAGATGGAGCCAACAGCGATTGGCGGATGCTGCGGGGCTCGACAGGACCTACGTGAGCGCCGTGGAAAACGGCCACCAGAACCTCACTCTCAGCGCGCTGCACAGGCTAGCC
>JAQCEV010000058.1 GCA_027618515.1 Chloroflexota bacterium | reverse complement strand
AAGAGTCGACCGGCCTGACGCGTCAGTGCCAAGATACAAGGGTCGAACTCCCCGTCCTGCGCCGACCGCCACGCCCCCCCCCACTGACATCAGCCACTTACCCCATATACCCCCGTCGTCCTATAGTGATCGCATGGCGACACCCCACCGTTCAGCAACCGCAACCCCAGCGCTCCGGATTGTCGCCGCGCGAGACACTCAAAAAAGTACATCGACAAACGCACCGACACCTTGGCTAGATGAAGCCCTTCCTGGGCCTGCCAAGACCGACACCTTGCGTGAACACCTTGAGTACCTTCCCTCCAGACACCGCCCACGCCCACGACACCGCGTACAGTGGCCGGCAAACCACACCCCGCGCGCCAGTCAGCGCGTCACCTTGTAGAATGCGGCTCGCTGGCCCTCATGGCCCACAAATCAAGCAACACTAAGGATCAACCAATGGCAGGCAAGGCGTTATTCAGCGTAGGCGGCAGCTCAGGACTCGTATGGAATGACTTCCTCGAGATCTGCCAGGCATGTGACGAGTACGGATACCACGGGTTCTACCCATCGGACCACCTCATGCTCATCCAGCCCGGCAGAGGCTCAGGCCTCCGCCTCGAAGGACTCACCGTCATGGCCGCCATGTCCGGGCACACCAAGAACCTGCGCCTTGGCATGTTGGTCATCAACAACAACTTCCGACACCCCGTCATCACCGCCAAGATGATCAACACCATCGACCACGCATCCGGCGGCCGAGTGGAGATGGGCATCGGCAGCGGCAACATCCCCGCAGAATTTGAAGCCCACGGCATGCCGTGGCCCAAATTCTCCGAGCGTCTCGACCGCCTGGACGAGTCTCTCCAGGTCATGAAGGCACTCTGGACCGAAGAGCCCGCATCCTTCGAGGGCAAGTACTACCAGCTCAAAGAAGCGCCCATGATGCCCAAGCCCATCCAGAAGCCGTACCCGCCGATCATCATCGGTGGTATGGGTGAACGCACCATGCGCGTCGCCGCCAAGCACGCCGACGACTACAACCAGATCACATCGGTGCGCCAGGCCGAAGCCAACATCGCGAAGTTCAAGGCCATCTGCGCCGAAGAGGGCAGGGACCCAACGGGCATGCGATTCTCCGTCCAGATCCCGATCCGGCTCACCGACGACAAGGCTGAGGCCGAGAGCTTCTTCGCCAATACCGTAGAGACCTACACCCGCGGGGCCTCCCACAAGAAGTCAGACCTCTACGACACCATTGAAGAGCACGTCCGGGACAGTTCCCTCTGCGGAGGGGTTGAAGAGATCAAAGCCCAGGTCGATAAGTGGACCAGTGCAGGGGTGAATCACTTCATCCTCCAGACACCGCGCCCGTTCGACGCCCCCATGATGGAGCGGTTCGCCAAAGAAGTCGCGCCCGCCTTCAGCTAGGCAGCCGTCAACTACGGTTTAGAGATTGGGGCTGTGGGCTTTTCTTCCCGCAGCCCCAACGTCTCCTTGATGCAGAAGAACACCAGCCCGCCGCTGAGCAGCGAGGCCATCGCCAGAAACGTGAACGCAGCCCCGAAGCTCGCGAACTCTGAAAACAACGCGAAACTCCCCGGACTGGAGAGTCGACCGGTGTGCGAGACGAGGCGTGACACGCCGAAGAACGTTCCTCGTCCCATCGGTGGAGCCACGTCGGTGCCGACCGTCTGCCATGCCCCAAGCATCATGCTGACCCCGATATGGGTGAGCACGAACGCTGCCACGAAACCGGAGTACGGCAGGGACGCGAACGATGTCGCCGCCATGTACATTAGGGCCACCGCCAGCACCATCGTGCCTGGCACGATAGTCCATTTGCGCCCCCGCGTGTCCATGACGTATCCGGCCACCAACGCGATAGGAATTCCGCCTCCCGCCATAACGCTACTCAAAAGGCCCAACGACACCGGATCCGCGTTGTACGCGTACGCCCCGTATAGGAACAGCACACCGCCATTCTCCACGCCGCCCCGGGCGACATTGACAATGAACTGTGCGCTGAACACGGCGGGGATAGGGCTCACCAAGAACGTACGCCATGTCAGCTTGGTCTCGGGCTCGCTGCCCGTGTGCTTGTGAGCAGGCGCGTTCTTGATGACGAGAACGCTCGGGAGCACGCCGACGAGCAGCACGAACCCCTGGATGATGAAGGGCACTTGAAGGCCCCACGCGACGGCAACGAAACCGCCGACTGCGGGCCCCAGGAGCGCGCCCGTCCGTTGCGCGCTCAACATGCCCGTGACCTGCCGACCACGCTGAGCGCTGCTCGATTCGGCGATGACCGTCAGCCTGCTGAGCGCCCACATCTGTTGGCCCCACCCGCCGACGAACCGCCAGAACAGTACCTCGTTGAATGACCCGGCGAACGCGGTCATGAACGCCGCGCCTGCTGTGATCAAGGGCCCCATGACCAGCACGGAGCGCCGACCGAACTTGTCGATCATGAAGCCCGTCGGAAGCGTCCCCACCGCCGAGCCTGCCATCTGAAGAACGAACACCAAAGAGGCGGGGCCGATCGAGACATCGAAGGACTTAGCCAGTGCGGGAAGCACCGGCGCAACCATTCCGTTGGCAAGCCCCGATGCGCCTGCGGGCATCCAGAGCGACAGGAATACATCGCGTTTGCTGTGCTTGCTAACGGATGCTGGGGGTTCAGGTAATGAAGCGTCGGTGGTCATCAGGCCAAGCTTACTTGGCGAGGCCGAGCTTTACGACGACTTCAAACTCTTCTTGGGTCACGGGAGTGATGGAAAGCCGGTTGCCCTTCTTGAGCACAACCATCTCGCCAAGCTCTGCCACCGGGCGCATTTCGTCCGGTGTCACCGTGTCCGCGAATCTCTGTCCGGCCTGGATGTCCACCATGTACCAGATAGGGTTCTCTGGCGTGCTCTTCGGGTCAGGATGCTCTGAGCCAGGATCCCAAGCCGTGTTGTCTGGGTACCCGTCCCCGACCACGGTTGCCGTGCCGACGATGCCGATGACCTTGGTGTTGGAGTAGTAGAACAGCACCTGATCGCCGGTCTTGATCTCGTCGCGCAACCAGTTTCGAACCTGGAAGTTGCGCACACCGTCCCACTCAGCGGTGCCGTCCTTTACCAGATCCTCGAACGAGTACGCCGTGGGCTCGGATTTGAAGAGCCAATACTTTCCTGCCACGTGCTGCTTCTCCAGTCCGGCGCGCCGGTTCGGTAGGGTGGGGTAACCGGCCTGAGTATAGCCGAGGGCTCCTGAATCCTTGACATAGCCCCCTGCTTGCCGGGTAATGAGAGGGTGATGATGCCGTTGATAAGTTCGCGTCTGTTCTGGTTGCCGTTCGCCCTGCTCATCGCAGGCGGGCTCCTCCTGCCAGCGTACGGCCCACTCATTAGTCCGTCCTACGCGGAATTGTTGCCCGAGCACAACCACGTCATGCTCAAAGGCACCCCCTATCACTCCCACTTCTACGAGTTGGGTGGATCGTCTGATGGGAGCGACGTGCTGGCCGTTCCACGTACCGCAGCCGACGGCGCTATCGCCGTGGTCATCGCTGCCGGTGCCGCCCTGCTAGCGTTGCAGGTGCTGCTGACCGCGCCCACAGGCCTTCGCCGTCTGGCCTCAGGGCGAACGCTCGCGCTACTGCACGGTATAGCGCTCGCTCCCACGGCGCGCCCTCCGAAACCAAGCCTCTCCCTTAGCTAGTCCGGACAAATAGCGGCGTCCGTCGAATCCTCGACGGACGATCAAGAGAGGTACCACATGTTTGACAACCGCTTTCACGCACGCCTGAAGAATTCTTTGTTAGCGATATCGTCGCTCCTATTCCTGCTACTGATGGCAGCCTGCGGGGGAGGAACTCCAGAAGATGTCTCGTTCGATCTCACTATCGCCGATGGCGCGGTCGCCGGAGGCAATAGCACCTTCGTTGCCGACCAGGGCGATACGGTGACGCTGAACCTCACCTCAGACGTTCACGGCAACGCTCTTCTCCATGGATACGACCTCAAGCTTGACGTTGGCCCGGATCAGCCGTCGACCATGACGTTCCTGGCAGACGCCACGGGGCGGTTTTCGATCGAGTTCCATGCAGCTGCCGATGATGGCCACGACGACCATGATCATGATCATGGTGCGGAGGACTTCACCCTAGGTGCCCTTGAGATAAGGCCGAGATAAGCCATGAAACGCCCACTACTTCTTGGAGTGTTGGGGGCGATAGGACTGGCGGTGCTCATGCCGAGCACCGCCTTCGCCCACGGATTCGGTGATCGCTACGACCTGCCCGTGCCGCTGGGGCTCTACATGAGCGCTGCCGGTGCGGCTGTCGTGCTCTCGTTCGTCCTTATCGGCATCTTCGCCAGGCGCGATATTGGAGACCGCTACCCGCAGAAGAACTTGCGACAGTGGAAAGCGGTTCGCTTGCTCGGGCATCCCGTCACCCTGGAACTGGTACGGGTGCTTTCCGCCCTGGGAGAATCAGTATTGTTTTCCGCGCTCACTTTCATCGTGTACCTGTTGGCAGGGCTCTTCGGGACCGAAGACCCCAACGGGAACTTGGTACCCACCATGACTTGGGTCGTGTTCTGGGTTGGCTTCGCATACGTGTCTGCTCTCGTTGGCGATATCTGGGCGCTGACGAACCCCTGGAAGATCATCTTCGGCTACGCCGAAGCACTGACGTGGAAAGCGACGGGCCGGGATCTCGCGCGCTACGAACCCTACCCCGAACGCCTTTCTGCGTGGCCTGCAGTCCTGCTGTTCCTCATCTTCGCTTGGGTGGAGATCGTGTACACAGGGTCAGGCGTGCCGTTTAACATCGCTGCGCTGGCGCTCGCCTACTCGGTGGTAACGCTCCTTGGCATGTGGTGGTTCGGTCGTGAAGAGTGGCTCCGGAATGGAGAGGTCTTCACCATCGTATTTGGGTTCCTCGCTGCATTCGCTCCGACGCAGATCAAGGAGCCGACGGACGATGGCGTTTCGACTGACCTCGGCTTCTCCGTCCGTCCGTGGGGAGCTGGCCTGCTAGCGATTCCTCAACCTGCGTTACCTCGCGCGGTGCTGCTCGTGTTGATGCTGGCCACGGTGAGCTTCGACGGTTTTGTGGAAACGGGAACGTGGACCGAGATACTGCTGGACTTCTTTCCGGCGTTCTCGTTCCTCGGTGCTAACGCATTCAGCGGCATCACCACCATCGGCCTTATCCTTGCCCCGCTCGTATTTTTCGGCGTGTTCGCGCTGACAGCTTGGCTCATGGGATGGTTAGTGAACTCGTCCCTGAGCAGCATGGAACTCGTGCGTATCTTCGTTTTCTCGCTGGTGCCCATCGCACTGGCCTACCACATCGCCCACTTCTTCAGTTTCTTGATGATCCAAGGCCAGCGCATGTTCTCGTTGGTCTCGGATCCGTTCGAGTGGGGCTGGGATCTGTTTGGTACAGCTGATTACGCGATTGATATTGGTGTGGTGAACGCTCATTTCGTTTGGTTCCTGAGCATCGCGGCCATCGTCGTCGGCCACATCGTCGCCGTGTATGTTGCCCACGTGTACGCGTTGCGCGCGTTCCCGGGCAAGGGCGACGCTGTCCGCAGCCAGTACCCTATGCTCGTACTCATGGCGGGTTACACCATGGTCAGTCTGTGGATCGTGGCCCAGCCGATTGTGGAGGCTTGATGATGTCACTGGTGATGACTACTACGAACTCAGTGAGCAGATGGAATCTCAAGCTCGTCATCGTGATAGCGTTGCTCCCGCTGGTGGCCGCTACAGGCTGCAACGATGGGAGTCCGCCGCCGCTCGAAGGCCCAGATCGGCACGCCCTCGGTCCTGCTGACGCTGCCGTAACGCTGGTCGCGTTCGACGACTACCAGTGACCGCATTGCGCAGAGTTCGCCCGTGCGGTGAAACCAGTCGTGATCGAAGAATATGTCGAGCTTGGCTTGGTGCGGTTCGTTTCTAGGCATTTCCCGTTCTTGGGCCCGGAATCCACGCGCGCAGCAGAGGCCGCAGAATGCGCCAGTGAGCAAAGCGGATTCGAGGAGTACTCGGACCTTCTGTTAGCGAACCAGCAGGGCCATCGCAACGCCGGTGGATTCGCCGACGCGAAGTTGGTCGCACTAGCCCGTTTCTCCGGTCTCGATGATGGCGAGTTCGAGTCGTGCCTGCTGGGCGGCAAGTATGTCGCCAACGTCGAACGAGACCTTGCGGACGCAGGTGAACTCGGCGTTCACGGTACCCCGAGCGTCTTCATCAACGGCGAGTTCATCTCGCCTCCAGATGTCGAGACTGTGCGCGCCGCTCTAGATCGAGCGTTGGCCGCGTTGGGGCAGACCTCGGGCGCCAACTGACGACCTGTGGGAATAACATGAGGCCAGATTTGAGGGTCTGCCCTCATCTCAACCCCGTGCGTTTACCCGATGATGTGATGAGTAGGGCCCGTTAGTCCGGGCCTTCATACGCGTCTATGCAAGCTCAAGCGCAAGCAAACTACTACACGCGGGCCCCTCAGCACAGTTCTCCAGTTCTTGTGCTCGGCCTGTTCGTCATCGTACTGGCCGCACTGGCGTTCGGTGGGTGGAACTACCTGCTGAATAGCCGTCCGGACATCAGCGACCCATTGATCCCCGATAGCTCCCACGTCACCGGCAGCGATAACGCTCCGGTCAGGGTGGTTGTGTTCGGCGACTACCAGTGCGACACCTGCTCTAACTTTGCTGAGGAAATCATGCCGCAACTCCGGGACGAATTCATCGACTCTGGTGTCGTCCTCCTCGCGTACCGGCATTACCCTCTGTTGGGCGAACAATCTGTACGGGCAGCGCTCGCGTCTGAGTGCGCCGCGCAGCAGGGCAAGTTCTGGGAGATGCACGAACTCTTGTTCTCATGGAAGGCCGGGGTCGGTATCGAGCGTTTCCCCAAGGAACTCTTGGAACAGTTCGCCTTCGGTACGCGGATCGGCCCTGCCGAATACCGCTCTTGCATGGCCAACCCTGACACCATCATCCCGGTGGAGCAGGGCCTGCGCGATGGATTCTCGTTGGGTGTACGTGAACTCCCCGCCATCTACGTTAATGGCACCTACGCTAACGGCGTCGTCGATTACACCCGCCTCCGCTCAATGATCCTGGTCGCCGCCACCGAGTAGCTCCGTCCTCGAACAAGCCACGCCTTTCACGTAAACTGGTACCAGCCAATTTGACGCGTGAAAGGTGGTCGCTGTGGAGAACATTATCGAGGTCCAGCGTCTTTTCAAGACGTATGAGACCGGCGGCCAGCGGGTCGAGGCACTACGCGGAATCGACCTCAACATCGAGCGCGGGCAGATGGTCGCAATCATGGGCCCATCTGGGTGCGGCAAGACCACGTTGCTAAACACCCTCTCTGGCATCGACGATGTCACATCGGGCAAGGTCATCATCGATGGCTCATCCATTCACGATATGCCCGACAAACAGCGCACGCGCTATCGAGCGCAGAGCATGGGATTCGTTTTTCAGGCGTTCAACCTGCTCCCCGTGCTCACCGGCGTCGAGAACATCGAGCTCCCGTTGCTCCTCGGTGGCATGAACCAGAAGTTGGCCCGCGACCAGGCGATGGCGACACTTGAGTTGGTGGGGTTGGCTGACCAGGCGAACAAGCGCCCCGCCGAAATGTCCGGCGGACAGCAGCAACGTATCACCGTCGCGCGGGCCATAGTGAATGACCCTGCGATCATCTGGGCGGATGAACCGACCGGCGCCTTGGACAGTGAGACATCCAAGGAGATCATGGATCTTCTGTGTGACCTCAACGCCCGAAAGCATCAGACGTTCGTTCTCGTGACCCATGACGCGGGTGTCGGCGCGCGAGCGGGACGGCTCGTCCGCATGCGTGACGGCCTTGTGGAGAGCGACGAACTCACCACCGCAGCGCAGGGGTAGGGCGTATGGAATCACTATTTGGCATTCCCATGAATCAGTTGTCCGGAGGACTGACGGTGTTCTTCCTTCTCGGTACCGCCATCATCGCGTTCCTTGCCATGCGCAACCGCGTGATGTTCAAAATGGCGATCCGGAACATCCCTCGGCGTCGCGCGCAGAGCGCGTTGATCGTCGTCGGCCTCATGCTGGCGACGCTGCTGTTCTCAGCATCCTTCGCGACGGGCGACACCATAGCCCACTCGTTCCGGTTGGAGATCCTCAGCGTCGTTGGGCAGGTGGACGAGGAGATTCGGTCCGAGTCTGTCGATAGCGCCGGACGACGAGATTTCTTTGAGTATTCCGAATTTGTGCGTATTCGTGACGGACTGGTCGGGGCGCCCGTGGATGGTGTCATGCCTGCGGTCAAGTTCGCGGTTCCCGTTATCGCGCCATCCACTAATCTGAGCGAGCCTGTCGTGGAGATCAGCGGCCTCGATCCGGAGTTGATGAAGGGATTCGACTTTCTTGAGGCGGTTGATTCTGGACGAGAACTCGATCTGGCCGCGTTGGGGGCCAATGGCATATACCTCAGCGAACGCGTTGCGGATGCCGTCAATGTGTCCACTGACGCAAAGATCAACCTGTTCTTCGGCGTCATCCCAACGGTCGTGGAGGTCAAGGGCATCTACGGCGACGGCGGAAACGGCTCCGAGCCAGCCTCCGCGTTCATGCAGATGTCGGCGCTCCAGGACTTGGTCAATGAGCCAGGCCGCATCAACCGCGTATTCGTGAGCAACACCGGAGACTTGATCAAGGGCGCGGAGCATTCCGACGCTGTCATGGACGTATTGGAGCCTCTGGTTGAGGACACGTTGTTGGAGGCGGAGGCTATCAAAGCGGACTTGCTCCGCCAGGCCGACTTGGCCGGCTCTGCATTCACATCGATCTTCGTCCTGTTTGGGTCATTCTCCATCATCGCGGGCATCCTGCTTATCGCATTGATCTTCGTCATGCTCGCGGCCGAGCGTAAGCGCGAGCTCGGTATAGCCCGTGCCGTGGGGGCCCAGCCCGAGCACATCGTGAGGTTGTTTATCTTCGAGGGCGCGGTGTATTCGCTGCTGGCTGCAGCCGTCGGCAGCGCCCTGGGGATCGCCGTCGGCTTCATCATGGTGCGTGTCATCGCAGGCGTATTCGACACATTTGATGTGGACATCGTGTTCTCGTTTCGGATCCAGAGCATGGTCATCGCGTATACGCTGGGCATGAGCGTGACGTTCCTCGTCGTACTCGTATCAGCGGGCAGGGTGAGTTCGCTCAACATCGTTCGCGCTGTGCGAGACCTGCCCGAGCCGCCAGGACATCAGGTGGAAGTGCGCGAGCGCCTCCGGGACGTAGTTGGCGCCTACAAACGCACCTTTGGCTCGCTGGCGCACCTGCGTCCTCACATCGCCATCAAGGTTTTTGTATTCGGAACCGTCGGCGCGTGGATGCGCCTGAGTTGGTCGCTATTCCGCGCTGGTTATCTCCTGATTGTTTTCGGCCTCGCGCTGGTGCAATTGGGGATCAGCGGGGAGCAACTTGCGGCGTTCATGATCGGTGTTTCGATGGTGCTGATCGGCGTGCCGCTGGCGCTGTTGCATCTTGGCCGCCTTCCGGAGCGTCTTGCCTTCACGTCGGCGGGAGTGTTGGTCGTCGCCGTGTGGATGCTGCCATCTAGCGTGCTTGATGCTATCGGCCTGCCGGACTTTCAGGCGGGGATTGAGATGTTCGTCTTGTCCGGCGTCATGCTGGTCATCGGTGCTGTCTGGGTCGTCATCTACAACTCGGACTATCTAGTCACGGTCGGCGTGTTCCTGTTCGGTCGAGGGGCAACGCTACGTCCCATCATTCGCACAGCAATGGCGTTCCCTCTGGCCTCGAAGTTCCGCACTGGTATGACGCTGGCCATGTTCTCTCTGGTCGTCTTCACGCTGATCGTGATGAGCGTCATCATCGGAGCCATCGGCGCGGCATTCGACGACACCCGTGGATTCTCAGGCGGATGGGATGTCACGGCGACGGTGAGCCCTGCGAACCCGGTGGACGATTTCATCGGCAAGCTCGCGAGTGTCGACGGCCTCGACGTCGCCCAGATCGAATCCATCGGCTCCCAGAGTGGGATAGGCACCAAGATGGTGCAGGTCGGCATCGCCGACGGTGAGCCCATGGGTTCACCGCTGACTTCGGTCGACTCGGACTTCGGAGCCACGGTCACCTACGGATTTGCCTTGAAGGACTCGCGCTATGAGACGGACCGCGACGTCTGGGAGGCGCTCAACAATGAACCGGATACGGTCGTGGTCGCATCCCTCGTCGTGCCTGCGCGTTCGGACTTTGGTGTGGGCATCGGAGGCGACTTCTTCCAGCTGACTGGGTTCTACCGGGACGACGAGGAACTACCGGAGACGTACATCGAAGTCTTCGACCGTACCGAGCAAAAATCGATCCGCCTACGCGTCATCGGCGTGCTGGACGAGTCTGCACCCCCGCAGTTCGTGGGTCTGGTCATCACCGGCACTGAGTCGTTGGCTAAGCTGCAAGCCATGCCGCCGTTGCAGTTCCAGATACGCCTGCACGACCCGCTGAGTTCGATCGATGTGGCGCGGGCTCTCGAGTCGGCGTTCGTCACCAACGGGATGCAGGCTGAGGCGCTGAGCGAGATCATCGAGGAAGAGCGGGCGATCAACCTCGCGCTGAATAGGCTGATCCAAGGCTTCATGAGCCTGGGCATCGTCGTCGGCGTGGCGGCGCTCGGCGTGATTGCTGCTCGCTCGGTGGTGGAGCGACGCGCGCTGATTGGCATGTTGCGCGCCATCGGCTACCAGCGTGCCATGGTGCAACTGACGTTCCTCATCGAGTCGTCGTTCATCGCGCTGCTGGGCATCGTGATCGGCATGGCGCTTGCGTTTGGCCTGTCGGTCATGATCGTTTCGGAGATAGCTCAGGATCTCGACGGCGTGGAGTACCGAGTTCCTTGGGGCTCCGCGCTGGTGGTGTTCCTCGTGACCTACGGCGCGTCGCTGCTGACGACGTTCCTGCCAGCCAAGCAGGCGGCGGACATCTACCCGGCTGAGGCGCTCAGGCTCGGCGAGTAGGGGCGCTGATTCACGGATAAAAAAAGAGGCGGCGCACCTGCGCCGCCTCTTTTATGTTATGCGAACGAGAGGCTAGCCGCGGCAGAGACCGGCCTCGGGACCTTCGGTGCCACGGTACTTGCTGATGAAGGCACGCAGTTCAGATTCTTCGTAGGTCGCTTGGGGAAGCGCTCGGCCCCAGACGGTCGCCGTTATCTGGAATGACTGGTCGGCGAACGATCCGGCGACGATGCACTCATTGCCGAGTGATCGCACCAACTGGTTGACTTTGCCAGCAAGCTCGGCGTCGTCAGGTTGGTACCAGAGCACTACGGAGCCGTGCTCCATGTTGTGGACCGCCGCCTCTGGGATCACATCCGTGCCCAGGAATCCGTACGAGCTCTGCTGTGCGAAGTGGTTGCCGGATGTGGGAGGTATCCGACCAGGCTCTCCAGCAATCGTCACTTCCTGGACGTAGACGTACGGGGGAGCGTGCTGTCCTGAGAGCTGGCTCACCGGGACTCCCAGTTCGGTGCCTCCACCTTGGAGCAGGAAGAACGCGGCGTAGGCGGCCACGGCCAACAACGATGCGCCGATCGCATACATCATGTTCGCCTTCTTGCGACGGGATTTCGCGCCTAACCGTCGCTCTCGCGATGCTTGGGCGCGCTTCGATCCGTCGCGTCGTCGTTGCCGTTCGTCCATTGCCATGCTGTGTACCGATCCTTCAGGGCTAGATTAGAAAGCGGTCTGGATGCGCTCCAGAAGCTCTCCGATAGTGAGCCAATAATAAACGATGAACGCACCCGACACGAGTAGCATCACCGCGCTGATGGTTCCCACGTAGGGAAGCACCCGGCGCAGGCTTCCCACCATCGCGCCCCTGGCCACTGCCATGCCCACCGTGAGCAGCAGGATGACTGTGCCCATGCCGAAGCCGTAGAGCAGGAACTGCAAGAGGGTGTCGAGGAAAGTGTCAGCGGTGAACGTGCCTCCGATGACTGCCAGGAAGATCGGCAGCGTGCAACTAAGCGATGCAGTGCCGTACGCGAGGCCAAACGTGAAGTACCCGCGGATGCTGTTGTTGTTGGCGTTGCCCATGCGTGCTGATAGGCGCATGGCGAAGTTGTTGTAGAGATTCCCGCCGGAAAGGATGTAGGTGCCCACGATCGCCAGCAGGACGCCGATGGAGAGGCCCACCCAGGGGAACGCTGAGACGATCCCGCGAGCACCCAGGCCGATGGGCACGCCAACGATGGCGAACATCACCACGAACCCTGCCGTGACGGTGGTGCCGACCAGAACCGCGCGTTGGAGCCGGGAGGCAATGCCTCGTTCGTCGCCGTCGTTACCCGAGTCACCGAGGTAGAGCCCCAGGTACGCGGGTAGCATTGCGAACCCGCATGGGTTGACCGATGACACCATGCCAGCGCTAAACGCGAAGCCTAGGGGGAACAGCGTGCTAGCGCGGTCGAGGAAGTTGCCTGAGCTAGCGGAGGCCCCTTCGACACTGCCGACAACCAGCCCGATGTCTGAGCCGGTGATCAGCGCACCGATCACTGCGAAGCCGAGAGCGCCTACGAGGGCGACTAGCGGGCCGATGACCGACCGGCTCAACAGTCTGCTTTTTCCGGTGGACGTTCCTTGCACTGATTTCACTCCAAAAGGCTATCAGCCTATGTCGGGTCTAGACCCATCGTTTCTTGAACAACAACGCGAACAGGACGAACAGCGAGGGCATGAGTACCGCAACGATGTTCCAGTGCATCGATCGCCCAAGCAGCGGGTTGATCAGTGCGCTGGCTGCCGTCGCTATCACTACGAGCACTGCGGCAGACAGGATTGCTTCGGTCCACTTACGGTCGCTCTTGCGTATCTGTTGGCTAGGCATCGTGATCGTCTCCCGTGCTTGCAGTTGATTGGGCTATCAGTCCCAGCACTTTTCGTTCGAGGTCCTGTTCGTTGATGAATCCCACGGTCTGGTCTACCAGGTTGCCTTGGTGGTCGAAGAAGAAGGTTGCTGGCAGCGCGGTCGCCCCATACTTCTGGATCGGCGTTCGGTCGTTGGCAGCCGCAATCGGGTAGGTGATGCGCAACTCATCCATCAGTTGGAACGCTGAGTTGCGCGTCCCCAATCCGAAGAATTGCCCCACGTCCAAGCCCAGCATCAGGAAATCGTCTCCTAGACGCTCGTGTACTCGTTGGAACCCGGGCATCTCTGCTCGACACGGCGGGCACGATCCTCCCCAGAAATTGAGGACGATGGGTTTGCCCGCCGCCGCCAGGCGAACCTGGTCGAAGTCCACGTTCGTTCCGCCCAATGACGAACTGCCCTGGTAGGCGGTCATCTCGAAGTTTCCGCCGCCGTTGGTACCACCGGTCTGCACAGTGAGTGCGACCAGCGCGATGATCGCCACAACGATCCCGCCGCCGATCCATGTACCGATGCGGTTGTTCTTCTTCCGGCGCTGCTGCCGGTACCGTGGTCGCTTGGGTTGTTCTGGGGGAGCCGGCTGTGCCGCCTGCTGTTGCTGTTGTGCCCCTGGTGCCTGCCTCGTCCTCTGCCTCGTCCCCTGCCGCTTCTGGCCAGCTATGACACACCTCGCGGAGCCGTGAACGTCGCTCACTGCTCGTGGTTGTTGCGGGGTTCGATGCTACCTAGATGCCCAGCGATGCAGGCCAGACCAGGGATGTGCCTTCGCGGGCCTCTACCCGCCAGCGGCTGCCGGGCATCAGATTCGCGAAACGCGATCGATCGAGCTCGGCCACGAGCTGGTCGCCATGGTCTGTGGTGAACCTGCCCAAGAGTTGCGTACCGCGATCAATGGTCTGGTTTAGGGTGGCGTCGGGTTCGGGTCCAGACGTGACCAGCATGTCAGCGGCGCGCACGCCAACGACGACCGGGCTTCCGCCGCGCACGTCGTTGAAGATGTTCTGCACACCAACCAGTCGGGCCACGTCAGGAGACGCAGGCCGGTGGAAGACCTCCGCCCTGGGGCCGCTCTGCAACACACGTCCCCCGCCCATCACCACCAGGTGCTCGGCGAGGGCGTAGGCCTCGCCGATGTCGTGGGTGACGAGGATCATCGGCACATCGATGGCCTCGCGAAGTGCGATGAACTCTTCTACTAACGAATCGCGGTTAGGCGCATCCAACGCGGAGAAAGGCTCGTCGAGGAGCAGCAGATCAGGGTGGGGCGCCAACGCACGTCCCAGAGCAACCCGCTGGCGCTCTCCACCGGACAATCCGGCAGGATGTCTGTCTTCCAGTCCGTGTAGGCGTAGCAGATCGACCATACGTGACACGGATTCGCGTTGGTCAGCTTGCTCTCGCCCTTTCAATCCGAACGCGATGTTCTCGGCGACCGTGAGATGTGGGAAGAGGGCGTAGTCCTGGAACAGGTAGCCAACGTTGCGTCGGCGGGCGGGTAGGTCGATCCGCTGCTCGGAGTTGTACAACGTGACTCCGCGCTGGAGGATCTTGCCTTCGAGGGGCGTTTGAAGCCCAGCGATAGCCCGCAGTGTGAGCGTCTTGCCTGCGCCAGAGGCTCCGAGGATGGCAGTTGCTCCTGCGTCAGACTGGAACGAGGCATCGAGAGAGAACGCTCCCGTGTGCAGGCGGATGTCGACGGACACGCTCATGGGCGCTGCCTCCAGCCACCGGCTCCGGCGCCGACTGCTACGAGCAGCCCGACACTCACGAATGTGAGCGTCAGTGCGAGCACTCGTGCGTCCGAGGTCCGCCCCGCGAGCACGGCGTCATAGATGGCGATGGACATCGTCTGCGTGCGTCCGGGCAGGTTACCCGCCACCATCAACGTCGCGCCGAACTCACCAAGTGCTCGCGCCAACGCCAGAGCCACGCCTGCCAGCACCGAGCGCCGAGCGAGGGGTAGCGCCACATGCAAGAACACGGAGATTTCAGAACGCCCCAGGGTTCGCGCGGCTTCTTCGTAAACGGTATCAACCGACTCGAATCCCGCTTGCGCGGTTCGCACCAGGAACGGAGTCGACACCACGAACGCCGCCAACACTGCGCCCGTCCAGTCGAAGACGAACGAGAAGCTGAAGGCTGAGTCCAGGAATCCACCGATGACGCTCCGTCGGCCGACGGCCAGCAAGAGGTAGTAGCCGAGGACGGTTGGAGGCAGAACCATGGGGGCGAGGATCAACGCGGAGACGACGTTGCGGCCCCGGAAGTCTGACCGGGCCAGCCACCACGCGAAAGGCACTCCGACGACTGTCGCGAGCACCGTGCTGGTGAGCGCGACCTGCAGGCTGATGCGAAGAGCGTCCCAGTCCACGGCTTAGCGCTTGCCCCGGACAGTCGGGCGCTTGTCCGCCGGGTTCCTCAGGACGAACGAGGAGCATCGGGATTGCTGTTGGCTAGCCGAAGTGCCGGGTCGTGCGTCTTGATGTGTCTCATTTCGTCTCATTTTGTCTCATTCCCGGGCTCGTTGGTGGGTTCTGTCGTGTAGCAGGTCGGGGCTCGCCCTCGGATCTCTTGGCTTCGCCGCTGGGACTAAAGGTCGCTCGGTCGCTCCATAACTCCCCGGGTCGTTGGTGGGTTCGGTCGTTTAGCAGGTCGGGGCTCGGCCCCTGGGTTATTTGGTCTCTTGGCTTCGCCGTTAGGACTAGAGGTTGCTTGGCCACTCCGGGCAGGGCGCGGCGCTGGCGGTCGCGCGTCTTGATGTTGGCCGTTTCTGCCCATTTCTGCCCATCCGCCTCTGGAATCATCATTTGCCGCTCGCCGAGAAAAGAGGGGGCGAGATCGTTGTAGATGGTCATCCAGCATAGTGATGGAGGTCGTGAACGCGCTAGGGCCTACTGTCACTAATGCGGCATCGGAATGAATTGAAACTGTCATCAACGCGGCCCCAAGATGCTGTTGTAACCGAACTCGTGGAGTTTGGCTTGAACTTCGGGGGCGGCGAGATAGTCGATGAATGCGCGTGCGCCTTCTTCTTCGTCGGTTGACGTAGCTACTGCTGCTAAGTAGTCGACGGTCGGTAAGCCTCGCAGCCCAGCCGCCACGTGGTCGCCATAGGTGATCCCGTCGGCGGGTATACGGACCAGCGGTAGCGGAACGAACGCGTAATCGACTTCGCCTGCCTTGGCGAATTGGTATGCCTGAAGCGCGGACTCCGCGTAGACGATGCGCGGTTCAACGTCGTCCCACAAGCCGGATGATTCCAGCAAACTCTTGGCCGCCGCGCCGTAGGGTGCCGTCTCCGGGTTCGCGATCGCGATGCGTTCGGCGTCCGCGAACGACCGTATCTCGCCGCTGTCCTGCTCGGGGCGAATCAGGACAAGCTGGCCGTAGGCTATGGCAGCTAAGCTGTCCTGTCTCAAAAATGACCCGGCTGACAATTCGTCGATGTACTGTGCTCCCGCCGAGACGAACACGTCGATCGGCGCTCCCTGCTCGATCTGACGCGCCAGGGCACCAGACGCCGAGTAGGTGATGTGAAGCGTGATGCCACTCTCTTCCTCGAAGCCTGGCTTGATCGAATTCAACAGCGGTTGCAAGCTCGATGCTGCCCCCGCCGTGATGGACGGTGCTCGCTCGCCCGCGCAGCCAGAGACCGTCACCAGCGCAAGAATCAGTAGTACCGCGTGCCACGCTCGCACCTAGGCGGCCGCCGGTTCTGCACCCATGAGCGCGATGTCGTAGCCACCGAGAGCCTCCACCTGGCGCTGTAGGCTCGACGAGCGGAGCGCCTCGAGCAGCTCCGCTACGGCGTCGTCGTTCAGGAAGTGATCTGGGAATACCAGGTCGTAGCGCTCCTGGCCTAGGGGCACGAAGTCGAGTCCTAGCGCGATCGCGGCCGCTCTCACGGCCACTCCGGCGTCCGCCAGGCCCATGCCCACCGCTTCCGCGACGCTCAGGTGGCTGGCGGCGGCGCGCTCGTAGCCCGCGACCAACGTTGCGGGCACGCCGGCGCCAGCGAGCGCTTCGTCGAGGAGCATACGGCTCCCGGATCCCGGCTCGCGGTTCACGATTGCTATCCCTGGCCGGGCCAGATCCTCTATCCCGCGTATCCGCTTTGGATTCCCTGGCGCAACGACAAGACCCTGATCCCATACCGCGAACGTCACGACAGTCGCCGGGAATGGGAGGATGCGAGCGACAGCGGGTAGGTTGTATTGGCCGGACGCCGGATCAAGCAAGTGGCACCCTGCCACATGCGCGTTCCCGGCAGCCAATTCACGGAGTGCGGCTGCGCTGCCCATCTCGTGCCACGAAAGATCCACGCCACGCCCGTGCAGGTGCGCGGCCACCACCGATACCGACGGATCGCACCCGACCGCCACTAGCGTGCGCCCTGTGGGCACGGCTAGTGATTCCACGTCCGTGTCACGTCCGTTCGCGCTCGTGTGGACAAGTGCGTTGGCCACCGGCAGCGATCGCACGATGGCGGGGCGCTCCGGCGTGCCCACGAGGGGACGCGCGACCCACCGAGCGCCCACCTGGTGGACGTCCGCACGCTGCACCAAAGTGTTGCCACCAAGTGGCGTGGTCAGTGTCGCCGTGATGGGGAACGGGTCATGGGGTAGCGCGAAAAGGGCTTCGACGCTGGCGCCGAGCGCCCGCGCGAGCCGCAGTGCGACATCGGTCGATGGTACGGATGTACCGAGTTCGATGGCTGAGTACGCCTGGCGGCTTATGCCTGCCCGCAAGGCGAGGTCAGCCTGGCTGAGCCCCGCTTGTCTACGGAATGGGCGCAACGACGTAGAGAGGGAGTCCATCCATAGAGTGTAAAGTGTGCTTTACATGTGACGCAATGCACTGGCCCGCGCCCCGCGCTGTCGTGGGCGTGCGGTGATGGGCTTGATCAGGCGTCGGCTAGGACCGCGTCCACGTGGCCAGCGACCTTTACCTTGTTGTAGACCTTCTCGATCTTTCCTGCTTCGTCTATCAGGAACGTCGTGCGCACGACGCCCATGTACGAGCGCCCGTAGTTCTTCTTCTCAACGAACACTCCGTACTTCTCGACGATCTCCTTGTCGGGATCCGCCACAAGCGCAAAGGGCAGTTCGTGCTTCGTCTTGAAGTTCTGGTGCGACTTCACGGAGTCCGTGCTGACGCCCAGGATCACGGTGTCTTTGGCGGTGAATGCCTCCAAGTTATCGCGGAAATCACACGCCTCGCGCGTGCAACCGGAGGTGTTGTCCTTGGGGTAGAAGTACAGCACCAACTTCTTGCCCCGGAATGAACTCAGGGTGATCTCATCACCTGAGTCGGTCGCTGCGGTGAAATCGGGGGCCATGTCTCCAACGTCTGGCATGAGGGGTACTCCTAGCTACGAGTCCCAGGGGAGCAGGCAAAGAATGAAGCCCGGCCCCGCAGGGTTGCGGCCATGCTACGTCCGTTCGTAATCAGCGTCCACGCGGGCGTAGAGGCCCATGAAGAGTACTGGGGCAAGCGCAGGAACGGATGAAGGAGCAATAGGGCAGCAATCAGCAGAAAGGAGCGCAACAGCGGAGGATATATGACTAGGAGTAAGAACAGGAAATATCAGAATAATTCTGATAAAATATCTATGAATATTCTTAATTACAATAGCAAATACCAGAGTAAACTATTGACTAACTCCTATGCCGCTGCTAAATTGCTAATGTGCACAGCAAGAACTTGCAGTGCGGGCGCTGATAAGTGCCTATTTGGCCCGGTGACTGGAGGAGACATGGCGAAGTTGGGGCAGTACACCTATCCGGACATCAGGTTCGGGGATGCGGTTGAGATCTCGGGGAGAGTTCTCACCAAGTTCAAGGGG
>JAQCEV010000166.1 GCA_027618515.1 Chloroflexota bacterium | reverse complement strand
GTTCAAGAGCATCACTGCTGAGCTTGGGATTGAAGACCGCCTCTAGGCGGTCTGGGGCGCCAACGTAACGGCGCACAAGTTTAGATACCAAAGAGGGCGCAGTGCATTAAGCACTGTGCCCTCTTTGTATTTATGGTCGGTCGCTACGCCTTCTGCGTTCCCTGCGCCCCGAAGTCGTCGCGGCGTTTGAGGGCCGCACCTGCGCGCTCGGGCGTGAGGATGGTGGGGCCTCCGAGGCCTTCGGCGTAGAGCGCGAGCTGGGCCGTTTCTTCGATGATCATGTTGATGGTGGCGGCGCCTTTGGCGTCGTTGGAGAAGGCGAGCACACCGTGGTTCTCCAGCAGTAGGCCTTTGATCTGGTCGAAGTCGTGGAGGACTTTGGAGATGTTGGCGATGGATTCGCCGGAGCCGCGTGGGCCAAAGCCTGCTAGCGGCACGCCTTCAAGGATGTCGTTGCGGATCTGAGCTTCGTAGAACAGCGGTAGCGAGCGGCTGGCGACGGCGAATGCGGTGGCGAAGGGCGAGTGAGTGTGGAGCACGCTGCCGACTTCAGGGCGTTCGCGGTAGACGACGGCGTGCATCTGGATGACTTCGGCGTTGGTGGCTTGGATCTCGCCCTCAACGAGGTTGCCCTCGAGATCGAGAACGACGAGGTTGTCCGGCGAGACCAGGCTGAAGGACGATAGGCCGGTCATGAGGAACGTGTCGGTGCCGGGCAGGCGTAGGCTCATGTTGCCGTGGTTGGACTTGGACATGATGCCGCTAGCCACGGTCATGTTGATGGCGTCGATGAGCTCTTGTCGAATCTGGCTGTCTGCTGTGGTCATGTTGTGCTCCTGCGCGGGCTTTTCCCGGGCTCGTTGGTGGGTTCGGTCGTGGAGCCAGTCGGGGCTCGCCCTCGGATCTCTTGGCTTCGCCGCTGGGACTAAAGGTCGCTCTGAGCTCCGGGGCTGTCCGGGCTCGTTGGTGGGTTCTGGCGTGTAGCTAGTCGGGGCTCGCCCTCGGATCTCTTGGCTCCGCCGTTGGGACTAAAGGTCGCTTGGCCGCTCTGGGGACGATCGCCGATGGCGCGCGATCGGGCTGGCTAGAACTCGCGGAGGAGGCGGCCGAATCCTTGGATCTGGTCGTTGACGCCGGCGAGGCGGAGGCCTTGCCAGGCCATGGCTTGCATGCTGCCGACGACGGGTAGGCCGGAGGCTTGTTCGAGGGCTTCGAGCGTGGAGACACTGGGCATGAGGGCGCCGGTGATCCAGATGCCGTCGGCGTCTGGGGTGTCCTTGGCGAGCTGGGTGCCGATGCGTAGCACTGAGCCTAGATCCATCGTAGAGACTTCATAGCCGCGCAATTGCTGGCCAGGCATCTCGTCGAGGATTGACTTGACGCCAGAGACTTCGAGGCCCGCGTTGGCGACGTAGGTCGTGAGCTTGTCGTGGGTCTTTGGGTCGAAGGGCGTGAGCATGGCGGGGCGTTTGATGCCGAGCTTCTGCATGGCGAGGATGCATGAGCCTAGGTCGGTTGCGGCCGGAGTGTCGGTGACCTTCGCTATCTTGCCAAGGACTTCAGCCTCGAAGCCCCAGCCCTGGAAGGCGATGAGTGGCACGCCTGCTTGGATGATGGACATGGGCTTGCGGCTCATGATCTCTTCGGTGGCTGCTTCGAGCCTGTCGATGGCGCTGCCGTAGGAAGCTTCGCGGTCAGCGAGGACGACTCCCAGGGAGGTCATGACTACCGTGACTCCGTCGGGGGCCATTTGGTAGAACTCGTAGGCGTTGTTCTCGTGGGCCGGGGTGGGGGTGATCATGCCCACGCGTGCCCTCCAGCCATAGGGTCGGTCCGCTGTTGCTACGAGTGCCATCGAGTGTCCTCCTGAATAGCGATAAGGGTGTCGCGGGTGCGGTATCCTGCCCGCTGTCGGCGCACATGGTACGCCGAGATTCCCAATCTTGTGAGGTAGAACCGATGCTGGACCGTTTCCACGTTTCCGACGATATCGCTGTGCGTGTTTCCGAGGCCCCGATGCGGGCGACGGTGGAGGATATCTTCCGCAAGATGGGCATGAACGATGAGGACTCGGTGCAGTCAGCTGACGTGCTGCTGTACGCGGATATCCGAGGCATCGATTCCCACGGCGTTAGCAATATGCTGCGGCAGTACGTGGCAGATTTCGGGACGGGGAGCATCAATCCACGCCCGGAGTGGAAGATAGTGCGGGAGGCTCCTGCAATCGTGAATATCGATGGCGACCGTGGTCATGGGCTGGTGCTCGGACCTGTGGCGATGCGAATCGCGATTGAGCGGGCTAAGTTGTATGGCATCGGTGCGGTGACGGTGGGCAATTCTCGTCACTCGGGCGCTGCGGCGTACCACGCGGCGATGGCGTTGGATCATGGGATGATCGGCATCGCGATGACCACAGGGTCGATCAACATGACGCCGACGAATGGTGCGGCGCGTTTGCTGGGCCTGAACCCTATCGCGTGTGCGGTGCCGACGCTGGAGATGCCGCCGTTCGTGTTTGATGCGGCGATGTCGGCGGTGGCGTCGAACAAGATCAGGCTGGCTCGCAGGCTGGGCGTGAAGACCCTGCCGGGGTGGATCGCGCAGTTGGACGGTACGCCGATCATGGAGGAGCAGGAGATCCCAGAAGAATCGATGATGCTGCCGTCCGGGGGGACGCGCGAGAACGGGTCGCACAAGTCGTACGGTCTGGCGGTGATGGTTGAGGTGCTGACATCTGCGATCGCGGGGACAGGCGCTGGGCCCCACAGGCGCGCGGGTATCTCGCATCACATGATCGCGTACAACATTGAGGCGTTCACGGACTTGGATGTGTTCAAGAAGGACATGGACGAGTACATGCGGACGTTGTCTGAAGCGCCGACCGCGCCGGGCGCAGATCGCGTGGTCTACGCGGGGTTGCCCGAGCATGAGGCGGAGATCGATCGCCGCGAGAACGGCATCCCTTACCACCCTGAGGTGATCGAGTGGTTCAAGAGCATCACTGCTGAGCTTGGGATTGAAGACCGCCTCTAGGCGGTCTGGGGCGCCAACGTAACGGCGCACAAGTTTAGATACCAAAGAGGGCG
>JAQCEV010000057.1 GCA_027618515.1 Chloroflexota bacterium | reverse complement strand
TTGCCGATGATGTTCAGGCCCGTGCCGCACACGGCACATTTGCCCTTGATGATGGGCCGATTGTTCTTGGTCATCTCATCGCGAGGATCGTTCATGTCCCGTTGCGTCCGACATTTCACACAGTATGCTTGCATATTTGACCTCCCTACGCCTCTGTGGGCGGGTGTGCTAATTGCATCGTACGCACGAACGCGAGCACTACAACAGGGTTTTGAGACCTGTTTTTCCGGATTTTCGTACTCGTACTTACCCGTGATTCACCTCTGAGACCCATTTGACCGCTTCGAGAGCCCTCCAGAGCAGGCCGCTAGAGGGCTTAGAAGAGGCGGTAGAGGAGGGCTCCGCTATACTCCGTCGATGCACGGCAGAAGATCAGAACCACTCCGCTCAGAGACCGCTCTGGGGACTATGAACGGGCGCCGTACGGCGCGCTTTTTACTCCCGTATTGGAGGCGATTGGCCCTCATACTCGTCACGGTGAGCGTGGCGGCCGGGCTTGGCGTCATCCCTCCTTTGCTCGTGCGCGCGATCGTTGACGATGCGATCCCCGCCGCGGATCGAGGATTGCTGCTGAAGCTCTCGTTGGGTGTCGTAGGAGCGGCGCTGGCCATCGGACTCACGGGCGTGCTGCGAACGTACCTGAACACGGTTGTTAGCCAGCGGATCATGTACGACTTGAAGCTCGCGATGTTCGCGCGATTGCAGTCGTTGTCCCTCCGCTTCTTCACCGAAGCCCGCACCGGGGAATTGATGTCGCGACTCACCAGTGACATCAGTGGTATCGACAACGTCATCTCGGGCACGCTGGTGACGGTGTTCCAGAACGTGCTGATTCTGAGCACGACGCTGGCCACGATGCTGGTGCTCGACTGGCAGCTCACGCTGGTGTCCCTTCTGGTGTTGCCTTGGCTCATCTTGCCAACCAAGACCGTCGGCAAGCTGCGCCGTCGCTTGCGCGCACAGCGTCAGCAGAAGAACGGCTCGGTGAACTCCCTGATGGCCGAGAGCCTGGGGATCAGTGGCCTCATGCTGATCAAGACATTCAACCGCGAGCGCGATGTGTTCGATCGCTTCCAGCGCGACAACAAAGAGCTGATGGACCTGCAAGTGCGTGAAGCGCTCGTCGGTCGTTGGTACTTCATGCTCTTGTTCCTCGTGACCACGGGCGGGCCCGCCATCGTGTACTACGCGGGCGGTGTCGAGGTGATGACGGGCACGGTTTCGCTGGGCACGGTCGTCGCGTTCGTGGCGCTGCTCAGCAGGTTGTACGGGCCCGCAACTGATCTCATGAGTCTGCACGTCGATGTGATGACGTCTGCGGCCTACTTCGAGCGTATCTTCGAATACTTGGACCTAGAGCCCGATATCGCTGACGCGCCGGATGCGGTGGCGATTGGTCGTGCCTCCGGGCACGTTCGATTCGAGGGCGTCAGCCTGGAGTACATGCCAGGCAAGCGTGCGGTCGATTCTGTGGACATCGACATCGCGCCTGGGACGATGGCAGCGCTGGTTGGCCCGAGTGGCGCTGGCAAGACCAGCATGACGTATCTGGTGCCCCGCCTGTACGACCCCACCGCAGGGCGCATCCTCCTGGACGGGCACGACATCCGTGCCCTGACGCTTGATTCCCTGCGGCAGCAGGTCGGATACGTTACGCAGGAAACGTTCCTATTTCACGCCAGTGTCCGTGACAACATGCTCATCGCCCGGCCCGATGCGACGACCGAGCAGATCAGATCCGCATGCGAATCCGCATCTGTTATGGATGTCATCGATGGCTTGCCTGATGGGCTGGACACGGTGGTCGGTGAGCGCGGCTATCGGCTGTCCGGTGGCGAGAAGCAACGCCTCGCTATCGCACGCGTACTTTTGAAAGACCCCGCGCTTCTGCTTCTTGATGAAGCCACAGCGTCTTTGGACACGCACTCCGAGCGTGCCGTCCAGCGTGCGCTCGGCGAGCTCATGGGCGGGCGTACCACGATCGTCATCGCCCATCGCCTATCGACGGTGCTCGCGGCGGACGTGATCCTCTACATGGACGAGGGGCGCGTGGTGGAGAGCGGTTCCCATGCCGAACTGCTAGCCCTCGATGCGCGCTACGCGAGGTTGTATCACGAGCAATTCCTAACGGCCGAAGGCGTGGCCGCCGACTAGCACCGGCATCAGTTGAGAGCCATTACGCTCGTGTTGTTCTCCTCGTCCTCTTCGTCGACGAGCAGATCGGGGTCGAGAACGATCTCCACACTCGTGAGCGCGGTCTCGACTGTCCACTCGAATTTGATCCTCGATTGTTCGCCCGGCTCGATGACCGGGATGGACACGGTGCCGAGCAATGCGGACACGCCCGGATCGTAGATCTTTGCGACGGTGGCCTCTGACTTCTTCCCCCCTTGGTTCGCGACGACGAATTCAAGCGTCAACAACTCACCGAACGTGAACGGGTCTGGCTCAAGGGAGATGACCGTCACCACCAGCTCGGCTAGCGGGCCGATGGTGTAGGAGAACCCGACTGCGTTATTGTCACTGTCTGCCTCTGGGATACGGCCTAGCGGATCGATTCGAATCTCAATCCGATGGCGCCCTTCTCCGGGGAGCGCTCCCGAACGGAACGCGATGCTCTCCCCAATTCCCCAAGGGCCGGCGTTGATGATCTGATCAGATGATGTTTGACCATCGATGATGATCTGGATCTGCGCTGAAGGCGCGGCCATCTCGCCATCGTTCGTGACTTCGAACAAGAGAATCGCGGATCCATCATCAGCGATCTCCAGGGACAAGTTGGTTTTCGCAGTTAGATCTGGCAACCCTGCGGTGTACACATTGTTCGTTTCGTCGGCCTCTTGGATAGCGTTGGCAGCGTCAATACTCAAGATGACCGCTCCGGTTCCTATGGAGCTGGTCCATGGGTAGGTTGTGACTGCGCTCGCTCCGGCCTTGAGCGCAGCAAACTGCATGAAGAAGACGTTGCTGGATGCGGTGGCCGCGTTGACCTTGTACGGCTTGGCATTGCCTTTGCCCTGGTTCTGGACGGTTATCTCGAATCGTGGAACATTGCCGTTCTCTGCGGACGGCGGAATCATCTTGACTCCGCTAACCGTGAGATCAGGAAGCGCTCCGCCGTCGAATGCTGTCGTGGCGACGTTGTTGGTGTCGCTGGACTCTGCCACGACATTCGCGGGATCGATCGCGACCGTGAGGACAGCTGGTGCCAAGGTCGCCACCCAGGTGATGTCGACGCTTGTGGACTCGTTCGCAGGGATGGCGGGGATGGACACGGACTTGTGGTTCACCCCGTCGACCAGCAGATCAGCCGTCGTGGCCTGGGCGTTCCGTGGTCCGATGTTGGCGACCTGGAACGTCGCCGTAACGATGTCTCCTACGGTGGCGTACTCGGGCGAGAGCGCGAGGCCCGTGATCTCCAGGTCGGGGAAGAAGAAACTTGCGTCGTCATCCCCTTCTTTCTTCTCGAACGCTACATAGAAAGGGTCAGAGCGGTTGACCCCGAACGGGGCCGCGGCATTCGGATTGGTGTCTGCGTACAAGTGCAGAAGCATTGCGGTCGGTGGGTCATCGCTATATGGGATCGCGGGGAATCCTGGCCCCGAAACGCGCGGTATAGTGATGACGATCTGCGACTCCTGGCCCGGAGCCAGCACGTCGGCGATCGTTGTCCGCGTCATGGGGCCCCACCCGGTGATAGCGTCGAGGCCGTCGAAGACCTGGCCGCCCGCTGACACCCGACTGCCGTCATAGCTGATCCTAGGGAAGAAGTCCTTGTTTTCACTACGGTTGACTGCTTCGAACACCAACCTTACGTCCGCCGTGGCGGGGTCGCGTTCGAGGGCCACGAGGTCAATCGTCTGGGTCGCGTCGTCGTGCAGGGTGAGACCAGTGAGCGAGTTGTAGTGCTCTGTGTAATCCCATGGCAGGGGGGCGGCTTCCTCGCCCCTTAGGTCGAGATGGCTAGCGCTGGGGCCATACAACAAGGTCGCACCTGAGATGCTGGACGGAACGACGAACGAGATCGTGGTGGGCCAACCTTTTGAGCGCGGCCAGGGGATGGAGCCCGGTGATCGGCCCGAGGTGAGGATGGCATTGAATTGGTTGATGCCTCCCCAGAGTATCTGTACGCAGTCGCTATCCCCTCCGGCGGCATAGCAGACCAACCCGTCCTGGGCTTGCACCTCGATCGGCAGGTCGAGCGCTTCGCCGTCGGCGAAGGTCATCACTTCGATTCCCATGTCGATGATGTCCCACGTGGGTTCGGCGGCGTGCGGCCGACGGTTCACGCTCGTGACAGCGATGCCGTGATTGTGGCCCACGAAGTAGCCGTCAGTGCCCGCAGGTTGGCCCGGGACGGCACCTGGGCGATAGCTCTCCGCGAGTTCGTGATCCGGGTCAAGGGCGATCTGATCACCGCCCAGGTTCAGCAGCACTCGATCGTTGCCGTATACAAGGCGGGCGATCTGGGCGTTGGCGGGAATCTCAAAGACGACCGTCCACGGTCGTCCTTTGCCCTTGGGCCACACCTCCGATGGGAGAGGGTGGGGGAGGAGCGTCGCTTTGAACTGTTCTTTGGTTCCCCATTCAACGCCCAAGCAATCTTGGCCGCCCCCAGAGGCAGGGAAACAGGCGAGGGTACTGTCGGCGTTGAGGTTGATGCTCGGCTTGATCGCCTCTTCCGGGATCAAACTCGTCAGCATGAGGTCGAGAGTCATATCAACCCAACCCGGGTGAGTGGGGCTGTCGACGCGGGTCGTCTGGAGCAGAGCCACACCGTTGGCGGTGCCTGGCATGTAGCCAGGGATGTCGATGAGTTCGAGTTGGACTTCGACGACCGGTTCGCCAGATGCCTCACCGTCAGTTGGATCAGTGACGGTGGGTTGTTCGGTCACAACAGGCGCTGGTTCGCTGGGCGTGTCCTGCACTTTGTCGACGATGTCGGTCGCCGTGTCGCCGACTTGGTCGATAGCGTCGTTGAGTGCGTCCTGAGCATCCTGAAGAACCGTATTGCCGGCAACCGGCATGACGCCAGACACCAAGGCACCTGCTGCGATCAGCGGAACCAGGAACGCCGGAAGTAAAACCTTGAGTCGCAAGCTGCGAGCAAACCTCGTGTGCGGGAGTCACGCGCGAGCGCGCGGAGTACGCGGGCGCGAACATGCCTAGTTCCCATCGTGCACCGCCATTGGCCTGGGGTCGTTGGTGTGTTCCCACAAATCGACATGGGGTTTTACCCTCGTCTAGGGGGGCGCGCACGGCGACCTGAACGCTGGTATGATGCCGCGCGCTAGCTATCCCTCATCAAGAATTCGTGACGGCGCATCAGAGGAGTGAGACATGCTGTTTGAGTTGCGAACATACACGGTTAAGCCGAACTCGGTACCAGAGGTAGAGAAGCGCTTCGCAGAGGCGATCGAGACTCGCGTCAAGTACTCACCGCTGGTCGGTTTCTGGCACACGGAGATCGGGCCGCTCAACCAGGTCGTTCACCTGTGGCGCTACGAGAATCTCCAGGAGCGCGCTGACGTTCGAGCCGCTGCTATCGCTGACCCCAGCGGGAACTGGCCCCCGAAGATCACTGACATGCTCGAGACCATGAGCTCCGACATCCTCATCCCTGGCGAGACCAACGACCCGCTGGATGGACCTCGGGAATGGGGCAACCTTTACGAACTCCGCATGTACACGTACCCGTCCGGAACCGCACGAAACGTGCTGAAGCACTTCTCTGCGTCCGTGGAGCGCCGCGCAGCGATCTACCCGCACGGCGGCTTCTTCATGAGCGACCTGGGCGAACTCAATCGCTTCTACCAGCTCTGGCCCTACAAAGACTGGGCGCACCGCGAGGAGATCCGAAAGCAGTACGTTGGCACGGACATCTGGCCACCGCACACCGAAGAGCGCCCGGTACACCAACTGGTTCGCCACATGGTGCCTGCTGCCTTTTCGCCGCTGCACTAGGCTCGATGGCGCACTAGGCGCCTCTTGAATATGGACACTGGACTAGGGAGACTGACGCAATGAAATTGGTGAGCTTCGACGACTTTCAGATCGGCGTATTGCGGGACGACGGCATCGTGAACGTAACGAGCGTGCTGCCGGACGTGCCAGGCCCGCTGCAGTGCTACCGCATGAACCTGTTCATTGAGGAGTGGGATACGCTCAAGCCTAAGGTGGAGAAACTTGCCAAAGAGGGCAGCACCGTACCGCTGGACTCCGTGAAGCTCCTGGCACCCGTGCCAGCGCCTCGTAAGGTCTACGCGGCTCCAGCCAACTACCATGCCCACCGCGCAGAGATGGAAGCAGGCGCCGGTGGCACCGAGGCGGCCGCAGGCCAACACCACTCTGGTGAGTTTGGCATGTTCCTCAAGTCCCCTAGTTCCGTCGTCGGTCCCCAGGACACCATCCTGCGGCCCTACGAAGACCGCCTGATCCACCACGAGTCGGAGCTCGTTCTTGTCATGGGCAAGCACGGCAGCGCCATCCCGTTGGCTGACAGCCTTAGCTACGTCTTTGGCTACACCTGCGGGCTGGACATCACCGTACGTGGCCCCGAAGACCGCAGCAAGCGCAAGTCCTTCGACACTTTCTCGCCCACCGGCCCGTACATCGTCACCGCCGACGAGATCGCGGACCCGGGTGACCTTGAGATCAGCCTCTGGGTCAACGAGGACCTGAAGCAACACGCATTCACCAAAGACCTGATCACCGACTGCCCCAACCTCATCGCCAACATGTCCTGGGTTGCTGCGACTGAGCCTGGCGACCTGCTCTTCACCGGAACGCCCGATGGCGTCGGTGAGATCAAGCCGGGCGACCTCGTAACGATCAAGATCAGCGACGTCGGCGAGATGTCCGTGCCCGTCAAGGCACGAACCGGCCCCAACCCCGAGCGCGACTAAGCGAATCGAAAAGAGACCTGGAGTAACTAGGAGGCTTGACATGACCACCGAAAACCAAGCGGCGATAGAGCAAGAAAAAGAATACATGGAGCGGCTGGCCAAGCAGGACAGCTACCCGCTGTGGGCCTTCCACCGCGATGGCGACCGCCATCCCCCCAAGGCTGCTCCTTGGGTGTGGCGCTGGAAGGAGATGCGCGAGCTCGCCTACGAGGCTGGCCGACTTGAGCGCATCAAGGGCCAGGGCTACCGACGTGCCCTGCTCATGCAGAACCCTGGCCTCAAAGCCGCAGGCATGGCGACTCCCTCATCCACCAAGACCATGTCCTCCGCCATCCAGATCGTGTGGCCTGGCGAGATCGCAGAAGCCCATCGTCACACGGCAGCAGCCATACGCTGGGTCATCGAAGGCTCAGGAGCCTTCACCGTCCAGGACGGCGAGCAGTTCCGCATGGAGCCCGGCGACCTGAACCTGACGCCCAGCTTCGTCTGGCACGACCACAAGAACCCCAGCGATGAACCGGTGATCTGGCTCGACTGTCTGGACGCCCCGATGGTTGGCTTCTTCGACGCAATGTTCCAGGAGCCATTCCCCGAAGACGTACAGCCGATCACCAAGCCTGACGGCTACAGCAACGCCAGCATCGGCAATGGCCTGATGCGTAGCGTGAGTTCCGAGGTTACCGGCCGCGCGCTGCCGCTGAACTACAAGTGGGTCGACGCCTACGCCGCGCTTCAAGCCATGAACGAAGGCTCGCGCTACGACGGCATCATCATGGAGTACACCAACCCCACAACGGGCGGACACACCATGCCCACCCTAGCGTGCAAGCTCCAGCAGCTTCGGCCTGGCTTCCACTCCGACGCCCACAAGCACACCAGCTCGGTTGTCTACAACGTGGCCAAGGGCAGCGGCTCCACGATCATCGATGGCAAGAAGCTCGACTGGGGCTTCGGCGACACCTTCGTCGTGCCGTCCATGAACGCCCACGAGCACATCAACGACTCGATGTCTGAAGATGCAGTGCTCTTCTCGATGAGCGACCTGCCCCTTCTGGAGTCGATGCTGCTCTACCAAGAGCACCATGTCGACCGCCAAGAAGTCACCGGTACCATCGGCTAAACCAAATCAGGAGGCACGATTATGACGACAGGTGGCAAGAAGCCCCTGAAGATGGGCATCATCGGCGTCGGCGTTGGAGCCACGCAGATCATGCCCAACATGGAAGCCATGGACGAGATCGATCTCATGGCAGGCGCGGACACGAACCCACGGGTTCGCGAGGCGTTCAAGGCGCGCTACCCCGACGCGAAGGTGTTCGATAGCGCCGAGGCACTATGCGCAGATCCTGACGTGGAGGCGGTTTGGGTGGCGACTCCCAACAACTTCCACAGCCCCCACACCATCATGGTGGCAAACTCCGGCAAGCACGTCGTTTCTGAAAAACCCATGGCCCTTTCCATGAAGGAAGCCGAGGCTATGGTTGAAGCGGCGGACCGCAACGGAGTGAAGCTCCTGTGCGGCCATACGCTCGGTTTCAGCCCCCCTGTCATGCAGATGCGACGCATCATCCGTTCCGGTGAGCTTGGGCCTCTCAAAACGCTGAACAACTGGGCCTTCACTGACTGGATGCTCCAGGCACGTCAGCCCGAAGAGCTCGACGAGACCGTAGGCGGTGGTGTCCTGTATCGCCAAGGGCCTCACCAGCTCGACAGTCTGCGGCTTCTCGGCGGAGGCATGGTGCGGACGATCCGTGGCACCACCGGCAAGTGGTGGCCTGAGCGCCCAGGCGTCGGCTACTACTCAGCCTTCCTCGAATTCGAGAACGGCGTAACGGCCAACGTGACGAACAACGGCTATGGGTACTCCATGACCGCAGATCTCGTGCCTTGGTCGGACGAGCAGGGGCGTGGCCTGATCGAGGGCTACACCCACGAAGACCGTGTGAATATCCGCGAGGAGCTGAAGGCGGGTGACCGCGACGAGATGGCGGCGAAAGACGCCCTCCGCATCGGCTCGGACCACGAGCGTCGCATGTGGCGCGAGACCCCCAAAGAGGCGCCACCGTGGCGTCCCGCCAACCTCGGCATCCTCGTAGCAACGTGCGAACGCGGCGACATCCGGCAGTCCAAGTACGGCTTGTACGTGTACAAGGACGGCGGCGTCGAAGATCGTGCTCTCGAAGTGACTCGCTACCAAGCGGGCCGCGAGGATCTGATGGAGCTCTACAACGCCATCCGCAACGACGCCCCCGTGTACCACGACGGCGCATGGGGTATGGCTACGCTGGAGTTGATCACGGGCATCATGGAGTCATCCACGACCGGCAAGGATGTCGTGCTGACACACCAGGTTCCGATCTCCGACGAATACGACGCCTAGCGTCACAGTCACCAGACCCGACCGACGTAACGCCCTCGCTGGAGTCAGCGAGGGCGTTCTCTTTAAGCGTCATCGTGGAGGCGTGGTAGTCTTCGCCGAGCAATCAACGAGTCAATCCGCAAAGGAACCAACCACGATGACGCCAGACGAAGAGCAGTTCCTGAAAGACCACCGCCTATGTGTCGTGTCGACCGTCCGCAAGGACGGCGCGCCGCAGTCCACGCCCGTCTACTACATCTACGAGGACGGCAAGCTCTTGATCTCGGTCACCAAATCACGCAAGAAGACCTTGAACGTCGGTCGCGATGCTCGCGTAAGCGTGGCGGTGCTCGCTGAGGAGCCGCCGTTCAAGCACGTTCAGGTGCAGGGCACGGCTGTCATCAGATACGACGACCTGGTGGAAACCAGCCGTCGTATCTGGAGTACCTTCAGAGACGAACTGCCCCAAGACTTCGCGCAGGTGTTGCAAGACCAAGGACGCACGCTCATGGTCGTGACGCCAAGCACGGTCACGTCCAACCTCGTCGCGCGGAGGTAGGCAGGGTACTCCCCGCACCCAACTTGCTGCCGCTCGGCACGAGGATGGTGATGGGGCAAGGGTGATTGTGCCCACCCACTCGACCCTCTGTCGCTGCGTGCGCGGGGCTACGTGTACGTGGGGGACGGCCAGAACAAGAAAAGAGCCCCCGCTAACGCGGGGGCTCTTTTGCAACTAACGTGTTCGTTCGGGTTTAGGCGAAGTCTGCGGAGATCTTCTCTGCCAACTCCATCTCAACGTCCGGTGAGTGGAGGGGCATGTCGCGGAACGGCCCGCCGGTCTCCGTGTAGCCGGGGTAGTAGGAGTGCTCCTGTTGGAGGTAGATCGGGCCCTTGTCCGTGCGGTGCACGTTGATCGGGTCTCCGCCGTCCTCCATGATCTTCAGCTGCTCGTTGATCAGCTTGCGGTACAGGATGATTCCCACGTCCGTCGCACCAAGGTGCTCGTCCGTGCGGTCGGTGATCGGGCCCTGGATGATCCACGCGGCCTGATCCTGGCCAAGTACCCAGTCGGCGCGAACGCGACCGTCGGGCTTGTATACGTTCTCGAAGTCCACGCGAACTGGCCCCTGGGGAGGCAGTACGACGCCCTCTTCAGGGACCTGAACGCGGTACACGAAGTGGTGCGTGTGGGTGTCGTCCATGGGCACGCGGATCTGGAAGCTGAAATTGCGGTTCTGTCCCACACGTAGCGTGTTGGGGAACAGCACCGGGTGTCCGATCCTCCACCATTGGTTGTCCTCGGTGTCGCCTTCAAGCAAGCGACGCTTGATGACGCCGTACTCGAATCGGTCGAAGCCAACCTTCACCTCGTGGCGACCACGAGCGTTCTCGGACTGCATGCGCTCTTTCCACTCGGCTCGTTCTTCAGCAGGCTTCTCCATGCCTAGGACGTAGGAGCCCCAGTAGTTGTGAAGCCATTCGAAATGAACGGGGTCCAGGGAGTTGTCCATGCACTGGAGCCAGTTGCAAGGCAGTTCCATGGAAACGATGAAGCGCTCCACGTTGTCCCACGTCAGGATGTCCCACTTGGGAAGGACCGTGGCAGGCGCGGGGCCAAGGTACGCCCAGACGACGCCACCCAGCTCTTCAACCGGGTACGCCTTGATCTTGACCTTGTCCTTGAACCGGCTACCGGCGGGCTCTGAGGGTTGATCCAGGCATGCGCCTGTCTCGTCGAACACCCAGCCGTGGTAGGCACAACGGATGCCGTCTGGTTCGGGAACACCGTAGGAGAGGTTCGCCTTGCGGTGCGGGCATGAAGGCTCGATCAGCCCGATGCCCCCTTTGGTGGTGCGGAACAGAACCAAATCCTCGGCCAATAGCCGAATCTCCTTGGTTGGGTTCTCTTCGTTCAGTTCAGAGCTACCCGCGATGGGGTGCCAGTAACGGCGAAGGAGTTCGCCCATGGGCGTGCCCTTGCTCGTTTGAGTCAGTCGTTCGTTCTGTGCTGCGTTTAGCATCTATTGCTCCTTTACTGGGGCTGGCGCTGGTCTCTGCTGAATGCGCTGGGTGGCTACTGCATGCTCGCTTCTACTTGGGGGGGGAGGAGCGGCTTGTCAGCGAACTGGCCGCCGGTGAAGTCGTCTCCAGGGTAGTAGGTGTGCTCGGTCGCCAACGGGATAGCGACGTTCTTCGCGGGATCACGGTGCACGTTGATCGGCTCTCCGCCGTCCTCAACGATCTGCAGGTTCTCGTTGATCATCTTGCGGAACAGGATGATGCCGACGTCCGTCACGCCAAGGTGCTCCGTCGTGCGATCGGTGATCGGGCCTTGCATGACCCATGCGGCCTCGTCTTGTGCAGGAACGATCGTGTTGTTGAGGCGACCCTTCTCATCGTAAAGCTCGCGCTCAACGTAGGGGACGAACCCCTGCTCGGCGACCATCACGCCCGGCTCGGGCACAACGACGGTGTAGAGCATGTGCTTCGTGTGGGTGTCGTCGATGGGGATCCGGTACTGGAACGAATGCCAGTGATCCTGGGCAACCCGAAGGATGTTCGGGAACAGGATGGGGTGACCGATACGCCACCACTGGTCTTCTTCCGCCTCGCCTTCGAGCAAGCGACGCTTCACGATGCCGTACTCGAATCGGTCGAAACCGACCTTGACGTGCTCGCGACCACGGCTGAGGGTCGAACGGTCGAAGTCTTGTCCTTCGCCTGCGGGCAGCTTGCGAGCGATGTTCCAGCCACCCCAGTAGCGGTGCAGCCACTGGAAATGGACGGGGTCAAGTGAGTTGTCCATGCACTGGAGCCAGTTGGCGGGCATGTCCACCGCATTGATCGTGCGGGTCACGTTGGTCCAGGTCAGGATGTCCCAATTCGGCAGCAAGGGCGCGGGTTCAGGCCCCATGTACGCGAAGATCAGGCCACCGAGTTCCTCGGTCTTGTAGGCCTTGAGCTTGACCTTGTCCTTGAACTTGCTACCAGCGGGCTCCGACGGTTGGTCGATGCATGCGCCGGTCTCGTCGAACAGCCAGCCGTGGTAGGCGCAGCGGATGCCTTCCGGCTCCGGCACACCATAGGAAAGATTCGCCTTGCGGTGCGGGCAGGAGGGCTCGATCAAGCCAACCACGCCTCTTGTGCTGCGGAAGAGAACCAAGTCCTCACCCAGTAGGCGTACCTCTTTGGTGGGGTTCTCTTCGTTCACCTCAACGCTCGCGGCAACAGGGTGCCAGTAGCGGCGCATCAAGTTGCCCATCGGCGTACCGGGGGCGACGCGGGTGATACGGTCGTTCTGCGCTTGGGTCAGCATCGGAGCCTTCTCCTTAGGTGTTGTACCTGGTCTTCGCTGAGTTGCCGAATAATAGCACCACGAGCAAACCGCGCCTACGTCTTTCGGCGCGCTAGCCGTCGTGGTGGACTTTGCTACTTCAACTGCACGCCTGCCTCATCGGACAGATTCGCGACGAGGTCGGGTTTCAGGTTCGGTTGGTCGCTGAATGGACCGCCCGTTCCTTCGTATCCTGGGTAGTGCGAGTACTCCTGCGGCAGGCTTATCGCCCCCTTGTCCACTCGGTGGACGTTCATGGGCTCGCCGCCCTCTTCAACGATGCGGATCTGCTCTTCGATCAGATTGCGGAACATGATGATTCCCACGTCCGTGACGCCTAGCGCCTCGGTCGATCGGTCGGATATCGCGCCCTGCGTGATCCATGCACTCTGATCCTGGCCCACGACCCACGTGTTAAGCGGCTTGCCATCGTCGTCGAACACGGCGCGCTCTTCCCACGGGATCTGTTGCGGGTCCTGCTTCTCGTAGGTCACGCCGGGGCGTGGCAAGAAGTTCCGGTGAACGATGTGCAACGTGTGCGTGTCGTCTATCGGTACGCGCATCTGGAAGGCGTGAACCCATCCAGCCTCGGTTGGGTGGGCCTCGCCGACCCTCAGGAGGTTAGGGAAGATGATCGGGTGACCGATCCTCCACCACTCATCTTCCTCAGATTCGCCCTCTAGGAGACGGCGTTTGATGATCCCGTAGTCGAAGCGGTCAAAACCCACCTTCACCTGGTGGCGTCCACGGGGCAACGTCTGGGCGTTCCAGATGGCGCGTTCTTCTTCCGGGAGTCGCTTGTTCTGAACCCAGCCGCCCCAGTAGCGGTGAAGCCACTCGAAGTGAACGGGGTCCAAGGAATTCTCTTGGCACTGGAGCCAATTGCAGGGGAGGACGCAGTAGTACATGTCGCGCCAGGCGTCTTCCCACGTGAAGGCGTCCCACTTAGGCAAGAAGGGCGCGGGTTCGGGCCCCATGTACGCCCAAACCAATCCCGCGAACTCCTGCACCGGGTAGGCCTTCATCTTGACCTTGTCCTTGAACTTGCTACCAGCGGGCTCCGACGGTTGGTCGATGCATGCGCCGGTTTCGTCGAACAACCAACCGTGGTACGCGCAGCGGATCCCTTCGGGCTCGGGTACTCCATAGGAAAGGTTCGCCTTGCGGTGAGGGCATGAGGGTTCGATGAGTCCAAGGACACCCTTGGTGCTGCGGAATAGCACCAGGTCCTCGCTCATCAGGCGAACCTCTTTGGTGGGGTTCTCTTCGTTAAGTTCGGCACTGGGTGCGATGGGGTGCCAATACCGCCGCAACAATTGACCCATGGGCGTGTCAGCCCCGGTTTGCGTGATACGTACGTTTTGCTCGGCTGTGAGCATCGCTGTTCCCCCGTTTGCCCGTGCATGGGTTAGGCCCTAGACCGGCCCTCTGAGTTAGCGTGCATGTTATCAGGCGCTGGGTGAGTTTCACGTCGTACCGTGGTACGATGCGGCGACGTGGATCCGCAGCGGCCGGCACCGAGAGTGGAGCGCGTAAATCGGCCAGTCGGATCAAGTGATGCCAGACGAGATTCCGCGCCGCAGTATCGCTCCTCAAGAGATCACCGTTCAGGACGGCCATCTCACCATGAAGCTCTCCCAGATGGAGACCGGCTGGTACGCCATTGTGGAATCCGCCTACGAAGGCAATATCTTCGAGGGCCGCGTCACCGAGTTGTCTGATCTGCTCGCGGGCAACATCCCCCAGCTAGACGACGAAGAAGAAACCAAAGAAGAACCAGAGCCCCAGAGCTAGGGATATCCCAAGCCCTGAGACCCACAGGAGATGCACGTATGGCCGGCAGGCTTGAAGGAAAAGTTGCGATTGTTACGGGTGCCGGGTCGAGTTCCGAAGGGATCGGCAACGGCAAGGCGACAGCGATTCTGTTCGCGCGCGAAGGCGCGAAAGTGCTCCTCGTCGACATGTTTGAAGACCGCGTAGCTGAGACGGCAGCCATCATCGCCAAAGAGGGAGGAGAGGCCTCTACCTATGTCGCCGATGTCACATCCGCCGCCGAATGCGAGCAGATGGTCGCAACGGCCGTTGACCGCTACGGGCGTCTCGACATCCTCGACAACAACGTGGGCATCTCCATCCGCGCCGACGTGACTGACGTCACCGAAGAGCAGTGGGACCACATCATGAACGTGAACGTGAAAAGCATCATGCTCACCAGCAAGTTCGCCGTACCCGTCATGAAGAGGAACGGCGGCGGCGCGATCATCAACATCTCGTCCATGGCCGGGATGCGCGCGAACAGCTCTATGCCGTACACCACATCTAAAGCAGCGGTCATCGGCATCACCGTCGCGCTCGCTGGCGACCACGGTACGGATGGGATCAGGGTCAACTGCATCGCGCCGGGCCTGATCTACGGCCCCATGGTCGCGCCTCGCATGGACGAACGCCTCCGTGGCGATCGCATGCACGCTGCGCCCCTGGGCACCGAAGGAACAGGCTGGGATGTCGGATACGCAGCCTTGTTCCTCGCCAGCGACGAAGCTCGGTGGATCACGGGCGTAACCCTCCCTGTGGACGCGGGCCTTCTCATCACGACTCCCGTCACCTACAACAGTCTCGACCAGCAGAAGTACTAGCAGCCGCTCGCACCCACTCTGGCGAATCGCCCCACGCAAAAACCGGAATAGAGGCACCAATGAAAGCAGCCGTCCTTTACCAAACCACCCAACCTCTAGTCATAGAGGACATTGAGATCGACGCACCCAAGGCCAACGAGGTCAAGGTGAAGATCGCAGTCGCTGGCGTGTGTCGTTCAGACCTGCACTTCATGAAGGGCGAAGCCATCATCCCCGTGCCTGCCGTTCTCGGCCACGAGGGCTCCGCCATCGTGATGGAGGTTGGCGAGGGGGTGACCAACGTCGCTCCCGGTGATCACGTCATCTTGTCGTTCGCCCCGTACTGTGGGCACTGCGAATCCTGCCTCAATGGCCACTCGAACGCCTGCGACAACCATCAGCGCACCGGTGGCAAGCAGTTCGACGGCACGAGCCGCATCCACATAAATGGCCAAGACCTCGCTCAGATGGGCAAGCTGGGCTGCTTCGGTGAGGAGGCCATCGTCCCTGCGACCGGCGTCTCCAAGATCGACCCTGGTATGTCCTTGCGCGCCGCCGCCCTGATCGGGTGCAGCGTGACCACGGGCGTCGGCACGGCGATCTATGCGGCGGAGGTAACGCCCGGCAGCACCGTCTGCGTCATCGGCGTTGGTGGCGTTGGGCTGAACGTGGTTCAGGGCGCGCGCATCGCGGGTGCCACGCGCATCATCGCCGTGGACATCAACGACGCTGCCCTCGAATTCGCTGGCAAGTTCGGCGCGACCGATTCGGTCAACGCCAACTCAGGGGACCCCCTCAAAGCGATCAAAGACCTGACCAACGGTAAAGGCGTGGACTACGCGTTCGAGGCCTTCGGCTCGTCGGAGACGATCACGCTCGCTTTCGATGCTGCTCGCAAGCACGGCACCGCCGTAATAGCGGGCATCGCTCCTGTTGGCGAGCAAGCCGGTATCGACGGTGTGGCTCTCGTCCGACAGGAGAAGACGCTTAAGGGCGCCTACTACGGCTCCTCCAAGCCCTCCATCGACTTCTACCACATGATCGATCTCTATAAGAGCGGCAAGCTGGACGTCGACGGCCTCGTCACCCGGAGCTACACGCTAGACCAGGTCAACGAGGCTTACGACGAACTCGACCGTGGCGTCGTTGGTCGTGGCGTCATCGACTACGGCGTCCAGGGATAGCGCTCGCATGACGACAAAGTACACCGGCAAGTCCATGCGCCGCATGGAGGACGATCGCCTTCTGCGGGGCGCTGGCCAGTTCGTAGCTGACCTCGCCGTGCCTGGCATGCTCCACATGATCGTCGTGCGTAGCACGGAGGCGCACGCGCTAATCGAAGCTATCGACGCACGCGAGGCGATCGCTCTCGACGGCGTGGTATCCGTCGTCACGGGCGCTGATCTAGCAGTCGCGGTCGCTGTCATGGTCAGGCCGGGAGTCGACGCCACGCTTGGCGCAGAGCACCCGCTGCTCGCGCGCGACCGCGTTCTTTATGTGGGACAGCCCATCGCGCTCGTCATCGCGGAAACCCTGGCCATCGCCGAGGACGCGGCCGAGCTCGTAGACGTGCGCTATCAGCCGCTGCCCGCAGTGACGAACGCTCAGGCCTCCGCTAGCGCGGCCACCCCGCTCCACCCAGGCCTCGAATCTAACGTCGTCCTGCGAACGCCCGTCCTCTCGGGCGACCCGGAGGCCGCATTCGCGAACGCTGACCGTGTGGTCAGCGGATCGTTCAACGTTCCTCGCGTGTCGCCATCACCGATGGAAGGCCGCGGTTGCGTTGCTTACTACGACGAGGCGGAGCAGCGCCTCCAGGTGACGACATCTACGCAGGCGTCCCACGAGATCCGCGCCCAGCTCAACCACGTTTTCGGCGAGCTTTTCGGCGAGAACGCCCCCGATATCCATGTCGTTTCCCTCGACGTTGGCGGAGGCTTCGGCCAGAAGCACCACCTGTACCCGGACGAAGCGGCGGTCGTTGTCATGGCTCACCGCCTGGGACGGCCGGTACGTTGGATCGAGTCTCGCCGTGAGAACCTCATCGCATCCCACGCTCGTGGCTTCGTCGGCGATGTGGACGTTGCCGTGCGTAACGACGGTCGCATCCTGGGCATGCGCGCTCGCGTGTTCGCCGACCTGGGAGCGTTCCAGATCCACGGGTCGTTCCTCTCGCCCGACATCGCAGGCAAGCGCATGACGGGCCCGTACGACATCCAAGACCTCGACATGCAGATGCTGGGCGTCGTGACCAATAAGCCACCTATGGGGCCGTACAGAGGGGCAGGGCAGCCCGAGGCGTCCATCATGATGGAGCGCTTGGTCGACCGTGTGGCCAGCGAGTTGCATCTCGATCCGGCCGACGTTCGCCTGAAGAACCTGGTGCAGCCGGAGCAGTTCCCGTACACGACCGCTGGTGGCATCACCATCGACTCTGGAAATTACCAGGCCGCGTTCGAACGTGCCCTAGAGGTCGCCGAGTACCCCCACTGGCGCGCCGAGCAGGCGTCTTCGCGCGTCCGGGACGACGGCAAGCTGCTCGGCGTTGGCGTCGCGACTACCGCGACCGGCTCTGGCGGTTCTGGTGGCGTCGGCGCACGCTCGTCGTTCGCTCGCGTGACGATAGATGGCGATGGCCACGTCACCGTGGACTCTGACGTGTCGCCCCACGGCCAAGGAATGAGCACGTCCTTCGCGCAACTCGTCGCTGACCAGCTTGGCGTCGTTCCCGAGGACATCATGTTGCAGACGGGCGACACGGACAAGACGACCCCTTACGGTCCCGGCACTGGCACGTACGCCAGCCGCAGCCTCGTCATCGGTGGCTCTGCGGCCCACGATGCCGCCAAGGAAGCCCGCGTGTTGTTGGAAGCGGTCGCGGCGCAAGCGTTAGAGTGCGATCCCGCCACCGTGCGCATCGAGCAGGGGAGGGGGTTCAGCACGACCAACCCCTCACGGACGATGAGCGTGGGCGAACTGGCGACTCTCGCGCAGCGTGACCGTGAGCCCACGGCCAGCGGATCGCTGGAGATCGAGCATGTCTTCACGTTGCCCTACAGTGCGTTCAGCTTCGCGGCCCACGTCGCCGTAGTCGAGGTCGACCCCGTCACGGGCCGCGTTGAGTTCAAGCGATTCATCGCTGCCCACGACTGCGGCGTCGTCGTGAACCCGCTCATCGTTCACGGCCAGATAGCGGGCGGCATCGCGCAGGGCTTGGGTGAGGCGCTCGTAGAGGTAGTCGACCACGACGCGAACGGCAATCCTTCGGCCACTAGCCTCATGGACTATGGCATGTTCCAAGCCGAGGACATGCCCTACGTCACGCCTGAGCTACTCGTCACGCCTACGTCGCTCACGCCTACGGGCATGCGAGGCATGGGTGAAGCGCCATCAGTCGCGAGCCCGGCAGCGCTCGCCAATGCCGTGATGGACGCCCTTGCGCCCCTCGGTGTCTCTCACATCGACCTCCCCCTGACGCCTGAGCGTGTCTGGGCTGCGGTTCAGAACGCAAAGTCTTAACGCGGGCTACAACTTTCCTTCACGATTGCGGTTTACCATGGATGCATGGCTACGCATTTCCCCGTGAGAACCTTGCTACTGGCTGGCGCATCCGTGCTGCTTCTCGCTGCGTGCGGGCCCAGTGATGCCGAGATCGGCCAGATCGTCGACGATCGTGTCGCGCTGGCGCTTACCGCTGTCCCCACGCCAACGGCTCTCCCCACCGCGACTCCTATGCCCACGGCGACGCCAACGCCGCGCCTGACACCGACGCCCACCCTTACTCCCACGCCTGTCCCGGCGGCTACCCCAACGCCTGTGCCTACGCCGACCCCCGCTCCGGCAACTCCGACGCCGGTTGCGACCCCGATCCCTTCGTTTGACGC
>JAQCEV010000165.1 GCA_027618515.1 Chloroflexota bacterium | reverse complement strand
GGAGCCATAAGGCTCCGGCCCTCTCTGTTCTTATTTCTAGCAACCAACGGTCTACGGCGCCGCAACGATCCTGATCGGCTGGGACGGCGTCATGAACTGCTCGTACTCGCCCTCCGCAGTCAGCCCCATATGTGCGATCCCATACACCTCATAATCCCCAACCGGCAGCGCGACGAAGTCCCTGTCGATCAACACCCCCTCGAACGTTCCGGCGGTGAACCCCGTCTCGAACCGTCGCGTCTTGCCAGCCCCCAAAACGTTCGTGTACTGGATATTGCCGAATTCCAATTGGTCGTGCGACGACATGACCTGCACACCATCTTTCGTGACGATGAACTCAGCCAAGTCCGGGCCGTGATAGAAGGTACGCGTCTCGTCGCCAGCATTGCTCAGCGCCAGATGCAGCAGAACCAGTTGCTGGAAATCCACCTCACTGGGCGTGTTCAGCTCCACAACGATATCGTCGAACGCGACCACCCACGGTCCCGCTGATGGTATCGGCGTCGCCGTGGGCGCTGGCGTTGGTGTAGGCGTCGCGCAGCCCCAAAGTACCGTCAACAGCAAGAGAACCGCGGCCGCTGAAAACAACCACCGCACGAAGGCAAGCCGACGCATGGACGTGACTACATTCATCATCCTCATGCTGAAGATTCTTCCAGAAGTGCGACTCTCTGAAAACACCTCTGGCGCCCCGAATCCGATAATATGCACGCACCAACGCCCACGGGAGCACCCATGACCCCAGACGCCGAAACCACCAAACGCATCGCCGCAAGCGTCACCGAACGCGAATCCCTGGCGCCCACCAGCGAACGCGTTCGCGGCCTCATCCGCGTTGACCTCGACGTCGTCGAAGGCGTCGCCTCCGTCGCTCGCCATGGCCACCACGCCATGCCTATCGACGAGCCTATCGAGCGAGGCGGCACCGACACCGGCGCTTCGCCCCTCGCGCACTTCCTAGCGGGCGTCGGAGCCTGAACGCTAACCCACTACGTGCGTGTCACGTATGACGAAGCGCTCGACATCCAGTTCTCCACCGTCAACGTCAAAGGTGAAACCCTCCGCAGCGCCAACGGCGGTTTCGTCACTATCACCCAAGACATGCACGCCACGGGGAGCATCACGCCTGAGCAACTCGAACACCTGGCCGACAGAGCTCAATCCATCTGCTTCACCCATAACACCCTCAAGTACGGCGTCAAACTCGTCACCGTCATCCACCTCAACGAAGAAGAAGCGTTCAGGCGCGTCAACGAGCCCCTCGTCGCCCGAGAGTAGCCAAGCCAAAGCTCCCAACTCTCCGCTAGACCTGCTTCGCGATCCATCGCTTCATCACCGTCACCGCCTGATCCGTCAGTGGCCCAGGTTTCGCCGCGAACGTATGAGGCTGATCGGGAAAAACCTCCAACTCCAACGCACCGCCTGCTTTTTGGTAGTTCTCCGCGAATCGCTCCACCAGATGCAGCGGCACGTTCGTATCCGCTGACCCATGCACCACCTGCACCGGCGGCAACGCCTCTTGTACCCCGCGCTCGATGATCTCCTGCGGATTACCCTCCCGCATCGCCTCTTCCGTCAGGAAGTAACCCTCACCCGCCTTGACCAGGTGCTCCACCCCCTGCTCCTTCGCGATCAAATACCGACCGTACGAGTCCAGTACCGGCCACAACGTCAACACGTAGGCCACGCTTGCATCGACATCCATCGCCTCCGTAAGGGGCAGTGCGCCGTAGCGCTTGTCGTTCGGTCGCATCCCTAGCAGCAACGCCGTGTGGCCGCCGCTAGACCTACCGATCACCCCGACTCGCGAGCCGTCGCCCCCGAACTCCCCAGCGTGCGCCTTCAGCCAACGCACCGCGTAGTTCGCGTCCTGGACCTGAGCGGGGCTAGGGGTGCTCCGGCGCGATCCGGAAATCGATAGACACGATCAACAACCCTGATTGCGCCAACGGCAACGACGTCACCTCGTTCGTCAGGCGGTCGCTCCCGCTCCACGCACCTCCGTGGATGTCGACCAGCACCGGGAACGGCCCAGGGCTTTCCGGTCTATACACCCTTGCCAGAGACCCCACGCCATCTACCCGTAGATACTCAACGTCATCTACGCGCACCGAGTAGCTTCCGCCAGGTTCGTAAGCAACAGCCATAGGGGACTCCTTGTGTGTGAATGAAAGTCACGGCCTAGCACAGTGCCCTGCCAGGGCAATCTCACCTAGGGTTGGCGGGGTTTGAGCTCCCCATCGTGTAGCTCCAGCAGGTGGCCTGACAACTCCATCGGCGCCTGAGCGGCCAACACGAAGCGCTCACCCACGAACTCAGGCCCCGCCATGCGCCCTCGCGCTTCGTCGGGTGCCAGCTCCGTCGCGATCTGCGTGCCGGGGGATATCATCACCACGCAGATGCCGTGCGCGCGTTCCTCCTCCGCCACGAATCGCGTGAACGTCCGAATGGCGTCTTTAGAGACCGCGTACGCCGCTGAACCGGTCACCTCGGGATTGCCGCCGCCCATAGTGCTGACGACGTGCCCGCCGCCTCGCGCCTCCATATGTGGCAGCGCGTATTTGGTGCACAGGAACGTCCCCCGAAGATTGGTTCCCATAATCTTGTCCCAGAAGCTCGATTCCATGTCCTTGATCGCTGGCCAGGGTGGCACACCCCACTGGAAATGCGTGACGATCGCCGCATTGTTCACCAACACGTCGATGCCACCGAACCGATCTACTGCGCGCGCCATCAGCTCGCGGACCTGGGCCTCATCCCTCACGTCCGTTGGCACGGCCAGCACCTGGCCCTCGATAGTAGTGAGTTCCTTGGTCACCGTATCGAGCGGCTCCACGTCCGCCACCACTACCGACGCCCCCGCCTCAACGAACGTCCGAGCCACGTAGCGACCGATGCCCCGCGCGCTCCCTGTAATGACCACTACCTTGCCATCGAGCATCACGAATCCCCCTTAGCCTGAGCCAGTGTGCACATCGTTTCTTCAGTATTGGGCGCGAACATACCGGTTTTTGACCGCCACTGCAAAGCCAGTGATCGAGATACGACGAGCGTTGACACCCCTGGTTGCTCCCCACTAGCATTCCGTTACGTCTAAGGTAGAGCATGCATCCATGCTGAAGTTAGAGGTGGCTCCGGAAAACTGAACAGTGGGGATAAGTGGATTCCCTGCTCCGGTCGGGCATGATGT
>JAQCEV010000164.1 GCA_027618515.1 Chloroflexota bacterium | reverse complement strand
CGTAGCGCGATCGTCACTTCAATTACTATCCTGGTTCATGCACACCGTCGCACTGCCCGATGCGTCTCACGTAGCGGACTCCCCCCACCCCGCAGCGCTCAGAGGCAAATGCACCAGAATGCAACAAGATGCACCAGCTTTTTCACTAGCCCTGGTCGCCTACTCCCGGCACCAGTGCCCAGAGGTAAATGGGTCACTTTGGTACAAAATAGATCATATTTTCGAAAAATCCCCGACATCGACAACGAGTGCAATCGCCAGAGGTAAACGAGCAAAAATGAACAAGGTTTTTCACCAACCGAATGCAGCACGCCCTCGCCATTCCGCTAGAGGTAAATGAGACAAAATGAGACATTTTGAGACACATCAAGACGCTTCCGAAACCCGGAGCGCCGAGCGACCTTTAGTCCGGCGGACGAAGTCCAAGAGTTCCGAGGGCGAGCCCCGACTAGATCCACACCGGAACCCACCAACGGGCCCGGGAAAAACCAGCCTCTACCCTCGCCCCGTCAGGCCCTTCACCTTCCACGACAACAGACGACCGCACAGCACCGCAAAACTGATCGCCTCTTTGGCCGATGCCTTAGACGACCCCGCCGTACGGTCCCGGAAGATGATCGGCCACTCTGCGACTCGCAGACCACGCTGCGTCGCCAGCAACTCAACCAGCCACTTGAACCCACCCGCCGAATAGCGGGTAGGCGTAGCCAGGAGGACCTCACGTTCAACGATAGCGAACCCCGTCAGCGCGTCCCGTGCACTGATCTGAAGCAGCGCGCGAGCTGCCAGGTTCAGCACGTAACTGATCGCTCGCCGAGCGAACGGCTGGTCGATGAACGCCGAGCCTCTGACATAACGAGAGCCGATGACCACCGCGTACCCCTGCTGCGCCCGGGCCAGCATCTGAGGAACCTCCTCCGGGTTGTGAGAGAAGTCCGCGTCAATTACACAAACGTATTTCCCGCTGGCCGCTTCCGCCCCCGCGTATACGGCACTGGACAAGCCCTGCTTGCCCGCCCGCGTGATCAACCTCACCCTCGGGTCTGCCGCAGACATGCTCACAACCGCCTCCGCAGTGCCGTCGGGACTCCCATCGTCAACGACGATCACTTCCGTGGGAGTCGGCGCGCAGACCTCAAGGAGCGTGCGCACGAGGCGCTCGATGTTGTCTCGCTCGTTGTAGGTAGGGACCACGACGGACAGGAGGACTTGATTGGCTGTGGACACCCGACTACCCGACCCGTGCTCTGGCGTCGTCCGTGCTCCGCTGGAGCCTGGTCAAGAAGGACGTCAGCGGGCCGCTGTGCCAGTCGAACGATGGCGCCGCACGAACGAGCAGCCGCCTCAGCCCTGGTACCGCGAGCAGTCTGTGCATCTGCTCTACCAACGCGTCTGGAAGTTGTTCGATCAACCCACGCAGCGCCGCACCTTGCTTGATCTCCGCGTCGAGGAGCTCGCGCCACTGGTTTTCATAACTCGAAATCCGCGCCGCCGAGACATCGCCTGCCTCGATGGCATCTGCCAGAACCGGGCCCGCCAGATCCGCGCTGAGGAGGCCGAAGTAAATCCCGCCGCCGCTCGTCGGTTTCACAAAACCCATCGCGTCGCCAACGCCCACGATCCCGTCGGACACCGTATGACTGGATGTCCCGATGGGGATGGCCCTGCATCGGTAAACCTCGTGGACAGCCCCGATGCGCCCTTCGGCCTGGAGGCGGGCAACGTGGTCACCCAGGTGACCCATTGTGCCCCGGCGAGTCATCAGGCCCGTCAACGCAAGCCCTGGCTTCCAAGGCACGAGCCACGCGAACCCGCCATCGCCGTAGGCCTGGCCCGTGAGTACCTCAAGCTGATCGACGTCGCCCGCTTCCGCCACGACCTGGCAACCGCTCAGCAGGTCACCGGGCGAGCCCAGCCCCGCTTTCCGAGGGAGCTTTCCCCCGAATCCTGTGGCGATTACGGCAGACCGAGCGCTCATCGCGAACGCCTCACCACCGCGCTTAGCCTGGGCTTCGACGCCGCTGCCCGTCCAGGCGATATCGGTCACGTTCGTCGACATGATCAACTCCGCGCCAGCGGCAGTCGCCCGTTCCACCAGCAACCGGTCCATAGCAGGCCGGTCGAGCACGTAGGCCTGGGTGCTCTGGCGTTTCACCCGTGCCCCCCGGCCCGAAGGCGACCGCAGCACGAACGACCTCACCGGGTTGATGATCAGAGACTCAGGCAGTCGATAATGCTCGAAACATTCGGTACTCACGATCCCCGTGCAGTGAACGGGGGCACCCGGCTCCGGCTCTCGCTCGACGATCGCTACGTGCAGCCCGCGTCGCGCCAGCACTTCGGCAGTCCTGGCCCCAGCAGGGCCTGCGCCTACAACGATCGCGTCGTATGTCTTCTCGGTGAGCATCGGATAAGGGTCGCCTGGTACGTAGATGTGGAGCTTCTCAAGTATAAGGAAGGCGCAACGCCACAGCATAGGGTATTTAGCATGCTTTACCCTCCCGACTGGCCCGGCTAGACTCCTCCGCATGGGTTCCACTCCTGAACTGAGGACAGCATTCGTGCTCGCGGGCGGCAAAGGTGAACGCCTTCGCCCGCTTACGGATTACGCCCCTAAACCTATGGTAGAGGTGGCCGGAGCACCGATCCTCGTACACCACCTCAACTGGCTCCGCGACAACGGCATCAAGCGAGCCGTCGTCCTCACCGGCTACATGCATGAAGTCATCGACGACTACTTCGCTGTACCCCGCATCGACGGCCTGACCGTCGATTGCATCGCCGAAGACCGTCCCCTAGGACGTGGCGGCGCGTTCAAGAACGGGTTCCTGCAATCAGGGTGCACCGATGGCCTAGTGATCGCCACCAATGGCGATGTCATCACTGACCAGCCCCTCGCACCGATCTTTGACCTCCACCGAAGCTCTGGCGCGCTTGTCACCATCCTGCTCGCCCAACTGATCAGCCCCTACGGCATCGTCGGCGTCGACGACACCGGCCGAGTCAACAGCTTCGCCGAGAAACCCCCGCTGCCCTACTGGATCAACGCCGGGGTGTACCTCATCGACACCACGGTCTTCCAGCGCTTCCCCGCAAAAGGCGACCACGAAGCATCCACCTTCCCGGAACTCGCTGAACAGGGCCGCATGGCCGGATTCCAAAGCACGGCCTTCTGGAGCTCCGTCGAATCCCCCAAAGACCTCCGTGAAGCCAACGACAGACTCGAAGCCCTCGGCCGCGCCTAG
>JAQCEV010000056.1 GCA_027618515.1 Chloroflexota bacterium | reverse complement strand
AAAAGAGAGGGGGCGCCCGGGCTGGGGCGCCCCTTCTTGTGGGTCGGTCATGTGTCGCTGGGTCTGGGCCTGTTCGGCGATTAGAGGCGGTGCCTTTAGTCGGCGAAGGTGGAGGCGAAGATGAGGGCGACGATGGACATGAGCTTGATGAGAATGTTGAGCGAGGGGCCGGAGGTGTCCTTGAAGGGGTCGCCTACGGTGTCGCCAACAACGGCTGCTTCGTGGGCAGGGCTGCCCTTGCCGCCGAAGTTTCCTGCTTCGATGTACTTCTTTGCGTTGTCCCAGGAGCCGCCCGCGTTGGCCATGGTGATGGCGAGCAGTGCGCCGGATGAGATGGCGCCAAGCAAGAGGCCACCGACGGCTTCAGCTCCGAGGAACGGGGTGAGGCCGACGACGATGGGGACGATGACTGCGATGAGTCCAGGGAGGATCATCTCGCGGAGGGCGCCTTTGGTGCTGATGTCTACGCATTTGGCGTATTCAGCCTTGACGCCGGGGAGGCCTTCTTTCAGGCCAGGGATCTCTTTGAACTGACGGCGGACCTCTTCAACCATGTCTTGGGCGGCTCGGCCGACGGCTTCCATGGTGAGGGCGCTGAATACGAATGGCATGAGGCCACCGAGGAGCAGACCCGCGAGGGTCGGAACCTTGAGCAAGTCGATGGACTCTAGGCCAACGGCTTGGGCGTAGGCGGCCATGAGGGCGAGGGACGTGAGGACGGCGGATCCGATGGCGAAACCCTTGCCGGTGGCGGCGGTGGTGTTGCCAAGGGCGTCTAGCGCGTCTGTGCGGTCTCGAACCTCAGGCTCAAGACCGGCTTGCTCGGCGATGGCGCCAGCGTTGTCGGCCACGGGGCCGTAGGCGTCGGTGGCGAGTGTGATACCGAGGGTGGAGAGCATGCCAACGGCTGCGATGGCGATGCCGTAGAGGCCTGCGAATTCGTTGGCCAAGATGACGGCCGCGACGATGACGATCATCGGGACGATGGTGCTCAGCATGCCTGAGGCGAACCCACTGATGATGACGGTGGCGGGGCCGGTGGCCGTGCGCGCAGCGACGTTCTGGGTGGGCTTGTTCTCGTAAGAGGTGTAGTACTCGGTGCTGATGCCGATGATGACACCCGCGCCGAGACCGGTGGCGACTGCGCCCCACATCTTCCAGACGGCGGTCATGCCGAGTGGGTCGTCGGCAGCTACCTGGAAGAGGTAGTAGATGGCGCCGAATGAGCCAGCAAGGGTGAGGATGCCCGCGGCGAAGATGCCACGGCGGAGGGCCCCGAGCAGGCTACCCATAGTGGCGTTCTCGCTCGTGCGAACGAGGAAGGTGCCGATGATCGATGCAGCGATGCCGACGGCTGCGATGAGGAACGGGAGGACGGCCAAGGCGGAGCCTACAAGCGTTGTCTTCTCGTCTCCTCCGATGAGGAACGCGGTGCCGGTGGCGGCGAGGGCAAGGGAGGCGATGATCGAGCCAACGTAGGACTCGAAGAGGTCAGCGCCCATGCCGGCGACGTCGCCGACGTTGTCTCCGACGTTGTCTGCGATGACGGCGGCGTTGCGTGGGTCGTCCTCAGGGATGCCCGCTTCAATCTTACCGGCGAGGTCGCCACCAACGTCAGCGGCTTTGGTGTAGATACCGCCACCGACACGTGCGAACAGTGCGATGGAGGATGCGCCGAAGCTGAAGCCGGCGATGATGGAGGGGTCCTCGAAGATGAGCCATAGGATCGTGGCCCCGAGGAGACCAACACCGACCACGGCCATGCCCATGACTCCACCACTGGAGAAGGCGATGCGTAGCGCGGGGTTGAGTCCGATGCGGGCCGCTGCTGCGGTGCGCATGTTGGACTTGACGGCGATCTGCATGCCGATGAGGCCTGCGATGCCGGAGGTGATTGCGCCTACCAGGTAGGCGATTGCGGTTTGTGGGTCTTGCTCGTCACGGGTGAACCCGAGAACTAGCAAAATGATGAACACGATCACGACGAAGATGCCGAGCATGGTGTACTCGCGCTTGAGGAATGCTGCTGAGCCTTCCTGGATCGCCGCGCCGATCTCTTTCATTAGGTCTGTGCCTTCGTCAGCCGAAAGCACTTTCCGGGCCAGGACCAACGCGAAAACCAACGCGATAGCTCCTGCCCCGATGGCTGCGTACAAGCCTTCCATTGTGGGGTCTCCTTTTTGGCGCGCTGGCTCGGCGCGCTCTTGCTTTGCGCACGTGCGCTGTATTCACAGAATCGTAGGGTGTACCAGCATGAGAATGTACAGATACGGAGGCCGGTAAGCAACGCGATTCGGTCACGTGCTGTGAGGAGTTGTTTCAATCGCGGCGCGGTGATGCGGCGCGGGTTACCGGTGGCTCGTTACGAAATATGTGATTTGAGGGGCTGGTAGGGTTGCAGGGCGCAGCGGGAGTAGGGGGTGGAGATCGGGTCAATGATCACCGTGCGGGTAGAATCAGAGTACTTACGAGTCTTGGTATTGGCGTTGAGGATGGGTGAGGTGCTTCCGCTCCACCCAAACCAGAGACCGCCGTGATCCGTGAGCGCTGGCTCCAGGGCGGAAACGAGGCCCCCAACTGAGACAAGGCGGGAGACAGTCCCGTCGGGGTCACGTTGCCTGGGCGGTAAGCGGTTGGAGGCGATCACCAGTCGGCCGGTGTCATGAGGACGTGTGTTCGTCACGCTATCCACTTTAGCAGGCCCCGGGCTCGATGCTAGGCGGGTTGTGTAGCAGTCGGGGCGCGTAGGGTGATTTGTGGTGACACGGTTGGAGTGGAGGGTGCTTGGTGGTGGGACGGCTTCGGATTTCGCGCCGACGGGGGACGGGCCGAGTCGAATGAGAGGGGTTTGCTAAGCTGGTTCAGCATGAATCGTCTGATCGATAGTTATTCGAGATCCCTAGGGGCGTGGGCCCCCGCGTGGCAGGCGTGGGGAGTGTTCGCGGTTCAGATCACAGTGTTCGTAGTGGCCACCACTTTCATCTGGGAGCGCCCGTATCACGTGATGCCTCCCGGTTGGGAGCAGGATTACTACTACAGCGGCCAACTGATCCTCGACGAGTGGAGGCCAGACAGCGTTTGGCACCCAGGAACGCCGGTCCAGTATCTGTCGGCAGTGATACTCGCCTTCGTGGGTACATCGTTGTCTCAGACGCAGGTGTTCTTCAACGTTGCCTACATGGCAGCGGGGTTGGCGTTGATTGCGGGAGGTGGGGTGTTTGTGGGCCTGGTGCTGAAAAGCAAAGGGTTCGTTGTTTCGCTGGTGTGCTTGTCGCTGATCGCCCTTTGGACGCCAACCCTCGCATTCATGGGCATCTGGCACGTGGAGGCCCTTTCCGTTCCGTTGGCACTAGTGCTTTGGAGCTTACTTTGGCGGGCGCTGGCCAGCGGCGATGTCTCTAGGCGATCGTTGATAACGATCGGTGCGGTAGCGGGACTTGCAGTCTCTGTTAAGGGGACGTTCGTGGTGTTGGTTGTGATCGTGCTCGGTGGAGTGATGCTGCATCTGCTTATCCTCGGATCCGCTCAGCCCCATCTGCGCCGTACGGTACTGCGTGTGCTGGCACTTCCCCTGATTGCGGCGCTTAGCTTCTTGGTTTTCACTGCGCCTGTGCTTCCGAGGCTCTACGTGTTCCTTGAGCGAACGGTTCTCACCTGGAGAGCGAACCCGCGTGGTTCGTTCGATTACTTCGGGGGCCTCACCGACCTGCTTGCTCAGGCGCCAATCTTCACGGTGCTTGCTGGTGGCCTCACCCTGGCCCTCGTTGTTTTTGTCGCGATCCAGGCCAACCGGGCGCGGGCAGCGGGAGGGAGGCTGACGCTGGCCGGGTTAGATCAGCACTTGATGCTGGGTGCGATCGGGTTGGCGCTGATGGCCGTGGTTGTGATGTCCCCGACGATTGGCGCAAGCGGCGTAGGCGCAGAGGCGGTAAGAGGGCTGAACCTTCGCCAACTTACGCCGATGATGATCGCTGTGGTTTTCGTGCCAGTGCTCGTAGTTCAGACACAGTTTGGCAAGGTTATGGGGCTCCGCAGTGGTCGGCTGAGCGCGGCGGTCGCGGGCGTGGCACTGATGCTGGTGGTGTCGGGGACGCTGGTGGAGTTCGTGAGCCATCGGGCTGGCCAGGTGGCCGCATCGGAGGAGGGAATGTCGGAGTTGATTGCGGAGTTGGCAGAGACTGGAGTTGATGGGTATCGGATCGCGAGCGCCAGCTGGGGTGGGGGCTTCCTGGGCGAGGCTGAGTTTCACCTTTCGGGCAGCGATCTGTTCGCCGGGGGTGATTACACGCAGGAGGTAGTTGCTTCATTCCCCAAGTACACCCTCCTCGACTTGCGTGTCGCGATCGACCTCGCGGGCTACTCTCCCCCGGATCCGTCGGATGTCGGTTTGCTGAAGGGACCTTTACAGAATCTTTGGGAGTCGTGGAAGCGTACTTTCCCGGGGAAAGCGCCCACGGGCGAACTCTATTCGGGGTTGAACAGCGGAGTGCGTATCTCGCACGTGATCTACAAGCTCCATGGGTTGCCCCGGTATACCGATGATCCTGAGCGCGATCTGCGATTCACGATCGAAACGCTATACGGGATCGCGTCTGAGCGCGTGATCCACGCCGGTGGCGAGGATTGGGTAGTCCTAGAACTGGCAACGTTACTCTCGTTAAAGGGTGAGGCAGCCCCGGCCCCATAGCCTCCTCGTCCTTCGCGCCTGGCGCGTCTAGTCGCATGCGGTGGGAACCGCTTGCTAGGGCTTGGCGTCGTGGTCGGCGAGGAGGCGTTCGAGGCGGCGTTGGCGGGTGGTCATGGTGAGGTCGCCGCGGGTGCGTTCGAGGACGGCGCGGAGTTGGTCGGTCGTACGTCTGAGTCCGCCTGTGAGGGCGTCGGGGAAGTCCATGACGACGAGGACGTTGTAGACGTCGTCCATGAGGCGCATGAGCTCCTCTGAACGTGAGTCGTCGTCGCGCCTGAGGGAGTCGAGGATGTAACGTCGGAGTTCGCTGGCGGCTTCGGCGAGGCCGTTGAGGTAGGAGGGTGTTTCGATGCCTATCTCTTGCGGCGTGGGAGTGTCCTCGCCTGCGATGAAGGCGTAGACGCAGCGGGCCTCGGCGTACTCCTTCTGGGCGTCCTGGGTGTAGCCGGTGAAGTAGATGTCCGGGTGATCTTTCAGCAGATCGCGGGTTTCAGCGACGAGGGCGCCGACTTCGGCGACCTGGGTTTTCGCTTGCTCAAGCTCGTTGCGATGGATGGCGCGGATGGCGTTGGCGCTGCCACGTATGACCTCGCGCGACGCTTGGATGGCGCGTTCGCGTACCGCGTGCTTGGCCTTGAACGCTTCTAGAGCAGTGTTGGTGATGTCGTCGAGGCGGGCTTGGTTGTCAGGCATGGGTTGTCGCTCGCTGGGCCTCGGCTGCCGTGCATCGGCAGGGCCTGTTTGGTGGCGTTAGTTTAGCCGGGGGAGGGTGAGGTTGGCGTGAACCCATAGGCAAAACTAGGGAACGGGGGGATGATCGGTGTATCGATGAGCGCGGAAGAGGGCTGATTGTGGAGGCGATATAGGGGTGGTCGATGGGCCGCGGAATGCGGTTGTGAGGGATTTCACTTGCGGGGAGTGCTGTGCTATTCTTCGAGCGTTGAATCAGGGGTAGTTTCACGTACGCAGGACGGCTTTGCGGAGCCGTTTATGGGCCCTTTCACGGGGTTTAGGGGGCACCGTTTCATGGTGCAAGACGCAGGCAATCAGGACGTGCCCGGTCGCTCGGCTTATGGTCAGCCTTTCCCCGCTCCCGTTGTGGAGTGGGATATGGATCGGATCGAGGGTGAGACCATCGAGCAGTTGAAGTGGAGCGCGCAAGAGGCGTTCCCTGAGCCGCTGATCGATGTTCCCGAGGGTCTGAAGAACAATATCGCGGTTACTTCCGTGGATGCGCTGCTGAATTGGGGCAGGGCTAATGCGGTGTGGCCGGTGGCGTTCGGGCTGGCGTGCTGCGTTTTTGAGATGATCGCGTCTGCGATGTCGCGATTCGACATCTCGCGGTTCGGCATGGAGGCCATGCGGGCGACGCCTCGTCAGGCGGATCTGCTGATCGTTTCAGGGACGCTGACGTGGAAGATGGCGCCTGCGGTGCGTCGCATCTACGACCAGATGTCCGAGCCCAAGTGGGTTATCGCGATGGGCGTTTGTGCGACGAGTGGCGGGCCGTACTACCAGGGTTACAGCGTGGTGCCAGGCGTGAATCACATCGTGCCGGTGGACGTGTACGTGCCGGGCTGCCCTCCCAGGCCAGATGCGTTGCTGTACGGGATCATGCAGTTGCACGACAAAATCAGGAAATACAGCGTTAGTCACAACCCTGCCGGTGGCGCCCCTACGGGTGGCGCCCCTGCGAGCCGCACTGGCGTTAGCGGTGCTCCTCGGGGTGAGGGGTAGATGACGACCGCCGTTTCAGGCAGCGATCTGGCCGAGGTTCTTGGCCAGCGTTTGTTTCATTCCGTGACGAATTCGGATGCGGGGGCAGCCTGGGTGACGCCCGAGGCGTTGCTGGACGTTTGCCGTTTCCTTCACGATGATCGCGCGCAAGCGTACGACCTGCTGAGCTCGGTTACGGCGGTCGATTACGTGGAGTTCTTCGACGTGGTGTATCACCTGACGTCAATCGCGCGTAATGCGGCGACGGTGCTGAAGGTGCGCCTGTACGGTCGTGACGCGCCGACGGTGGCGTCGGTGACGAGTGTGTGGGCTGGCGCCGATCTGCAAGAGCGCGAGATCTATGACTTGTTGGGTGTGACGTTCACGGGGCACCCAAACCTGAAACGGATGCTGACCTGGGAGGGTTTCCAGGGGCACCCGCTACGTCGGGACTACCTTGAGCCGCCACTGCCCTACACGTGGCCGCACGGTGGGTAGGTGACTGCGTGACGATGCACACCCAGCCGGTGATCGTGAATATCGGCCCGCACCACCCGAGCACGCATGGCGTGTTCCGGATGCGGCTGACGATGGACGGCGAGAACATCCTGGATGTGGAGCCTGTGATCGGCTACCTGCACCGAGGGTCGGAGAAGCTGGCCGAGGAACGCCATTACACCCAGGTGATCACGCTGACGGATCGCATGGATTACGTGGCGTCGATGACGAATAACCAGGCGTACGTGTTGTCGTGCGAGCAGCTGACGGGCATCACGCCGCCAGACCGTGGCATGTACCTGCGTGTGATCGCTGCGGAGTTGCAGCGCGTGGTGAGCCATTTGGTGGCAACGGGATTCTTCTTGCAAGATCTGGGGGCTTTCGCGACGCCGCTGATGTACGCGATGCGGGAGCGCGAGCGGGTGCTGGATCTGTTCGAGATGCTGTGCGGTGCGCGGATCACGGTGTCGTACATGCGTATCGGTGGGGTGTTCCAGGACGCGCCGGGCGAGTTCTGGCCTGCGTTACGCCGGATCTTGGATGAGTTCCCTGCGTTCATCGATGAGTTGGAAGACTTGATCTCGGACAACGAGATCGTGTTGAGTCGGACGCAGGGCGTGTCGGTGATCACAGGGGCTGATGCGGTGAACGCGTCGATCACGGGCCCGGTGCTACGGGCGTCGGGCGTGTCGTGGGACCTTCGGAAGGCAGCGCCGTACGACGTGTACGACAGGGTGTCGTTCGATGTGCCGTTGGGTGAGCACGGCGACAACTATGATCGCTACATCATCCGCATCCGCGAGATACGTGAGTCGTTGAAGATCGTGGAGCAGTGCGTGGCGCAGATCGAGCCGGGGCCCGTGCGGGCAACGACGGCGATGTTATTTCGGCCGCCTGTGGGTGAGTCGTACGTGCCCATAGAGGCGCCGAAGGGCGAGCTTGGGTTCTATCTGGTGAGCGATGGGTCGATCGCGCCGTACCGCATGCATGCGCGTGCGCCGTCGCTGATCAACCTGACGCTGCTGAAGCAGATGTTGGTTGGCTGGAAGCTGTCGGACGCCATCGTGTCGTTCGGCAGCATCGACGTGAACATGGGTGAGGTGGATCGCTGATGTCGCCGTTGAAAGACAACAGCATCTTCAGCTGGACCTACGAACTCGTGGCTGACACGCTCGGCGGGCCGGAGTGGCTGGCGTACGGGCTAGGCGCGTTGGCCGTGATTATGGTGGTCGTGAACGGCTTCTTGCTGATAGGCACGATCTTCACGTGGATGGAGCGCAAGGTCGTCGGTCGGTTCCAGTCGAGGGTCGGCCCGAACAGGGTGGGGCCTTTCGGGATCCTGCAGGCCGTCGCGGACGCGGTGAAGCTGCTGTTCCAAGAGGACATCGTCCCGAGGCGCGCTGATCGGCTGCTGTTCAACGCTGCGCCGATCGTCATGCTTGCGCCGTCGTTGCTGGCGCTCGCGGTGATTCCGTTTGGCGCTGGTAGCTACGTGGCTGACCTGAACATCGGCGTGCTCTACGTGGTGGCGATGAGCGGGATAGCGTCGCTGGCGGTGCTGATAGCGGGCTATGCGTCAGGCAACAAGCTGGCACTGCTCGGCAGTATGCGTGCAGTGGCGATGTTGTTGTCGTACGAGATACCGCTGGTGATGGCGTTGTTGGGAATCACGATCCTGGCAGGGTCGATGTCCATGGTGGACATCATCGCGGCGCAGAGCGTGCCGTTCGTGCTGGTCTCGCCTCTAGGGGCGTTGATCTTCCTGATTGCGATGTCCGCCGAGCTGAATCGACCGCCGTTCGACGTGACGGAGGCTGAGTCTGAGCTGGTGGCGGGGTACCTGACGGAGTACTCGGGGATGAAGTTTGGGGTGTTTTACCTAGCTGAATTTTCGAACGTTGTGCTCGCGGGTGCGCTGTTCGCCATCCTGTTCCTGGATGGTTGGGAGTGGGCGATCTTGCCATCCCACCTGTGGTTCTTGATAAAGGTTTTCGGCTTCCTGTTCGTGGCGTCATGGGTGCGGGCAACGCTGCCGCGCATGAGGATCGACCAGATCCTGACGTTCGCTTGGAAGTATCTGTTCCCGCTGAGCTTGGTGAACGTATTGGCGTTGGCGGTGGAGACCATAGCTTGGCCTGACCCGTCGGGTCTGCAACTGTGGATCATGGTGGCGATCAACTGGGCCATAGCGGCTGCGGCGATCCCGTTGCTGTCGCTGGTGGTGCATCTGGGCGAGCCCGCTCGTGCAGGCCGTCGGATTCCCCTGTCTGAGGAGGTGTTCTGATGTATGGCATCGGCATCTTGAAGGGTCTGATGGTGACGGCGAAGAATCTGGTTCGCAAGCCGGTGACGATCCAGTACCCCGAGGAGCGCGTGCCTCAAGCTTCACGATTCCGGGGCCAGGAGTTCGTGTGGTACGTGGATCGATGCACGGGTTGTGCAAGCTGCGCGAAATTCTGTCCGCTGGGTATCATCCGGATCGAGACGGACCCGAACGGCGGGAACGAGCAGGATGGCGGCACCTATCGGGTGGATGTTTTCGACATCGACCAGGGGCGTTGCATGTACTGCGGTATGTGCGTGGAGGCGTGCCCGTATGACGCGCTGCACATGGGGTCGAACTTTGAGGCGGCGCAGTATCGACGCCAAGACTTGGTGATCAATGTTGAGGTGCTGAAGGCCAGGGAGAAGCACCCGAGTACGTGGTACCGTCCGCAGCTCGAACGCGAGAAGTTCGATCCGTTCGAGGGTGAGTCGAAGGAGTGGCAGGACGCTGGACGTGAGAAACCGTTCTGGCACCCACAGAGGCCGGAGATGCTGCCTGACGAGGGCGACACACGACCAACCGCAGACGGTGAGTACAAGTAGTGGAGAACGCTTTCACAGAGGTCGCGTTCTGGACGCTGTCCATCGTGACGGTGGGCGGCGCGCTGGGCGTTGTGCGTACGCACAATATGTTCAGGGCGGCGCTACTGTTGGTGGTGAGCTTCGTGGGGGTAGCGGGCATCTTTGCCTTGGTCAACGCGGAGTTCTTGGCGGTGGTCCAGCTCCTCGTGTACGCGGGTGGCGTGGCGGTGCTGGTGATCTTCGCTGCGATGATCACGACGAATGTGACCGAGGGCAATCGCAGCACGGGCACGCAGCCGTTCGCGGTGTTGGTGTCGTTGGTGCTGCTGTCGGCGTTGGTGTCCGCAATCGTGCAGGCCGAGTGGGCGTTGCTGCCGGATGACATGCCGGCGCCGTTGGCCGCTGCATTCGTGGATACGCCTGCGGCGTTGGGGCGGATGTTGCTGAACGAGTTCGTGCTGCCGTTCGAGATCGCTGGAGTGGTGCTGTTGGCTGCGGTCATCGGTGCGCTTTCGCTGGTCAGGGAGCGATAGACGTGCTTGAACGACTGCTCATCCTGTCGGCGATCCTGTTCTGCATAGGGCTATACGGTGCGTTGTCGCGGCGCCACGTGATCGCGGTGCTGATCTCGGTAGAGATCATGTTCAACGCGGTGAATATCGCGCTGGTGGCGTTTTCGCGGTACGTGCAGCCCGCAGCGTTTCGTGCGACGGGTGAGGTGACTGCGGTCGCCGAGTCTACGGTGCTCGCGGGGCAGTCGTTCGCGGTGTTTGTGATCGTTGTTGCGGCAGCAGAGGTCGCGTTAGGGCTGGCTTTGGTGATCGCGATGTTGCGGACGAAGGATTCGGTGGATGTCACCGAGGCTTCGCTCATGCGTCGGTGACGGCGAGCTACGGTGAGCCACGCGCTCACACCGCGGAGATCTGCCGCTTGGTGGTGTCGGGTGTGTTGGAGGGCTAGCAGGGGAACCCCCTGTAGTCCTCCCCTGGTAGGAGGGACATCGGATTGAAGATGGGAACTTGTTTGAGGTCAGTAGCGGACGGTGAGAGATCCTTCGACTCCGCTAGCGCTGCGCTCAGGATGACGTGAATGTGGGTTGATTACAAAAAAGCGCCGAACTTGATGTTGGCCGAGATGTGGAAGGAGGTCCTCGAAGGCGAGGGCTTGCCGGTGCGCCTCCTGCCGGAGGGCGATATCTTGGATCACGGAGAGTCGGTGCCGTTCCGGGTCATGGTTCCTCGCGGTAGGGAGCACGTGGCAGACGAGATACTCAGGAAGCTATGACGATGCCCTTGGTTCACCAACAGGCTGCGGCCGGTAGAGGTCGCGCTTGATCAACGAGGCTGCTGTTTGGGCCATCGTGGGTCTGCCGTTGCTCGGCGGGCTCATCATCATCGCCGGGCTGCGTCCGTGGACGCAGTCGTTGTGGCGGTTAAGCGGCTACGTGGGTATCGGGGCGATGGCTGGTGCGTTCGCACTGAGCCTGTGGGCGCTGAACTCGGTGCGCGGTCACCATGGGGAGTCGGTCGGGTTCGACCCGCACTCGTGGGTGACCGTGGGCGGCGACGCCGCTGAGGGTGCATTTGAGCTAACGATAGGCGTGCTTCTAGACCCGCTGTCGGCCATCATGGCTGTGGTGGTGACGGGCGTGAGCATGCTTGTGCAGGTGTACTCACTTGGCTACATGCGCAAAGAGGCAGATGAGCATAGCGGCAAGTTCGTGGACTACCCTCGGTATTTCGCCTACATGTCGTTCTTCACGGCGGCGATGCTGGGGCTGGTACTTGCGTACAACTTGGTTCAGACGTTCGTGTTTTGGGAACTGGTCGGTCTGTTCTCCTACCTGCTGATCGGGTTCTGGTTCCATCGCCCTGCGGCTGCTGCGGCTGCCAAGAAGGCGTTCATCGTGACCCGGATCGGTGATTTCGGGTTCATGCTGGCGCTCATGTGGTTGTTCTCCCACCGGGACGAGTTCCTGGTGCGTGGCCAGAATCCGTTCGAGATCCCGGATATCAACAGCGCTGCGCCGCTGTTGTCGGCGGGCCTGGTCACGTGGGCGGCGCTTGGGCTTTTCGCAGGGGCGGTAGGCAAGTCGGCGCAGTTCCCTCTGAATACGTGGTTGCCCGATGCTATGGAGGGCCCGACGCCCGTTAGCTCGTTGATCCACGCTGCGACGATGGTCGCGGCTGGCGTGTTCCTGGTGGCGCGTGTGTTCCCGCTGTTCGAGGCGTCGTCATCGGTGATGAACGTGGTGGCGTTGACCGGCGGCGTGACCGCAGTGTTGGCAGCGACGATGGCGTTGGCGACGACGGACATCAAACGTGTGCTGGCGTTCTCGACGGTGAGCCAGCTGGGCTACATGTTCATAGCGCTAGGCGTGGGTGCGCCCGGGGTGGCATTGTTCCACCTGTTCAACCATGCGTTCTTCAAGTGCTTGCTGTTCCTGAGCGCAGGGAGCGTGCACCACTCGGTGCAGACGTTCGATATGCGGTACATGGGCGGTTTGCGGGCCTGGATGCCGGTGACGTACGGGCTGACAATCATCTCTGGCTTGAGCCTCGCTGGCGTGTTCCCGTTCGCAGGTTTCTGGAGCAAAGATGAAATACTGGCTGCGGCTTGGGCTGTTGACCCGTCAGCACCAGGCACCAGCGCGGTGGCGCAGATAGTGTTCTGGCTGGCGTTGATCGCAGCTGGGATGACTGCGTTCTACGTGTTCCGGCTGATCATCATGACGTTCCACGGTGAGTTCCGAGGCGGGATCGACGCGGTGCCCATGGACGAACGCATCCCGGACGAGGCGCACAACCACGTCCACAAGGGCGAATCGCCCACGTCGATGGTGGCGCCGATGCTGGTGCTGGGCGTGATGGCGGTGATTTCGGGTGCTGCGTTCAACAGCGTGACGAAGTTGGGGCCGGTGCCTGCGCACTGGTTCTCGCACCTGTTCAACGAGGACTCGCCGGAGCTGGTGGCTTGGATCGCCGTGGCGTCGATGACCGTGGCGCTGGGCGGTATCGTGCTGGCGATTGCGATCTACGGCTTGAAGCTGGTCGACCTGTCTCGCATGCCCAAACAGTGGCATGCGCTGAACCGGGTACTGGAACAACGCTACTACATGGACTACTTCTACGAGACGCTGGTGGTGCGTCGCGCTCTGTTCAGGGGCGTGTTCCTGGCCAGCGATTGGCTCGACCGCAAAGTGGTCGACGGTACGGTGGACTTCGTGGGCTGGACGGGGCGCAACGCTGGCAAGTGGGTCGCGCAGCTACAGACAGGGCAGGTGCAGGCATACGGCGTTGGCGTGTCCGTCGGCGTGATCCTGCTGCTGTGGGCGTACTTGGTGAGGAGCTAGATGCTGCTTAGCACAATAGTCTTCCTTCCCATCGTGGCGGCCGTGCTGGTGCTGGCGTTGGGCCGGACACAGCAGATGGCACGCCTGATCGCGCTCATCGCGGTGGTCGGTGAGTTGGCGTTGACGCTGATGGCGTTCGCTGCCTACGACACGGACGCGGGCGGCTACCAGTTCGTTGAGCGCTTCGACTGGATATCGGCGTTCGACATCCAGTACCTGCTAGCGGTGGATGGCCTGAGCGTGCCGATGGTACTGCTGAACGGCATCCTGGGCTTGGCGGCCGTATTGGTTTCGTGGAACGTGAAAGAACGCCCGAACCAGTACTACATGTGGCTGCTTGTGCTACAGGCCGCGGTCATGGGCGTGTTCGTTTCGATGGACCTGATCCTGTTCTTCGTGTTCTGGGAGCTTGAGCTGGTGCCGATGTTCTTCCTGATCTCCCTGTGGGGGACGGGAAGGCGCGAGTACTCGGCGATGAAGTTCCTGATCTACACGTTCTTGGGCTCGGCGTTCATGCTGACGGCGATGCTGACGCTGTACTTCTCGCTACCGGACGGCGAGCGGACGTTCGACATCATGGCGCTGATGGGTCGTGATATGTCGGGCTTGCTGGTGCCGACCGGGTTGGTGTTCGCAGGGTTCTTGATCGCGTTCGCTGTGAAGCTGCCGATGTTCCCGCTGCACACGTGGCTCCCGGATGCGCACACGGATGCGCCGACGGCGGTGAGCGTGATGCTGGCGGGCGTACTGCTGAAGATGGGCGGCTACGGGCTGCTGCGGATCAACGCGGGCCTGTTCCCCGAACAGATGACAGATTTCGCGTCGACTCTGGCGGTTATCGCGGTGGTGAGCGTGTTGTACGGCGCGTTCATCGTGATGCGCCAGACCGACCTCAAGCGGATGGTGGCGTACTCCAGCGTGAGCCACATGGGCTTCGTGACGTTGGGGATAGCGTCGGTGGCAGGTGGCGGAAGCGCGTTGAGCAGCGTTGGGCTGAACGGCGCGGCGATGCAGTTGTTCACGCATGGCACGATCACCGGGCTGCTGTTCGTGGTCGTGGGGCTGATCTACGAGCGCGCGCACACGCGCCACATCCCGGATCTGGGTGGACTGGCGAAGCAGATGCCCCTGATCGCGGTGGGCTTCATGATCGCGGGGTTGGCGTCGCTGGGTCTGCCGACGACGAGTGGTTTCGTGGCTGAGTTGTTGATCTTCCTGGGTACGTTCCAGGTGTTCGGGCTGGCGACGGCGCTAGCAGCGTTCGGCGTGGTGCTGGCCGCGGGATACATCCTGTGGACGGCGCAGCGAACGCTGTTCGGTCCGCGTGTGGCGCGCTGGGATGGCCTGACGGACGCGCGCCCGGTGGACGTGGCGGCGATGCTGGTGCTGATCATTCCGATCTTTGTCGTGGGCCTCTACCCGAAGGTGCTGACCGATGTGTTCGCGGTTGGGATCGACCCCATCATGGCCGGCTTTGGCCTGGCCGGGTTCGGGGGCTAGCGCATGAACATCGGAGCACGTGATCTATTCCTGATATCGCCAGAGCTACTGCTCGTGACGCTGGCCGTGGTCGTCGTTGCGCTGGATCTGGTGATACGGCGCAAGGGCATCGTGATCGCGGTGGCGGTCGTGGGTTTGCTCGTGCCTGCGATCGCGGGCGTGAACGTGTGGAATGATATCCACGCCACGGGGGTCGATACGGCCTTCAATGGTGCGTTGGTGGTCGACGAGTTTGCGCTGTACTTCAAGTTCCTGACGCTGGCGGTGCTGGCGCTGTTGTTCTTGTCGTCGGCGGACTATGCGTCGCGGTTCCAGCCGTTCCAGGCGGAGTTCTACGGTCTGCTGTTGTTCTCATCGGCGGGTCTGATGCTGTTGCCTGCGGCGGGCGATCTGATCACGGTCTATATCTCGCTGGAGTTGGCATCGCTGCCGGTGATCGCGTTGGCGGCGTACGAGAAGATGCGGTTGAAGTCGACAGAGGCTGGCTTGAAGTACCTGGTGCTGTCGGCGGTATCGTCCGCCGTGCTGCTCTATGGATTCGCTTTCCTGTACGGTGCGACGGGCACGCTGCGGCTGATCTCGTTCGACCCCGCTGACCCAGCTATCGGACACATGCTGATCAATGGAGACCCGTCAGTGCCGTTCGGCGGTGTGGCGGTGATGGTGGGGGTCGTGCTGGCGACAGCAGGGTTTGGCTTCAAGCTGTCGATGGTGCCTTTCCAGATGTGGACGCCTGACGTGTACGAAGGCGCTCCGACGCCGGTCGCGGCGTACTTGGCGGTGGCGAGTAAGGCGGCTGCGTTTGCGGTTGTGCTGCGCTTGTTCTACGCGGGGCTCGACCCAGCGGCGGCTGATTGGTCGCTGATGTTCGCGGTGCTTGCGGCGATCACGATGACGGTGGGTAACGTGGTGGCGATCGCGCAGACGAACGTGAAGCGTTTGCTGGGTTACAGCGCGATCGCGCAGGCGGGCTACATGCTCGTGGGAGTCGCTGCCTACGTGGGTTCCGGGCCTGACGCTGAGTTGGGCATCGAGTCGGTGCTGTTCTACCTGGGCGGCTACGCGGCGATGAACCTGACTGCGTTCTTCGTGATCATGGCCATCACCAATCGCACGGGCGACGATTCGATCGAGGGGCTCGCGGGCCTTGGGAAGCGTGCGCCGATCTTGGCGGTGCTCCTGGCGCTGGCTTTGTTGGGCCTCACGGGGATACCGCCGACAGTGGGATTCGTGGGCAAGCTGTTCCTGTTCAACGCTGCGATCAACGCCGATATGGTGTGGCTGGCGGTGGTTGGCGTGCTGAACAGCGTGGTGTCCGCCTACTACTACGTGGGCGTGGTGCGGGTGATGTACCTACGGGAGTCGGACAACCCTGCGCGCATCACTGTGCCGCCGTACGCGTGGGCGGCGTTGGCTGTGACAGCGGCTGCGATCCTGGTGCTCGGCCTGTGGCCAGGTGGGCTGCTGGAAGTCGCGCGGCAGGCGGCGCTGGACCTGCTCTAGCTAGCTGGTGCTTTCGCTGATCGAGAGGCGGGGGATAACGTGATTGTGCCCCCCCTCCCGGCCCTCGGACGCTGCTTGCGCAGTGCCTTCGATCTCAGATCAGCTTGGTCATGCTGGTTAACGCAGGCTTGCCATGTCGCTTGGCCTGGGATGACGAATGCACGCGGGATGCCAGGGAATAACGTGGTTGTGCCCGCCCTCCCGGCCCTCTATCGCTGCTTGCGCAGTGCCTTCGATCTCAGAGCGCCGTACCTGCACTAGAGGTGGGCGGGGTTTCGAGCTCCCGGCTATTCACCGGGTGGCTTTAGCCGAGGGCGTCGGCGTAGATTTTGTCGACCTGGGGCACGACGGGGCTGTACTGGGAACCTTGGCGCACCCAGAGGTTGGCTCGGTTGATGTCGCCTCCCGGTTGGTACTCCTGGAATAGGGCAAGCATCTGGTTCTCAACGGGATCCCTGAATGTGTTCATGACTTCCTCGCCGCGGGCGGCCAGATCCATCTGGTCGTGGAGCAGCTTGCGGAAGAGGATGATGCCCACGTCTGACTGGCCAAGCTTCTCTAGCTCGCGTCGAGCGATGGGGCCTTGGGTTGACCAGGCCATCATGTCTTGCCCGAGCGTGTAGTCGACGATGCAGGTGCCGTCTTCGGCGAACGCTGGAATCTCGTAATGGGGGACGGTCTCTTGGACGGGGGCGGTGACGCCTGGAGGCATGGCGTAGGCGCTGAAGACGAGGTGCAGCGTGTGGGTGTCGTCCATGGGGACGCGGTACTCGAATGACGATCCAACGCGGAGGATGTTCGGGAATAGGATGGGGTGCCCGGACGTCCACTCGGGGTCTGCGGTCGTTGTACCAGGGTCTCCCGGGCCCGCCTTGAAGGTGCGTCGTTTGATGATGCCGTGGTCGAACAAGTCGAAGCTGATGGTGCCGTGCTGGCGCACGCGCCACGGCTCGAGATTGGGGCGCTTGGGGATGTCTGGGCGTCCTTGAGGGTCGAGCAGCGAGTTGGTGTAGTAGCCGTGGAGCCATTCAACGTGGACGGGGTCGAGTGAGTTCTCCATGCACTGGAGCCAGTTGCAGGGGAGTACGGTCACGCCAACGTCACGGACAACGTTTTCCCAAACGAAGAGATCCCAACGGGGTACGAGGGGCGCGGGCGAAGGGCCCATGTACGCCAAGAGCACGCCGCCGAGTTCCTGGACGGGATAGGCTGTCGTCTTGACCTTCTCTTTGAACCGGCCGTCTGGATGCACGGTCTCCTCGAAGGGCTGCTCGATGCACTGGCCGGTCTCGTCGAACATCCAGCCGTGGTACATGCAGCGTAGGCCGTGCTCCTCGGGGATGCCGTAGGAAAGGTCGACGCGGCGGTGTGGGCAGAGGGCGCCGATGAGGCCGTAGGTGCCGGAACGGTCCTTGTAGAGGACGAGGTCTTCGCCGAGGAGTCGGATCGATTTCGTGGGGCGCTCGGCCAACTCGCCGGTTGCGGCGATGGGGTGCCAGTAGCGCCTGAAGAGTTCGCCCATAGGCGTGCCTGGGCCGACCTGGGTCAAGCGTTCGTTCTCGGTGGTGGTCAGCATCTCTAGCACTCCGTGGTGTGATTGGTCGGGTTTCTCTGGTGGGGTTGATGATAGGTGGGTATGGTTCGCAATTCCAGGCTCGCGGCGTGCTACCCTGCGCCTGCTCGCAACGAGCGCGGAGGAACGCATATGTCCACGGAACAGATCGCAGCGGCGCAGGCGTACGTTGACGCCTTGAGCACGGGTGATAAGCAAAAAGCGCAGGCGGCGTCGCCCCACTTGGCGGACGACGTGACGCTGGAGGTTGGCGCACGTGAGTTTGCAGGCCACGACGATGTGCTGGCGCGCATCACTGGTGTGTGGCCGATGACGCCGGTATACCGCAAGAATACATGGCCGGCGCCTACGGACGCGGGTGATCACGTGGCGGTAGATGCGCCGATGGCGGCAGTGGGCGCTGGGCCGACCAAGGTACACCTGAAGTTCTGGTTCAACGACGCGGGTAAAATCTCGCGCGTCGAGCAGGAGAACGTGATTGGCACTCCGTTGGTGGAGACGGACAAGCTGCCCGAGTTCGTGAAGAGTCGCGTGAACGGAGCGCTCGCCAACGACACGCCGATCATGGTGGCGTATGTCGATGGGGAGGGGCGCCCGCACACGTCGTTACGTGGGAGCGTGCAGGCGTACAGCGACACGCAGTTGAGCATCTGGGCGCGTGCTTCGACGACGGGCATCGCCGTTGCGGTGGGGAGCAACCCCAACGTGGAGCTCCTGTACCGCGACAACCCGACCAGGTCGACGCTGATCTTCAAGGGCAAGGCTCGCGTGGAGCCGGATGAAGCGATACGCAAGCAGATCTTCGACGATTCACCAGAGGTCGAGCAGAACCACGAATCGTGGGCCAATGGGGCGGCGATCATTATCGACCTGAGCGAGGTCGGCGGGGCGACGCCTGATGGGCGTGTGCGGATGAAGGTTTCGTAACGTGCTGGTGCGCGGGGGATAGCGCGACTAGACCCGGCGCGGGTTCGGGAGGACAATCCCGCAGTACGACGAATCCACGCAACGCAATATGAAGGATCGTCGCAGGAGGAACAAGGATGAAGAAGCTAAGCATTGGACTTTTGGTGGCTCTGATCGCAGCAGCGATCCTCACCGTACCTGTTTTGGCGAAGAACCACGGGACCCCTCCTGGCGCAGGTGGGTTCGGCGTGGTCGATGGCCATTTGGAGGGCGCGAATCCGGTGGCGGGTCGCGTTTGCGTCGACTACGAGAACGACGGCATTGAAGACGTTTGCGAAGACATGGTTCGCCCCGACACGACCGGCATGGGCCTGACGATCCCCAAGCATTTCGTCGCGACTGCGACATTCTCCGCCTGGGCAGGCCCAGACCTGGGCGACCTGGCGGCGGCGGTGGACAGCCTTGCGGGGGTAGCGTGCGCTGACGTGCCCATAGCGGATGCAGGGATGATGCTTTGCCAGGACCCTCGCACGGACGTGGTGAAGCGCGTCAACGTGTATTGGACGGCGAACTCCGCCAACGGAGCGCGTAACACGGGCGCCTACGACGGAACGGGCAGGTAGCCTGCGCTAGTTGTTGGTTGCGGTTGATTTGCCATGCGGCTCTGCGACATCTCACCTGAGGTTGCGCAGGGCCGCTCTGCGTTAATCCCGCCCACGCGGGAGCGGCGAAGGGAGGATTGGCGAGTCTTTGGTTAGCCAGTATGGGGCTAGGATGACGGTGGAGACGGCAGCGATCGACAACAGTTTTGCCAGGAAGAACGTGGCAAGCAAGGACTGGGTCCAGAGCACCAGAGGGAGCATAACTGCTGAGAAGGATGCCAACGCAGATGTGGCAACGGCACGGCGATTCTTCCAGGCGGTACTAGGCAAATCCGACATCGCAAGCGCGACGGGAATCACGAATGTGATGGTCACCAATAGGAACAGAATTCCGAATATGTCGCTGGTGGCCGGGCCCACTTCGTTGACTACTTTGGGCGCGGGGCCTCCCGTGATTAGGAATATGGTTATCGCTGACAGCGAAAGGACGCTCAGGGGCACAATTGACAGCGGTGGGTCAGGCAATAGGCGTAGTCTCTGCCCGCGTTGACGGAGGTAGACGGGCCAGAAACCTGCCATGAGTGCAATGAAAATGACGGGGGCAAGATCCCAAGCCCCCGCGAGGAGCGCGAGCCGGGCCACTTTGGAGGAATTCGTGAGGTGGAATGGAGTAGAGTCCCAGGACGTGGTGTAAGAGACAGCAGGGCCTGGCA
>JAQCEV010000163.1 GCA_027618515.1 Chloroflexota bacterium | reverse complement strand
TCCATTCAGACATCCTTCCAGGGCTACACGCCCTATCTTGGGTGTCCGTCAGATCGGGGCAAGTCCACAGGCCCAGCGCACTCGATCGGCGAGCCTTTGCTCAGTAAGAGAGGACCCGACAACGGCCGATGTAACGGCTACGAGAACCAGCGTCCGAGCGTCATGCCGAGCGCAACGACGGCGGGAATGAGGAGCCACCAGAACCAGGCGACTCGCTCTGGCTCCGGGAGTACTTCATCGTCCGTGTCGCTGTATAGCGAATCGGGCTCCCCGTCGCGGCTAGCCACGGGCGGGTCCCATAGCACCAGGTAGCGCACGCCCTGCGGGCGATCGTGGCGTTCTGCGCGCAAGCGGCCGGCAGCGATTCGTCGACGCACGGTGCTGGGCGACACCCCCAGCCTACGAGCGGCATCAGTCGTTGTGAGGCGTTCCATCTCGGGTCCCGTCATCGTGCCACGCACCTCACGAACCACGACCGCGCGCCGGCGTTGTTGTTGGAGCACCCAACAGCGAGCACGAGCATCACGAGGGCAGCGAGGACGGGGAGGCGGCGGCGTAGGCTCATGCCCCGCACTCTACAGCGCGGCTCAGGGGCAGTGGGGGTGCCTTCACTCCTCCCCTGCAGGATGCCCGTCCGCTAGATTCCCTCATCACGGAACAGGCTCATCGGTTCAGGGGTGAGGTTCGAGAGCGCGAACCGGTCGAACATGTTGGGTCTCGACCGCAGTGCTTCCAGTTCGTTGGCGTCGAGGCGGTCAGGGTCGGCTGCTGTCAGCGGCGGGCCTACGGCGTAACTCAGCACCAGCCGGGCGGCTGCGGTGTCACCAGCCTTCGCTGCGGCGAGCAGCGCCCGTGCCACCTCTGCGATGCCGTCTGAGTCCACCGCGTCGAGCAGTTGCGTCCGCATCGCTGCCACGCGGCGCGCGTAGGGGTTACCCGGCCCACCAGGATTGCCGGTCGTGAACCGCCCCGAGGTGAGATCGCGTCCGAGGGAACCGTTTGGTGTCGGCAGATTGCGGTCGGCGTGAGTCGCCATTGTTATCTTCCACTTCATTTATTGGCGGTTGTCTTGTCGCGTTACTCGGCATGGGATGGCTGTAACGAGGCGATGTACTCAGGAAGCGTGAGATTGCGGGGCACGGGCACCACAGCCTGATCGGCAAGTTCCGATTCTTCGAAGATGGTCACGTCAGGTCGAAGGGGGCCCTCCTGCTGAGATGGCCATCTTCGACTTTCTTGGCCATCTTCGGGGAGCTGCCATTCCCATCCGCCATCTTTGGTCTTGCGTTTTTGGGGTTTGATGCCGAGGGATTTTTTGGCGCGTGTGAGGGTCTTTTCGGCAATTCCCTCCGCGCTCGCCGCCGCGGTGACGTCGTTGCCCAGTACAGGGCCATCAGCCAAGCGCTCGCGCAGGAACTCCACTGCCTGGTCTAGCGCGGACTGGTCTTCTGGTGGCCCAACCAGTTCGTCGGCTGTCCGCTCTGATCGCCCGAGCCACTCGATGCGCGCCATGCCGTTGCCGGCCTCTACTGCGCGATATCGGATCGCTGCTGCGGCTGCTGAGAGATTCGATTTCACAACGGCGAGGACATGGCTGCTCTTGTCGTCAGGATCGGTTGCAGCGAGCAGTACTGAGCGCGCAGCCCCCGTGATGCCGATGGAACCGCCGCCGCGATACATCGCGGATGCACCTTGGCCCTTGTTGAGGTGGCGTACGACTAGCACTGCAACGCTTAACTCTTCCGCGAGACGGGCTAATGGTGCGAGCGCACGCCGTACATCTTGATCGTGGTGAGAGTTCACTGAACTACTCAGCGCAGCCATTAATGGGTCGATCACCACGAGCACGGCACCTACTGTGCTGGCCGCCTCGCGGATTGCATGAAGGTCATCTGGAATCGATGCGAGCCGCGTATCGTTGCCGAGCCCAACGCCCTGTAGGGCGACTACTTGAGTGAGGTCGGCTTGCGCCGCCTCGAGGCGAGGTCGGACGGTGTCGCCGAGGCCATCTTCGTAGGTCACCAGCACGACGCCGCCCTTGATGCATGCCGTGCCGTCAGGCATCAAGTCACCCGTGGTGATGCGAGCCGCGAGGTCGAGGGTGATAGTGCTTTTTAGTTGGCCGGGGTCGCCATCGAGCAGGGTGATCTTGCCGAGCGCGATCCGCCCGGGCCAGAGCCACCTGATCTGTTCCGTTTTGACATCGCTGAGTCGCACAAGATTCGGTCGAAGATGGCCAACCGAGTCGAAGATGGCCATCTCAGAGGGAGGGGCACCTTCGATGTCGTTGGCTATCTTCGATTCGGAATAGGCGTCCGGCTCGAACAGCACACGTAGGGCGCGCCAGTCCTTATCAGTGCACCCGTTGTGGTGACAGCCTGCTCCAAGCGCTCCGCTAGCGAACCTGACGATGTAGGCGCTCCCGTCATTGTGATCCGGGTTCCACGGACAGACGGCGAACACCCACTTCGTCCCGCTTTGCCATGGAGATGGATCGCCAACTTCCACGTCGTACTTGATCAGCCATTGTTCGAGCGTCCAGTCTCCAGCCGCATCATGAAAGCCTGACCGCCTCGACCGTTGTTGTGGTTCTGACGCCGGAAGTTTCGACGCGATGTTCGTGAGTACCGCAAGTGGGCAGACCTCGAGCGATTCCCGCTCAGGTGGATCTAGCAGCCGGGAGAGCCGATGAGGCCTGTCGGGAGTGTGGTCGCCCTTCGCTGCCAGCGTTCCAGGGATCTTGAGAATGCGTCCCGCGTTGTGCACAGACTGGTCGACGTGCACGTGCTCGGTATCCACTGCGAACGCCGCGGCAAGCAGCACGTTCTTTACGAGTTCGTGAGACTCGTGATCGGCAGGTAGGTCAACGCGTAGCAGTACGTGTGCACCGTTGCCGCTGTCGGCGGAGACAATCGACTGCTCGGGCACGCCTTGATGTGCGAGCCAGAGCCGCAATCGTGAAGCAAGACTCAGCGCCATGGCGTGCTGCGTGTCGGTCGATGAGATTCCCGCAGGTCGTTCGGGATCGAGGTCGAACGGTATCCACAGCCGTCTTGTGACGTTGTTGTCGGCTGTGGTCGTCGACGCCCCCCGTTCGATTCGGTTGTTACGGCGCGCGAGCAATGCTGGGTCGATCCGGTTCAACGTGAAGTAGACACCGGGCGCGCTGCCGCTCAATGCCACAGCAACCGATACAAACTGCTCGCGGCTGTTGAAGTAGCCACTGTCCGTGCGCTTGGTTCTATTGACCTTGAGCGCGCGTATTTCGATGCACTCGCCCGGCTCAACGA
>JAQCEV010000055.1 GCA_027618515.1 Chloroflexota bacterium | reverse complement strand
GCATAAGCAGGCAGGGAATCCACTTATCTCGACGGCCCTGACTGTTCAAACAACCGGGACCACCTCACACAAACATTGCGATTCAACACTCTGATTTCACTAGGCTGGCGTGCTGGATTGCTGGTAGAATTTTGCACGTGCGCTGGAACCTCAAGCTTCTCGCTGCATGTTGCAGCAAAGGTAGAGCGAATTGACCAACCGCCCCGCATTCATCTCCGACGAGGAGCTAGTTAAACAGCTTCAGGCGGTGATGCGCGCCGCGCCACCGGATGGCCCGCATGGCTCTGATGACGAACGTGTGCGCGAAGCCCGCCCGCTCGCGGAGGAACTCTCCGAGCGAATCCACCGGGAGCCAAAAGCGTGGGGACTCGCAAGCGTTCCCGCTGAGTTCCGGGATGACGCTGCCAACGACGCGTTCACGGCCCTGCTGTTCGCGATCCCCGAGATGCGTGGACGCCAAAGCGTGTCAGAGTGGTTCAGCGTGACCGTCGAGTCCAAGTTCAGGCGACTCTGGTCCCTCGCTGAGCGCCAGAAGGCTGAGCGTGAGCGATTGGCTGCTGAGGCCGCCGCAAACCCGGAGCCTGCAGTACTCGACTCACCCGTGCTGGAGCCAGATGCGGAGCCCTCATTGTTCGAAGAGCCCGGCGGCACGTGGACGCAGTTTGAAGCGGCTTTCCCTCGCGACGCTTTCGCGTTGCGTTTGCGCTACCTGCTTAAGAGAGACCTTGAGGAGATAGCAGTCATGCTCGATGCGCCCAGTTCGCGGGCGATCACCATGCGCTTGGATAGAGCGCGCGATAGGTTCCAGATGTATTGCGAGCAGGCTGGCGTTAGCCGCAGGGATGTGGCTGCCATGGTAGAGCAGCTTGCAGAGGAGCCAACCCCGTGACCACCGAAGGTAATGAGAACCAAACATTGACTATGGGGTCCAGCGTCTGGGCGCGTTTCGCCATGGATGCCACTGAGCGTTGGCTGCACATGAAGGGCCAACCGGCGACGGATCTGCAGCGGTTCGCGACCTACCTCCGCGAGATGCGCTATCTGGTCGGCTACACGATCGAAGAACTGGCTGATGAACTGCAGTTGCCGTATGAGCATCTTGCGATGCTGGAGCAGGGGATGCTTAAACCATCAGAGGTACCTGGGCCAACCTGGGTGCGCCTGATGCGCTTGCTGGAAGGACGCGAGCAGCTAACCCCTCCATTCGCCATCGAAGAAGCGGCCGACGACCCCGTCGCGCCCGACGGAGACCCTGATGAAGCCTGGGCCCTGGGAGAAACGAGCCAGCGATCCTCATCGACTGCTAGCTCGGTAGGAGCAAGCGCGATGGATACGATCGGTGTTGCACGGATCAAGGTGATCGGCATCGGCGGTGGAGGCACCAACGCGGTTGCCCGGATGTATAAACAGCGCATTCCAGGTGTCGAGTACATCGCCATCAACACGGACGCTCAGCATCTGCTACACGTGGATCTGCCTGTGAAACTTCGTATGGGCGATCGGCTCACGCGCGGTCTCGGCGTCGGCGGAGACCCTGAACTGGGTCGCGAGGCCGCCGAGGAATCCCGCGAGGATCTCTACGATCTCATCAACGGTACCGACCTGGTGTTCCTCGCCTGCGGCATGGGTGGTGGCACTGGAACAGGCTCCGCGCCCGTTGTCGCAGAGATCGCCAAAGAAACAGGCGCGCTGACCATCGCCACCGTTACCAAACCCTTCAGCTTTGAAGGCCGTCGTCGCATCGCCCAAGCGGAAGAGGGCATCGCCCGCCTCCGTGGCAAGGTGGACACGCTGATCATTATCCCCAACGACCGCCTCTCTGCGGTCTCCGACGAGCGCATGACTGCGGAGAGCGCATTCCGCATCGCCGATGAAGTGCTACGCCAGGGCGTGCAGTCCATCGCCGAGTTGGTGACCGTACCTGGTGAGATCAACTTGGACTTCGCTGACGTCAAGACCGTCATGTCGGGCGCGGGCCCTGCATGGATGGCCATCGGTCACGGTCGGGGCGAGAACAGGGCAGTTGAGGCGGCGCGTGCCGCCATGGCAAGCCCCTTGCTCGATGCGCCCATCGAAGGTGCAACTCGCGTCCTCCTCAATATCACCGGTGGCATCGACTTAACGCTCCAGGAGGTCCAGTCCGCCGCCGACTTCGTCAGCAAACTGGTGGACCCCGAGGCGAACATCATCTTCGGTATGGTGACCGACCCGAAGATGGACGACGAGGTGCGCGTGACGGTGATCGCCACCGGCCTCATCACAGGCGACGCATCGCTTGACCAGTCTCTTGAGGAGATGCTGGGCATGGGGCAGGCCGAGTCGGGTGAGCAGCAGTCTCACGAAGACACCGAGCCTGGCGTAGAGCTTCCGAACTTCCTGCGCAAATTCGGTTTCGGTCGCCGAACGTCCGGCGGCGAGTAGCGTCCGCTCGCAGTTCGTTCGAGTAGACACCAGCACAAACAAGCGGATGTGGGTAAGCCACCAACGAGATTGGGGGTCGGCCACCTCTCGCTGCCCTTTGGTCGTACCTATGATGGGTAATAAGTCGTAATGACTCCCGGGCTTCGGGGAATCTGGCCCGGTCCACATCATTCAGGAGTGGCTATGAACGCATACCGAAACGGGACGACCAATCACGGAGCCAGCGCGCCGGACATCCGAGCGATACTTGCGGCATCGTACGAGGATGAGAAAGAGCCTTCGTCGGCGATGCTCGCTCGGGCCATGATCTTCGCCCAGGACGCGGATCGTAAGCTTGCTGAAGCGCGAACCGTAAAGGCTGAGGCCGAGCACTTCCGCGCTGAGATGCAGAAGAACACGGTCGACCAGACCGAGGTTCTCGTGAAACAGATGCGCGACGCTGCGGAGGTTGACCAGCAGACCGCACAGGAACTGCGTGAAGAGGCAGAGGCCGTCTGGGAATCTGCCCGCACAGAGCTTGACCGTGCAACCAGCCTTCGTGAGGAGTCCGAGCAGCTTCGCATCGCCGCCCAGGCAGACGCTGAGGAGTACCGCAGGGCCGTCCTCGCTGAGGCCGAACGTGAATCCATAGACATCAAGGACAAGGCCCGTAACGAGGTCAACGCTGAGCTCGCAGCGCGCCAGCTTCAGATCGACGAAGAGATCCGCAATGCAGTAGCCGCCATCGAGAAGATGCAGGCCGCCGCGCAGGCTGAGATGGAAGCCCAACAGCTTTACACCGAAGCTCTTCGCTTCCGCGCGGCTTCTCCTAGCATGGAAGACGAAGCAGGCACGACTCCTCAGACCGAGGCGCCCAAGCGCCGCAACTCTGCTCGACGCCCGCGGAAGTAATACCGATCGCTCCAGAATGATGAGAAAAGACCCCGCGGTGGGAACCGCGGGGTCTTTGTTTGCTCGCTGCTGAGGACGGGCGGCGCTAGAACGGAATCAGCGAGGTTCCCAGGGCCAGATCTGCCATCAGAGCCGCGCCAAACAGCACGCTCGCGCCTCCTGCCACCGTGGATACGGCGCCATCCATCGTGCGGAACCGGTTCGTGAAAGCGAACGGTGCCCCTAGTACCAACGTGATCATGGCCATCGAGACAACCGTGCCCAGGCCGAACAGCACGAGGTACCCGAGGCCCACCCAGGCCGACTCGATCTCTGGCAATAGCACCAGCATCACCGCCGCACTGCCCGCCAGGCCGTGCACTACCCCGATCAGGTAGGACTTCAGACGGAATCGAGGGCGTAGCTCGCCGGTGAACCTGGCTGCGTTCGCTCTCAGCTGCTCGGCAGCCTCTGACCCGCTCTCATGTGACGCGTGGATATGCATGTGCTCGCTCCCAGCGTGGGAGTGGTGATGGACGTGCAAGCGCCCTTTGCGCAGGTTCCAGAACACCTCTACGCCTAGCAGCACCAGCATGATGCCAACCCCGAATTCCAAAACGGGCGCGATCTGAGCGTAGCGCTCGATCACCGCCTCTTTCACCAAGAGGATCACGCCACCCACGATCAGCAGTGGGGTTGTGTGCCCAAGGCCCCAGGACACGCCGACCCAGAGCCCTCGCCATGCGCTCCCGAACTCCCGCGCTATCGTCGAGACTGCCACTACATGGTCGGCATCCGTCGCGTGCTTCAGGCCGAGGAGAAACCCCAGCGCTAAAGCAACCCAAACTCCGTCTGTTACTGCCATCCGTCCGCTGCTCCCTCACCCCGCCATGGAGGTGCTTATCCGTGGACGTGACGCTCGGCGTGTGGCTCATCATGGTGTGCGTGGGGGTGCCCACTGTGTGAGTGGTTCGTATCCATGCGGCAATCTGCGCACAACCCGCTGATGGTGAAGTGCTCCATGTGAGGCTCGAAGCCTGTGTCGTTCTTCAACTGCGATCGCAGTTCGTCCAAATAATGAGTCGGGAGGTGAATGGCTCTGCCGCAGTGCTCACAAACCATGTGGTGATGCCGCGACACGGGATCCGCGTACTCGTAATGCGCTACTCCCCTCAGCACGACCTCGTTCACCAAGTGCAGGTCGCTGAACAGGCGTACGGTCCTGTAAACGGTCGCTTGGTCGATCGCGGGGTTCCGTTCCATGACGCGCTGGTGGATGCGCTCCACGGTGATGTGACCGCCTATTCCCGCGATGGCTTCGAGAACCAGGACTCGCTGGGGTGTTAACCGGTGACCGGTTCCCTTGAGGAGGTCGACCGCAGGTTGATGTGCTGTTAAAAGAGGTGGTTGGTGATTCATGATGCTAATTGCAACTACTTGCAACAAGCTCTTTCTATCCCAGCCGACAGCCCAAGTCAACAGGAAAAGCGAGTGGGCCTCTCCGACCGGAGAGGCCCACGTGGGCTGGTTACGATCGCTTACTTCGCGCCCTGGTATATGAGCGTATCGGGCTTGAAAGCCGCCCACGCGAACCAGAAATGATCTTGGTGAACCAGCCTCTCTAACTGCGTTCCAGCCAGGGGGCCATCAGTCGCCCGCCCGAGGATGCTCCACGTACTGCCAGTCCCTACGTCTCGGATCGCGCTCAGGGCGTCATTGGCGACGAACTCAAAGGTCAGCCGTTGTCCGTCGACGATCGGCGCGAACACACCTGTCGCGCCGATCTCCTTGGATAGTCGAAATATGAAGCTGTCCAGCGCTGATCGGGTACCGGGCTCGAAGAACACCACGACCGGCTCGCTTGCGAAGTCGTAGTTCACGACCCTCTCTTCGACGAGGATCGAGTAGGGGAATGCGGCGTCGATCCCGCCGACAGTGAATGCAGCGATCCGCTCCTTGGGTGAAAGTCGACCATCTAGGTCGTCGAAGAACAGAAACGGGTCATTGTTGACGCGGTCGTAGCCCGAGTAGGGATTCTGCCCGTACGTGCGCCCCAATCCCGTGTCGGTGGATAGCACGGTGCCGTCCGGGTACGCTTCCTTGAACGACGTCCACGACACGATCTGGGCGGGTATGAACGACAGCTGTTTGCCCGCGTGCTGGCCGATGATCCCCTCGCCCGTGAGCTGCTGCCACCATGACTCGGTCTGCCTGTCCCACATGATCAGGTCGCTGTTGCGGAGATTCCCCGAAACGCCGAAGTCCAATACCTCGCCCTCCAAGTGCCTGTCGAACACGATGGCTGAATTGCATAGTGGGCAGAACGTGACTGCAACCGGCACACCAGACAGTACATCGTTCGCGATCTCGTGCCAGATCAGAATCTGAAGCGGGTACGCTCTCGCCCTGCTGCCGATCTCTAACGCGATCACCGGTTCGAGCGGATCCAGCCACTTGTCCCCCTCGGCCAGCGTCTCGAAGCTCGGGTTATCTATGGGCGCGATCCCGGTGTCACGCCCCACCCCGCCACTGAAGATGTCAGCGAAATCTACGGTGTGCCGACTGAAATCGGTTTCCCATACCGACGTAGAGAATGAAACGGCCTGGAGTTTTTCCAAGTAATCAGCGTCAGGCAGCACGGACCCTTCGTCCGTGCGTGGCGCTGGAGTCGGAGTGGGCATGGGCATGGGCATGGGCATGGGAGAAATCGTTGAAGTTGAAGTTGAAGTTGGAGTCGCCGTCGCGGGAGGGATCGGCGTGATCGTCGGCGTCGGTTCAGGCACAACGACGTTGGTAGGCGTTGGCGTCTCGGTGGGCGTGGGCGTAGGAATCGCCGTGCCCGCCGTTCCGCAAGACGAAATCAAGAGCACACCAAGAACCCCGAACGCTACCCCAACAGATCGCATCTTGCCCATGCCCACCTCCGCCTCCACTCACCCCATGCGACAGTTGGATGCGGGATAGGGCTTCTCGGTGTGAATGCTGGCGAATGGGCTCGGCTAGAATCTGCCTCAACACACCAACGTTGCAGAGCGCCACGGACTGGAGTTCGTGAAGATGGCCGTTCGCGGCGACTATCACCGCGACGTTGGTGGCGGTTTCCAGGCCATCTCGCAGGAGTTGTACACGGAAGGCGCGCTGGACCAAGCGGGTATCGAGACGCCGACCGAGTTGGAAGAGGCGTTCTGCTACATTTACAACACGTTGAACAAGGCCATCAAGATGACGACCATCGTCTACCTGAACGGCGTGGAGTGCGTGCGACGTGTCTCGGAGCCCGCTGGCTAGGCTAGCGCCACCCGTCGTGGGAGTAACGGTTCACGGCGTCGTCGTCCAACACCACGCCTATGCCTGGCTCCTGGGGGAGGGCTAGTCCTGAGCCCTTCATCTCCAAGCGCGTCTTGAAAATCTCCATGAGGTTTAGTACCTCTGTGTCGGTGAAGAACTCCACGTATGTCGCGTTGGGCGTCGACGCCACCAGGTGGACGTGGAGGTCCGCCAGCCAGTGCGGGGCGATCGTCACTCCACGCCCGGCTGCTATCGCCGCGATGCGCCGGAATTCCGTGATACCGCCGCACACGCCTGCATCCGTCTGCAGGATCGCTGCCGCCTGCTGATCGAGGATCGCTTGGAAATCCCACCGTGTTTGATGGATCTCGCCAGTAGCAATGGGCGGTGCAACAGCCGCTGCGACTGCGGCATGAGCCTCGAGCGCGTCAGGCATGTTGGGCTCCTCGACCCAACCCAGGTCGTACTCCTCCCACTGCCGGATCGCTCTGATGGCTGACGTCGCGTCTGGCCATGCGTTGTTGGCATCCGTGAACAACTCCACGTGGTCGCCGATGGCCCGACGCACGGCTGCGATGCGCTCTGCGTCCTCTCGGGCGCTGACGCGACCGACCTTGATTTTGACCGCGTTGAATCCCATGTTTACGTAGCTGGTGCACTCGTCAGCCAGGTGCTCTGGCGTTTTACCGTCCAGGTAGTACCCACCGCTCGCGTACGCGGGAACCACGTCCTGATGTGCGCCACCCAGGTACTGGTACAGCGGCAGTTCCGCTTCTTTGGAATTCACATCCCAAAGCGCGATGTCGATGGCGCTCATGGCGCGGACGATGGCCCCGCGCCTGCCCATGAGTAGCGCGTCCTTGTACATCGCATCCCAGATCCCCTCGGTTTGATGGGAGTCTTTGCCCACCACGTGCTTCGCGAGCAGGTCACGAACTGCCTGCGTCACGATCCAGCCAGCCGCATTGCCGCAGTAGCAGAAGCCGAGTCCCTCGGCACCGGACTCCGTCTTCACTTTCACCAGCGTGTAATGGCGTTCCGACACGGTTCGCGTCGAGAACGACGTTACGTTCCTAAGCGGGATGACGACGGTGTTCGCGGTTAGCTCTGTGACTTTCATCGGCGGTGGTACTCCAATAGACGCTTTCGGGGGCGTCGAATTTCTTCCGTGAAACTGTAGCACGGGAACCAGGCTGTCGGCAGATATCAGAACGGGCTGGCATCAGAGCCAGCCCGTAGATCAATCAACGCGATCCTTGGGGATGTAACTAGAACGTGTCGTTGATCGGCCAGTTGTTGAACAGGTATTCAACGCCGATGAGGCGCCAGAACAATGGCTCTGGCCACGGCACGTCGATGATGAAATCGTGTACGCCGAGTAGAAGCCCCTCGAAAGCTATGCCTATGATCAGGATGACGATGGGTTTCGCTTTGGCGAACAGGAACAGGTAGGTCATAACCCAGATCGGCAGGGCCAGGTGGAAACCGAATACCCACACGCCTAAGAAAAGCGCCGCGACCGATGCGATGAAACGAATGGCCCGTCGCTTCTCGGCGACGGCGTCGCCGCCGAAACGGAAACCCAAGTCCATGATGGCCCCGGCTTGTAGCGCCTTCTTCCGATCGAACAACGATCGGACGCGGATCAACCAGAATGGAGCGGCGAAGATAAGAGTGATGATAGGAAGGTAACGCCCGGCCGGTTTGAGACCCGGGAGCTCCAGCAAGTAGGTGATAGCCAATAGCAGCACCACTGACAAGAGAATGACCTCGCCTAAGATTTCAGGCGAACGCCAACTGATAACTCGGTGGGTAGGGGCTAGTTCTTCGGGTTCTGTACTCATGGTTTATCTCTCAGTTAGGACGCAGTCGGGGGCTTGGATCGTGAGGCGGAACTGCCGATTATCGCCTGGTTTCCTAGTTCTTCCTCGGTCTTGCTCGCGACACGTTGTGTTCCTGATTGAACCCTCAGTGACATGAATACGGCGAAGGCGACGAAGATCACTATGGTGACGAACGCTGGCTGCCACAGCATCGACAGTCCGCGCGTCTGTATCGCGATCGACATCCATTTCTCCAACTGGCCCGTGAGCACAATGGCGATGAGGATTGGGGGGCGCGGCCATGCGTACGCTTTCATAAACATGCCAAGCACCGCAAACACAGACACCAAGGCGAGGTCCTCGATGGTCACGTTAGCCATGAAGGCTGAAACGGAAGTGATAGCCAGGACTACCGGCGCCAATAGTTGAGGTGGCACGACTGACACCCGCGTCAGGGGCGCCGCAAACAGAAGCACGATGGGCACTACGACGATGTTCGCCAACGCGATGATGTAAACCATTGCGATGGTCAGATCCAGGTGATCCTGGACCATCTGGGGGCCTGGCTGGATGCCCAGCAAGATCAGCGCGCCCAGCACGATCGCCATCGGTGCGCTTCCGGGAATCGCGAATAGCAACGTCGGAATCAGCACTCCACCGTCGGTCGAGTTGTTCGCCGATTCGGGGGCGATCACACCGCGGATGTCCCCGGTACCGAACGTTTCTTTCGCGCCGGGTTCGGTCTGTCTCGCTTGCGCGTAGGCGATCCAATGCGCGGGTGTGGGGCCGAGGCCCGGCATCGCGCCAATGAACACACCGATCAGAGATGACTTTAGGATCAGCAACTTGTGGTTGAGGGCTTCCTGCATCCCACGAACCGTATCACGACGACCCTCTTTCAGCATGTCCTCCATGCGGTCTTTCGCGACGGCCGTGTTGCTGATGACGAGATCCGCGATCTCAGGGAAAGCGAACAGACCGACGACCACGGGGATGATATTGATGCCATCCCACAAGTAGTTGAGCCCAAACGTCGCTCGCGTTGTGCCAACGACATCGTTGAATCCAATCATGCCAATGAACAGACCCAAGGCTGCGGTCAGCAGTCCCTTGGAGACCGCGCCAGCACTGATGATGCCCACGGACGCGATACCAAGAAGCGAGAGAAGGAAGAATTCAGGAGCGCCGAAGAGTTTCAGGAGCTCACGAGCGAACGGCAGCACTGCCAGCAACGCGATGGCGCCGATCACGCCACCTAAGAGGGAGGCCGTGTACGAGGCCCCGATCGCTATACCGGCTTGCCCCTTCTTCGCCATGGGATACCCATCAAGGATGGTTGCCTGCGAAGATCGAGCGCCAGGGATGCCGAGGAGGATAGACGGAATCGACTCAGTCAAGTCATTCGCCGCCATGTACCCGATGATGAGTGCGATGGCCGTGTATGGCTCAAGCTGAGTTGTGAAGCTCAGTACCACGACGATGAAGGGTAGCCCGCCCCCCGGCATCAGACCCGCGATCAGTGCGATTGGGATCATCAATGCGAACGCGATCATCGGTCCTGGTGTGAACAGCTGCTGAGCAGCGTCCACCATCGCTTCTAGCATGACCTCTCCTCCTCAGCTGATCCGTAACGTGATCTTGAGTGAAGGGTACGTTAGCGCGACGCTACCTGCGCGTCAATACGAGCGCAGCGCTGAGGAGGGGCGGATCGGTTACTGCGCGGTGAACTCCGTGGCCTTGTCGTGGACCTGCACCTTGTATGTTTGGCCCGCTGTTACGTTTTCGAGGGGGATGGAATGATCGATCATTCCGTAGAGCATCGCGCATGCGACTGCAGCAGTTGGCTTCGGCACATCGTTGAGCACCTCGATCGTGAAGAGCCGTGCGGCCTCGTTTAGGTCAACGTTCCAGTGGTCGAATCGCGCGCCGCTGTTTGGGAGCCCCGACACAACGTGCAGCCGGTACTGAACCGGGAAGCTCTCAATGACCAGTATCTCAACCGACTCGATCGGGGCGCGCACCAGCTCGCGCTGCCCACGTGGGTCTTCCCAGACCACGCCAACGAATGTGGCGCTCGTAGAGAAATCTGGCGCCTTGCCATCACCCATGCCCGTGATCCCTCCATCAGGGTGTGCGATGAGCAGTCCGCTGCCGTCATAGAGGTCGCTGAAGATGTCGCAGCAACGCTGTGGCACGAAGTAGACGGTGGCGCCGTTGTAAACGTATTCGCTGATCTTGACTGGCGGATTGGCTACGTCGTCGTCCTCGAAGGACGCGATGAGCGCGGTCAACCACAATGGGTAGGTGTCCGGCGTGGGCGTCGGAGCGGGTGTCGCCGTTGGCGTTGGATCGTCGATGGGCACAGGAGTTGCGGTCGCACCGGCGCCACAGGCAGCCGTGATTGCGGCGATCACCAACAAGAGCGAGAACATTCTGAGTTTCACGGCGGGGGCCTCCAAGTGATTGGTCTATCACTTAGACGAAGAACGTCATGCCTAAGTTCCCACTTCTGCCAAGTCCGCGTTGCCGCCTTGGCTGGGTGCGGGTGCGCGCTTCGGTTTCGGCGTGATCACCAATAGGAATGCTCCCACCACGAGCATGGCCATCGCGGTCCACCATGCTGGTGCGTACGACCCTGTTGCGTCGAAGATCAAGCCGGTTGCTGCGCTACCAATGCCGCTGAATGTCAGGGTCAGCGGTAACGCAGCCCCACGGATCGTGCCAATGTGCGCCCGGCCGAAGTAACTGGGCCAGATCTGCGCCTGCAACAACATCCCTGAGCCCACTCCCGCGCCACCCAGGATCGCCGTAGCGAAGAGTTGCCAAGTGACCGTTGCATTCATCATCAGGACGAAGGCCGCGATGAAGCTCGCGTAGCCGAACATGGCGAGGAATCGTGGTTGGTACCGATCCACGAACCGAGCCAGCACGATCGATGTCCCGTCCTGGCTGGAGGCGTACGCCGCCAACGCCCACGCGGCGATTTGTGGCGTAAAACCCTGGTCGATGAAGTACGGCACCCAGAACAGGCCGATCGCGCTCATGCCCAGCATCACGGTGCCGAAGGCGACCGCCATCCGCCAGAACGCTCCCGTGCGCATCGCGTCGTGCAATGTCCACGAATACTCTGGCTGTCGTGCGCTGTTCACGCTCGCCTCATGGGGCGTCCGTGGCGCGCCGTCCGGTACCAACCCCATGTCTTCCGGGCGATTGCGCAGCACCAGCCGTGCTATCATAAGAACCACTGCGCTACCCGTGAATCCGAGGATGGCCCATGCATCACGCCATCCAAACGCTTCGATCAACGCCTGGGTGATCGGGGCCGATACGGCGACGCCGGCAGGGAACCCCACGAACATGATGGACATGGCCTTGCCGCGCTTCTGGATGAACCATTGCGATGCCATTACGGTGAAGTACAGCGAACTGCTGCCCCAGTAGCCCAGCATCCCCATGAACATCTGCAGGGCGATCATCTGCCACCCCGCTTGGATCTGCCCCAACGCGGCGACACTGGCCCCGAAGATGACGACTGTCACAGATAGCGGTCCGCGGGCACCGTAGCGATCGAGGATGCGGCCGATGATGGGCCCCGAGGCCGCGAACCCGATCAGCCTTGCGGTCAGCCCAAGGCCGAACGGCGCGCTTCCTATGTTGAGCGCGTCCTGCATCGGTGCGACGAAGACCCCGAAATTGCCGATGCCCATGGACATCGTGAAGCCGCCCGCTACGCTCAGCGCGCTCAACACGATCCAGCCGTAGAACGGTTTTCGTGACACGGTCAGGGGTGTCCTGTCCCAGCAAAAAGCCGCGAACCTGACACGCAGATCCGCGGCTGATTCTTCGCTTTCATCGGGCTCTAGGGATTGTCGTTGCCCAGATTGCCCAGTTCACCAAGGAATTGCTCAACGGAAGGCGGAAGTGGCGTCTGCGACTCTTCTGTCGTCTCTTCCCTGTCTTCTCTGTGCTCGGGCTCAGGGTTCTGCTGCTGCCGACGCCCACGTCGAGCGTCGTAATCAGATTCCAGGCGCTCCACCAGGCTCTTGATCTGGGGATTCCGCGACATCTCGGAAGTCACCCGCTCGTACTGTTGGGTGTCGCGGCGGCTCTGTGCGTATTCTGGCGGGAAGCTGTACAGGGTGCTCAGCACCTGGAGCATCTTCGTGCGCCCTGCGAAGTCGGCCTCCAACTCCACGTAGTGCGGGAGCCGTGCCATTAGCATCATGCTCTCCACGCCCTGCGCGACCAGACGCTCGCCGACCATGTTCATGATCGATGTCGGGCCCTGATACGGCCTGCGCCGATTGCCAGTGACCCCTTCAACCCCTTCCATCGGTTCGCCATTCCGGGTGCCCATGACGAGCAGCGGCCTGGTGTGAGGCACCGCGTCATACATCGCTCCGATGCGGCAGAAGCGCTGAACATTGAGGTGCGTTAGTACTTCGACCAACGCGTCGATGTACTCCTCAGAGAAGGAGTGCGGCTCAAGCATGTGGAGAAAGATGAAGTCGTGATCGAAGTCCCCGCGTGCGAACCGCATATCGGCGTTAGGAATCTTCATCCGGCGCTCGCCTTCTTCGAAGTAAACGATCGGGCGGTAGCGCGTGAAGTCGAAGTACGTGCCGGGCGTCGCCAGCTTGCCTAGGTCCTGAGCGTCCATGAAGCGCTCGATGCGCTCGATGCTCAGCGATCCAACACTGCCCGCGTCAATCCAGGGAGTAAGTGACGCAATCACATGGGGATTGCGGAGCTCCGGTAGGGGCTCAACCAGTTCGAATTTGCCTATTCGCATAAGGACATGGTGGCCTCAGGGGTCAAAGATTGCAACCCCTGATCGACGCGTGACACGGGCTTTGAGGCCTTGCCGCGGCGCGAAACGAAACCGAGCCTAAACCATTTCCCTACCAGTCCATCACCTGCCGTCTACCGACGCGAGTCTACGGTGCTGCCGACGACAAATCCCCCACGCCAATCGGCAAGCAGGCGAATATGAAGACTTTGATCATCGATGACGATCCGGACATAGCTGAGGCGGTTTCGTTGTGCTTTGATATCCGCTGGCCGAACACTGAGGTCCTGACGGCGCGAGATGGCGAGACTGGGTTGCGCATGTTCAAAGAGCACGGAGCGGACTTCGTTGTGCTCGACCTAGGACTGCCGGACATGGATGGCATCGACGTTTGCAAAAGATTGCGCGAGCAGAGCGATGTCGCCATCGTTATGCTCACCGCTCGCGACGGCCGCATGGATGTCATCAGGGGCCTTGAGTCTGGAGCCGACGATTTCATGACCAAGCCCTTCGACCAGATGGAACTGCTGGCACGAGCCCGATCCGTGCTCCGTCGAGGGCAACGGAAAGACAAGACCAGCGGAACTTTCGCGTGTGGACGCTTGTCGGTCGACTACGACGGGCGCGAGGTACGCATGGATGGCGACCTGGTGCGCCTCACACCTACTGAATACAACCTACTCCACCACCTCGCGCAGAACCCGGGCAAGCTCGTGACGCATGCGGACTTGCTGGGCAGGCTGTGGGGCCAGGAATACGCGGATGCTACTGACTACCTGAAAGGTCCACGTCACGCACCTTCGCCGCAAGCTTGGGGATGACGCCACGAGCCCATCGATCCTCGTCACCGAGCGGAGCGTCGGCTACAAGCTTGTCGCCTGAGCGGACTCCTACCTGCCAACGAACGTGGCCATACGGGGTCTCTCTCGCTCTGAGCGGCCAATGCCAACTCAACGGCGTCAGCCCGGCTGACTCTCTATCAGATCCCACGCATCAGCCAACGCCTCGTCATGCGCGTTCCGCGCCTGGTCGCAAGCGACGCGCAACGTCTCGATCTCTGCCGCCGATGTCGCGGCCGAACCCGGAGCGCGGGCCATCTCGTAGGCGTTACATGATCGGGTCATGGTGTCGGCAGCCCGACTGAGAGCGTCCAGCGCCGTCTGGTATTCAGGTGTCATAGACATGAGTCGAATGGTACCTGCTCGCATGATTCGTTGCCTGCTGACGAATCCTGCCGTACGCTGGACGAACCGTACCCATACGCGAAACTAAAGTGCGCGCACGCGAAAATGTGATTTAAGTCTCGTCTGGCGGCGCGCCGATGATTTGCTTGGACTGCTCCGCGCAGCATCACTGAACCTCGTTTTCTTTATCAATCTTGTTGGAGGGTAGCCGCTCGATGTCGCCGGTCATTCGCCTCTACAAGATGATCCTGCACTACCACGGACGGCAGTTGGCTCTGGGGTACAGCGCCACGCTTGGCGCGGCCATCGCGGGGCTGACCATTCCCTGGGTACTCGGTATCGGCATCGACCGTGTCATCGACCCTACGAATGAAACTCAAGGGACCGGGGCGCTGCTCGCCCTCGCAGCGATCATCGTTTTGCTGGGCTTATCGCGGGGATTGTTCTCATGGGCGCAGACGTTCATTGGGGAAGGGCTTTCCCAGAAGATCGCCTACCGCATCCGTAACGACTACTACGACCAGCTACAACACCTGAGCTTCGCGTTCCACGACAAGCAGACCACAGGTTCGTTGATGTCACGAGCGACGGCTGATGTCGAAGCCGTTCGTATGTTCGTGAACATGGGTGCGGTTCGCTCCATGCTCATCGTCCTGATGCTGTTCGGCGCCGCCATCGCCATGCTCATCACCGACGTACAGCTAGCGCTCATAACCTTGGCGTTCGTTCCTGTCCTCCTGTTCCGCGCCATCCGCACCAGCCGACGCCTCCGCCGGCTTTGGCTCAGGGTTCAAGAGCTCACCGGCGAGATGGTCGCCACCCTCCAGGAGAACCTGACGGGTATCCGCGTCGTGAAGGCGTTCGCGGCTGAAGAGCACGAGATCAGCAAGTTTCGCGTTCGCTCGCAGGCGGTCGCTCACCAGACGTTTTTGGCGCAGAGCACGTGGGCGAAGAACTTCGCCATAATGAACTTCTCTTTCATGGTCGTCATGAGCGCGATCCTCTGGTTTGGTGGCAATCGCGTCATCGACGGCCGCGAGGTCGTCAACGGTCAGATCCTGTACCTGAACATGACTCCGGGGGAACTCGCCAGTTTCTTCGTGTACATGAACATGCTGATCATGCCCGTCCGGATGTCCGGCTGGATCGTCAACAGCTTCTCGCGAGCGTCGTCATCGGGTCAGCGCCTGTTCGACATCCTCGACATGAAGTCCCCTGTTCAAGAGGCGCCTGACGCCGTTGACGTTGGGCGATCCTCGGGGCGCGTGACTTTCGACCACGTGTCGTTCGCGTACGACGGCGTCAACGACGTCCTGCACGACATCAACGTTGAGGTTCCCGTTGGCGCGGTGGTCGCTTTGGTTGGCCGGCCCGGCAGTGGGAAGACGACTTTTGCCCACCTGGTGCCGCGTTTCTACGACGTAACCGAAGGGCGGATCCTCATCGACGGGCGCGATATCCGCGATCTGACGCTGGAGTCCCTGCGAAGAAACGTGGGAGTTATTCAGCAGGACGTGTTCATCCACACTGCTTCCATCCGCGACAACGTTGCCTATGGCTACGTCGAGGCGCACATGGACGATGTCGTCGGTGCCATGAAGATCGCTCAACTCCACGATTTCATCGACGAGTTGCCGAGCGCGTACGAGACTGTCGTTGGCGAACGTGGCATCGGGCTGTCCGGTGGCCAGCGCCAGCGACTCGCCATCGCACGCACGATCCTCCTCGACCCGCCCGTGCTGGTCCTCGACGACTCAACGTCATCTGTCGATGTCCACACAGAACGCCTGATCCTGCATGCCCTCGATGAGGTGATCGAAGGCCGCACGACGTTCCTCATCAGCAATCGCTTCCACGCCATCGCCCAAGCAGACGAGATCCTCGTCTTCCAGGACGGACGCATCGCCCAGCGGGGCAAACACGACGACTTGGTGGATGTTCCCGGCGAGTACCAAGACCTGTACGCCTCGCAGATGAGGCCGTTCGAAGAGGCTCGGGTTGCGGCCCTTGAGGCTGAGCGCGCGCAGGGCGGCGACTAATGGCGACCAAGACACAGCAAAAGCCCGAGGCGCCACGCGGCCTCAGCGGCAACATGGACGAGATATTCCTAGGGAACGTCCTCGACATCACCGTTGTTCGCCGTTTGGTTCGCTACTCGATGGCGTACCGGGGCACGACGATCGCCGTTGTCTTCGGCATGCTCGGCTACATCAGCGCAGTCGTGGCTCAACCCCTCATCATCGCCTGGGGCATCGATGGCTTCATCACCGCTGGCCCCGACGAGGACCGGTGGGGCAGCCTCGGCATCGTGTCGCTGATCTTCTTCGGAGACACCTTGCTCTTGGGGGTATCTCAGTTCATCCAGTTCCGCTCGCTCTCGCGGCTCAGCACCAACATCCTGTACGACGTGCGCGACGACATGTTCACGCACCTTCAGAAGCAATCGACCACGTTCTTCGACCACAACGAGGTCGGGCGCATCATGTCGCGCGTCCAGAACGATGTCCTTGCGCTGCAAGAGTGGATGGAGATGAGCATCCCCACCGTCGGGGACGTATTCCTGCTCGGTGCGATCATCGTCGCCATGTTGGTTGCCGACACCCAGATGGCCGCCCTTGCCCTGGCGCCCGCCCCGCTCATGATCCTGACAATGTTCATCTGGCAGCGAAAGGCCAAGCCCACGTTCATCCGCATCAGGGCCGCCATATCGGTGGTCAACGCCAACCTCCAGGAGGGCATCACTGGCGTTCGTGTCGCACAGAGCATGAATCGCCAAGCCGAGAACTTGCGCCGTTTCGACACGCTCAACAGGGCTCACCGTGATGCTGCGGTTCACGGTGGCTTCCTGTCCGGCATGCTCATGCCACCGATCGAGATGATTTCCATGACATCGGTCGGCATAGTCGTCGTCTTCGGAGGCCTACGCGTCTACGACGGCCTGCTTGAGGTTGGTGTGCTCTTCGCCTTCGTCATGTTCCTGCTTCGCTTCTTCGAGCCGATCCGCTTGATGACCATGGAGTTCACTCAGTTCCAGAAGGCCATGGCCTCTGGAGCGCGTATCTTCGAGCTCTTGGATATCGAGCCCGATATGCACGACCCGGCGGACGCGGCCACGCTCCCCGAAGTGCAGGGACGTATCGAGTTCAGGGATGTCACCTTCGGCTACGTGCCGGGTATCCCTGTCCTCAATCACATAAACCTGGTCATTGAGCCCGGAGAATCAGTTGCGTTCGTCGGCCTTACCGGCGCTGGCAAAACATCCCTTGCCTCGCTCGTCCAGCGCTTCTACGACGTTACTGACGGCCAGGTGCTGATCGACGGCATCGATGTCCGTGATGTCTCCAGGAAGTCGCTAGCGAGCCAGATGAGCATGGTTCTACAGGAGCCGTTCCTGTACTCGGAATCAGTGCGGGCCAACATCCGCTTCAACCACGCCGACGTCACTGACGAGCAGATCGAGGCAGCAGCCACAGCGGTCGGTGCGCACGATTTCATCGTCAAGATGCCGGACGGTTATGACACGGTGCTTGAACAGCGCGGAGCGAACCTCAGCATGGGCCAGCGGGCGCTGGTCAGCATGGCGCGGGCCATCGTCAGCGACCCACGCATCCTCATGCTGGATGAGGCCACCGCCAACATGGACTCCGACACCGAGCACAAACTCCAAGAAGCCCTGCGGGTCGTCCTCAAGGGACGCACGTCGCTGCTGATAGCTCACCGCCTATCCACCATCACTGGCGCCGACAAGATTGTCGTTCTTGAGCACGGCAACCTCGTCGAAGTAGGCAAGCACCAAGAGTTGCTCGACCAGGGCGGCGTCTACGCCGGCCTGTACGCCATGAACTTCGGCGAAGATCCCACGCTCAGTGTGTAACGAATAGCGACTGGTACCTAGCAATCGCAGTCACCGTCGCCGCACGCTCGACGGGCGTTGGATTGCGCGGGTCACGCGCCTTGGGCAAGCGCCCGAGCTTCAGCATCGCTGCACGCAGGAGCGCCCTAGCCTTTGTCGAGTCCAGGTTGCTCCCCTCGATCGTGAGGTCGTTGGGCGTCGTTTGGATGGGGCCTTCGTGGTCGCCACGGCCAACGCGAACCACGGGCATGCCGCTGAACGCCGCGATCGCTAGCGCAGCCGTCTGGCTGGGGAGCGCGGAGCCTGAGCCCGCCGCAGCTTCCAGTGTGAACCCGTGGAACTGGAACGACCCATCAGCCTCTTGGTCAACGCCTCGCCGGATGCGAGCCATGATGTCGACCTCCACGTCCGGATCGTTCGTGTCCTCCTCGGCCATGTAGTGTCCGTACTTCACGATATGCACCGGCGCAATCACGTCCCCGCGCAGTGACCCATCGGCGTCCTTGATGCGCACGGATACCGTCGCCTCGCTGTCGCCGTACTCCTGGAACGTCACATGGGCTGGCAGCTTCGGCAACGCCAACTCTGACGTCGACGTGTGCTTGTAGGTCGGCTTGAACCAGATGTAGATGGGTGCTTTCGTGCTGCCTAGCACGCCGCCGTGGCCACCGGTCGCGCGGTAGCCACCGGGCCGAGCATCCGCCTTCTTGAACACTCGTGCCGCGAAGATCTGCTCGTCAACGATACCCACCGCCCCCAGCCCGGCCCCCTCGCCCGACACCACGTAGCGGGCGGCATCCACGATGTTGCGGTCGCCGTCGTTGGACAACTCACCGTGCGCTCGCTGCGCCGATACGCCAGCGAAGGGCAGGGCGGTGTCGATCAGTAAGCTCAACCAGTACAGCGTCTCCTCAAGGTGTGGGCTCCCCTCAAGCCAGATAGCTCCGTCGTACTTTCCAGAGCCCAGCGCCTGCTGCACCGTGTTGGCCACCCGTGCCAGCGTATGCATGGGCGGGAACTTGCCGATGGGGCGTGGGCTGTACGGCCAGAAGTCTTGACCCGCTACCTCACCCGCTTGCGTGTAGCCCGCCGGGGGCAACGCCCGCACGAAGTCGTAGTCAGCGATCTTGTCCAGCAAGCTCGCCCCGCCGTCCGCACCGCGACCCCCAAGCCCGCGATCGATGTCAGCGAACAACCGTGACGCGTCCGGGAAGAACGACTGCCGCCCGCCGAAATCGATTTCCGGGTTGCGAGCGTCTGCGTCCTCGAACGGACGACCGTTCGGCGACCCGTCTGCGCGCCGCGCCATGTACGGCAGCAGGTAGGCTCCGTCCTCGGGGCTTAACTCAACTTCCCAGTAGTCCTTGCCATCATCGTGGTACACAGCCTTCGCATCCTCCTCCAGCGGGTGACCGCTGAACTTCTTGATGCGTACTATCACCGGCTCGTGCAGGGTCTGCGCGACCAGATGGTCGACCCTCCCGTCGAGTTGCGGGTCGCCATCCTGGCGCCCCTTCGCACTCGTCACGAGCGCTGGGTTGTTGGCGATAGTCGAACGCGGTCCTGAGAAAACGACGATGCGGGGCTTGGCCATAATGGGACTCCCTAATCAATAGTCGGTGGGGCAACACGCCATACGATACAGCGACCGGGGCTCGCCCGTTGACTTATCGTCTCCGAGGCGTAAAGCCTCGGGGACATTGACAGAGGTGGCTCCGGAAAACTGAACAGTGGGGATAAGTGGATTCCCTACTCCGGTCGGGCATGATGTGCC
>JAQCEV010000054.1 GCA_027618515.1 Chloroflexota bacterium | reverse complement strand
AGCATAAGCAGGCAGGGAATCCACTTATCTCGACGGCCCTGACTGTTCAAACAACCGGGACCACCTCAAACGACCTTACTCAGGAAACGGTTACTGGTCAGTAGAGAGAGTGGTCAACTTGGGTTCACGTTAGGTGCGATTAGGTAACCGTATCGGAACTGTCCGGTTACGCCCGTATCTCCACTATCGCTTCAACCTCCACCGAAACCCCACCTGGCAGAGAGGCCACGCCGAAGGCGCTGCGCGTGTGCCGACCTCGATCACCGAGCACCTCAACCAGCGTGTCCGAACAACCGTTCACGACGGCTGGCGGTTCAGTGAAATCGGGTGTCGCATTGACCATCCCGGAAAGTTTCACGATGCGTACGATGCGGTCCAAGTCCCCGGCTTCTCGTTCGACGTTGGCGAGGATCTGGAGAGCACACGAACGGGCTGCCTGGTACCCCTGCTCTACCGTGTAATCGCCTCCGAGCTTGCCAACCAACAGATCGTTGCTTGCGTCGCGGGCCACCACGCCGGACAGGTAAATGAGATTCCCGATGCGAAGCGATGGGATGTAATTGCCCATGGGTGTTGTGGGGGCGGGGAGCTCGATGCCAAGCGCCGTGATCTTCTCTCTGGTTTGGGACATAGTTGGTTCCTCCTCGGATCGTTCGCGGGGTTTTCCGCAGGTCAACCGTATCACTCCGATTGGGGGAAAGCCCGCACTGGAGCGTAGGGCATCCATGGGCGTCGGCGGAGGCGAGATAGGCGACGCTTGTGGTGAACAAGTGCGCCCGCGCGCGTGGACGCGTCGCGCGTTCCGCCACATACGTTCATACGGGGTGACGTGGAAAAACCGCTAAGCATGATGCTACTGACCTTGGGGGGATTCATCGCCGCCGCGGCGCTGCTCGCCATGGTTTTCCCCAGCGTCATAAAGACCGGCAACGCGATCGCTGCCGACCGAGCGAGCATCAGCGAACAATCGCTCCAAGAGATTGCGGTCGTCAACGCGCTGTCAGAGTTGGACGGAAGCGGCATCTGGCAGGACACGGACTCCGACACGTATTTCGACGTGTGGGCGTGGGTCAAGAACACCGGCTCGGTCACCATCGGTGATCTCACCGATCTAGACGTGTTCGTGCACGGCGCGGGGACATCCGAGCGCATCCCCCACACGACCGACACCGCCGGCTACCCCCAGTGGTCCGCATCAGTCGTGGGCGGTGGGACGTGGGTGGAAAGCTCCACGCTCGCGATCACCATCCACTACTCCGCTGCGATCTCCGCCGACAGCTACGCGGTCGAGACCGTGACATCAGAGGGCGCGGGCTCCCTCCGGTTCTTCGAGTTTTAGATGGGAATCATGCCTCCTCTCCTGGCGTTCCTTGGTCTCGCGCTAGCGGCGGTCATTACCGTCACGGGCACTTTCGTGGGTGGCTCCAACGAAGTATTGGACGCCCGGCTCCAGGACGCTGAGCGTACTGCTGCGCTCAACGGAACATCCATCGAATTGGTCGCCGCGACCTACAGCGGCGATGTCGCAACGCTCACATTCCGCAACGTCGGGCGAGTTCCGCTGCGCGCGACCGACTCGTGGGATGTATGGGTGAGTACGCATGACGCGAGCGGGAACTACAACCCCGAGCAACTGACCCGCTCCACCACCGCAAGCGCGAGTGCCGATGAGTGGGTGTTGGGAGGGATCTACTTGGACGCTGCTTCTCAAGCCACCGAAAGCACATATCCAGGCATCCTCAACCCCAGTGAGGAGATGGTTCTCACCTTGAACGTAGAGCCGGACGCAGCCGACCCGGAAGCCAACCTGGCCACGCTTGCGCTACCCATTGGCGCTTCAGCGCGCGTCGCATTGACGTGGCAAGCCGTCGCGACCACGCCCGCAGACGCAGGCGCCGGTGCCAGCCTCGCGACCAACGGTACATACGTGTACGCGATGGGTGGCAACGCCACAAATGCCCTCTGGCGCTACGATGCAACCGCCGATTCGTGGAGCACGCTCGCCGTCGTACCGTTCTCGCCGACCGCAGGCGGTGCCCTCGCCTACGCGACAGATGCCGGGGTTGGCTACCTATACGCGCTTGAGGGCCAGAACCAGGTGAGCTTCGAGCGATACGACATAGGCGGCAACACCTGGCTGACGTTGGCAAACGCTCCGGCCAACGCAGACGACGGGGCCTCGTTGGCGTGGGATGGCGAGAACACCATCTACGCCCTGCGCGGCCAGGCCACCGTAGATTTCTGGTCATACAACATCAGTGGCAACGCGTGGAGTACACGAGTCAATGCTCCCGGCACGGTGCAGCAAGGCGGAGCACTGGTGTACCTAGCGGGTTCGCTGTATGCCCTTGGGGGCAACGGCACCACCGCATTCTGGAAGTACACCGTCAGCGGTGGTGCCTGGACGACGCTGAGCACGGCGCCCGCCACGGTAAGCAACGGCGGCGCGCTGACTACCGACGGCACCGATCTGTACGCAATGCGTGGTGGGACACAATCAACGTTCTGGAAGTACAGCGTGGCACGCGACACCTGGACGGAATACCCCAACGCGCCGGCTGCGGTCGACTGGGGTGGCTCCGTAACGGTGCTCGGCACCAAGGTGTATGGGCTCGGGGGCAACACCACGAATGCATTCTGGAAGTACCCGCTACCCGCGTACGCACCCTAGCGGGTGCGCCTGCTATAGTTGCGCAGCTATCGATACCGCTCGCGAACGCCTAGCATGTCTGCGCTTCGCGCGGCACCCATTCCTAGGAGGCGAGCGTGACTTCTGATCCTCAACGATTCTCGGTCTCAAGCCTGCGACCGAAGCTGATGTTCGAGACGGCCGCCGAGATGGTCGGTCGCAACGACTGGCCCTACCGCAACGCTCGCATCACACTAAGAGACCAGGGAGGCGAGCATGATGCCGAATACACGCTGATGGGCACGCAGAGCCCGGATGTCATCGGCGACGTGGTGAGCGGCCAGGTGCAAGTTGCGATGCTCAACCCCTCGGCGATGCTAACGCTCGCCGTGCGCGACACGGGCCCGTTCAGCGAGCCGCAGCCACTAGCCGCCATCGCAGTGATCCCATCCGACGACCAATTCGCGTTCGCCCTTAGCGAAGCGACCGGCATCACCTCGCTGGCGCAGATAGCCGCCGAACGTCGGCCACTCCGCGTATCGATCCGAGGCGCGCACGATCCATCGACTGCGTTGCTGGGCAACGAGATCCTTCGCGCCTACGGCTTCACGCTAGACGATATCGTGAACTGGGGGGGCCACGTCTCTTACGACCAGCCGCTGCCTGGACATCCCTCGCGGTTGGGGCGCATACCGTCTGGCGAGATCGACGCGATCTTCGACGAAGCCACCTCTACGTGGGTCGACCAAGCCGCAGGCATGAGTATGCGATTCCTGCCTGTCGACGGCGCGGAGCTGGCTGCCCTGACAGCCACGGGCTTCCGACCGAACGTGCTCGCACGTTCGCAGTTCCCCTCGCTCCCTGGGGACGTCCCCGCTGTCGATTTCAGCGGTTGGCCTCTCTACACGCGCAACGACACGCCCGACGAGTTCGTGACCGCGTTCTGTGAGTCGCTAGAAGCACGCAAAGACCGCATCCAATGGGAGAGCGGCGGGGCGCCACTACCGCTGGACCGCATGTGCCGCGATGCGCTAGATGCGCCTCTGGAGGTACCTTTGCATCCTGCGGCGGAAAGATTCTGGCAAAGCATGGGATACCTCTAGCCAGCCTGGTTCACCGCCAGGGCTAGTGGTAGCCTTGCCTGCGGCCCGAACTGCCAACTCGCTAACTGGAATACGGGGAGCAAGACTCCCCTTAGACGGAGGAACACCATGGCCAAAGAGATGATCGTGCCGAACCCCGACCGCAAGCCCGCAGGGTTCGCTCCCGCTACCAAAGTTGGCAATATGGTCTTCGTTTCGGGTCAAACCGGAACTGGGGACAACGGGCTTGTTAGCGGCGCTGTTCGCGAGCAAACCCAACAGACGTTCAAGAATCTGGAAACCGTGCTCAACGCGGCCGGCGCAACGATGGCCGATGTCGTGAAGATCACGTGCTTCCTGGTTCGAGAAAACGACTACAAGGGCTATGCTGAGGAGCGCCTCAGGGCCTTCTCCCCAGACTCCCAGCCTGCAAGCTCGACGCTAATCGTCAAGGCGCTGGCAAAGCCCGAGTTCCTGGTTGAGATCGAGGCCATCGCGGTTATCAGCTAGAGCACCGCGAGTCACCGTCCTCATCGACTAAAACAAAAGCGACACAGCCCGGCAACCAGGCTGCGGGGGTGTGAGTTTGTCCTGGGTCGTGCTAGCGCTGGCGAGCGCCACTGTTTCGGGCGTCGTCAACATTTTTGACAAGACGTTCATGCACAAGTACGCCCGCACCGTGCAAACGCTGCCCTTGCTGATCGGCTTCGCGCAAACGATCATCGGCGTGGTCGTGCTCGCCGCAGTGCGCCTGCCTGGCAGCGCGACTCTCTCGGCCAGCGCGACGGCGGTCGTGTCCGGCATGATCTTCGGGGTTAGCGGCTCAATAATGATGTGGGTGCTCTTCCGCCAAGAGGTCTCGCGAACCATACCCGTGACGCAAACGGCGCCTATCTTCGCCGCCGTGTTCGCGCTCGTATTCCTCGGCGAGTCCATCACATTGCTACAGTGGCTTGCGATCTTCGCCACGGTATCAGGTGCAGTGATGCTCTCGCTGAAGTTCGACGGCGGATTCCGGGGTGTTCCCCTCGACCGGAACTTCTTCATCCTCGTTCTCGGAGCGGGTATCTTCGCAATGGGCAACATCGTCGGCAAAGTCGCCTTGGACGACCTGCCGGTCATGTACACCCACGGATTGCGGTCGCTGGGGCTAGGGAGCGTTTTCCTAGCCATACATCTGCGCCGTGAACCTTTTCTGCATGTGGTGGCGTTCTTCAGGGAACGGAACCCAGGGCTGCTGGTTGTTGGCACCAACGAACTCATCATCGCCAACTCAAGCCTGATGCTCATGCTATGGGCCCTATCGACCGGGCCGGTTTCGCTAGTCACCGCGTTGGTCGCCACCCGAGCGATTTTCGTCGTGATCTTCAGCACCACGATCGCATTGATCTGGCGCGGTGCCCTTGGCGAAACAACCACACCGCGTGCCATCGCGGTAAAGGTCGGCTCAGCCTGCCTCATCGTCGCCGGAGTCACCGGTATCGCGATTTAGCGATCCACGGGTAACCTAAGGCGCAGCCGACTGTTCTTTCATTCAGCGACTAGAGGTTTGCTATGTGGTATTTGATGCTCAGCCATACGGATCTGCCGCCGGTCTCGGCGGAGGTCAGCAAAGAGGCGCTAGCCAATCACTTTGCGTTCCTGAAACGGCAACATGCCGCAGGCAACATCCTGTTCTCAGGACCGACTCCCGACGCTCCCTGGGTATCTACGTCATCAAGGCGGATTCGCACGATGAAGCCGTCGCAATAGCAGGTGAGGACCCGATGCACACCTCCAAAGTGCGGCGTGCCGAAGTGATTGATTGGGAGGTCCATCAGATCATGGGGGCCGGTTTCAAGGACTGATGCCTTCCCGTCGCTACTTCCCACGATTCCGCGGTTGGTGGATCGTCGGGGCCTCGTTCCTCGCGCTCTACCTGAACGGCTCGTCTACCAGCTACCTGATGGGCGTGCTCATCCTACCCATGGAAGCAGACCTTGGCTGGAGCCGCGCAACCTTACTCGGAGCGCTCACCGTTTCGACGTTCGTCACCGCAGGCACCGGCATGGTGATGGGCCCCTTCTACGACAAGCACGGCGCACGCGTAGGCATGACGCTCAGCGCCCTGACCAGCGGTATCGTCCTTCTGTCCTTACCCCACGTGACCATGATCTGGCAGTACTACCTCCTCCTAGGCGTGGGTATGGGAGTCGCACGCTCAGGTCTCGAGAATATGGGACCACGCACTGCCATCGCCAACTGGTTCGTGCGGCGTCGGGCGGCAGCGTTCGCCTGGTACAGCGGTGGTCGGGCCGTCTTCGGTGTCACCGCCGTAGCCCCGATGGCTTACCTCGTCAGTTCGACGAGTTGGCGATCCGGGTGGACCTTGATCGGTGCATTGGAGTTGGCGGTGCTCATGCCGATGATCTGGCTGGTCGTGCGACGCAGGCCGGAGGATTTAGGGCAACTCCCAGACGGGGATACTCCCCGGCCCGATACCCAAAATGCAGCACTTGCGGAGCCCGAGTGGACCCGCGCGCAAGCGATGCGGACAAAGGCTTTCTGGTTCATGGTGCTAGGTTTCGCGTTCGTGGGTTTCCCAACGAGCGGGATGATCGCGAACCTACTGCCCTACTTCAGCGACGAAGGCCTATCGCTCGAAACAGCTTCTGCAGTGTTCAGCGTATTCGCGTTCGGCGCGCTCATGGGCAGACCCATCTGGGGCTTCGTCTCCACCCGGCTCGGCATCCATCCGGCCCTCACCCTCTACGCCCTCGTGTACGGACTATCCATCGCGTCCATGGTGCTCGCCTTCAACACCCCGACGTTGTTTGCGGCGGCGTTCTTCGTCGGCGTGCCAACAGGTGGCGCTGCGCAATTGCAAGCGCAGGCATGGCCAGACTTCTTCGGCCGTCGGAGTGTGGGTGCGATCACTGGAATCTCGACGCTCATCATCATGCCAACTCTCGCGGCGGGTCCGTTGATCGCCGCGATCGCCTTTGACCAGATGGGGAGCTACAACTGGGTGTTCACCATGTTCGCGGGCGGAGCGATAGTGTCATCCGCCTTCTTCTACCTGGCGAGGCGACCATCGAGGTCGCCATCGGTCTCGTCTGCCTCGCGCTGACGACGGCGCGACCGCAAAGCCAGGCCTGCAAGCACGATCGGGAACGCGACCACAAAGATCGCCACAGGGATGATCACAACGGCTGGTCCAAGTCCCAACATCGGTTCAAGCGTGTCGATCACCCATCGCAGCAGACGAGGGTCACTGGGCTCGGAATGGTGAGCAAGCACCGCAAGCGCTGGCATACGAGCTCCCTACGAATTCTCGGTGGCAAGCCCGGCCTGGCTGTCGGCTTCAACGAACCGCACCGAGCATGCACGCTCACGAAGCACCCAGCTTACGAGCGACGCGAAGACTAGAGTCGCTGCCGCAACGATGAAGAACGGCTCGTACGATCCGGAAAGATCGAAGATCAGCCCCGCCCCAAACACAGCAAGCGCCCCACCCACCTGGTGGACCAGCGTGAGCATCCCGTTCAGCGTCCCGGCGCGTTGGATCCCATAGATCTCAGCTGTGAGCGCACCCACCTGTGGCACCGATGCCAGCCACGACATACCCCCCACGATAGCGAACACCCAAAGGCCCACGCCTGGCGGAAAAACCACAAGGGCGACAAACGCCAATCCGCGTACCCCGTACACAACGGTTAGCAGATTCTTGCGGAGCATACGGTCGGAGATGACGCCCGTAGTGAGCACCGCCGCGAGATTGATCAGGTTCAGCAGCGCGAACGCTAGGGCCGCCGTCTTCACCGAAATGCCCACACTGACGGCGTAGGGGACGAAGTGGACAGCGATCGATCCCGTGGTGATGCCACAAACGACGTACCCCAAGGTCAACACCCACATGGGGCTGCTCCGGTAAGCGGTCTGCCAGCGATCAACCGCGAGTGGCCCCTGACGTCCAAGCCCAGTCACACTGGTCGCGGCAACTGCATCGGCGGGGCCGTCGTCGCCATCAGGCCACAGGCCCAATTCCCGAGGGTTGTTCCGCAGCACGAACCACAGCAATGGCGACGCACCGAGCAACATTCCGCCGACGACCATCCACGTCACGCGCCAATCCACGACATCCAGCATGTACGCCATGAACGGAACCATCAGCATGCCGCCGACAGACGCGCCCGAAGTAAGCACACTGATGGCGATGCCACGCTGCCGCTTGAACCAGCGCGACGCCACTGCCGACGCAGGGACGAACAAGATTCCAGCCATGCCTACTGAGACCAGCGGAACGTAAACGAGGGCAAGCATCCATAGGTTGACTGCGGCACCCATCAGGAAGCTACCAACACCTATCACGACCATGCTCACGGACATCACGATGCGCCCACCGTAACGGTCGGTGAGGTTGCCCACGAACGGGTGCGCGATCCCGTTGACCAGCCAACCAACACCAACCATGAGGGAGAGCATCGAGATGCTAACGCCGAACTCATCAGTCCAGCGATCAAAGAAGAGACCGAGTCCTTGGCGCGGGCCAACGCCGATCAACGCCATGAAAAACATGGCGCCTATGACGTACCAGCCGTAGTAGATTCCGGAATTCTTCCGGCTTCGGGGTTCAGCGGACATGCTTACCTTCGGGACCAGGGGATATGGGGGAGCCTACGTGCAGTCTAGCGGATGCCCAGCCGTCGCCCTACGCCGGGCGCACCAACAGCAATGAAAGCCTGTACCCACACCCGCTGCATGGGCAACACAGTGGCGCGATGTTATCGATGAACGTCGCTAGAGGTCAAACCTTCTACGCTTGCACCTTGCAAAGGCCGCACAAGCCGCCCAGGTTCGCAGTCGCAACCCGGCGCGCGTCCTCTTCGGTGCAGGGGTTCTCCTACCTCAAACGGCCGCTTGATGTCTTGTCGAATTCGCGCGACCCGAGCCCGGATTGCGGCGTATCACCTGTCCGTATGCTATCCCCCACGGGCGTACCAATCCTCTGCAACCAGAACTCTTTACGAATTTTTCAGGATGCCCCCCTCGACAGATATCCCTAGGTTTCAGTAGGATTCTATAGATTCGCCTCTGAACCTGTAGAAATCGGTGTACCGCTCAGGAGCCAAGGGGCCCCAAACGAGCATCGAGGAATCGCAATCGTGACCAACAACTCGGCAGACCCCATCGGCGAGCGCAAGTGGCTGACTCTAGGTTTGGCACGCACGCTTTTGGGCATCAACGAGGCGACGCTCCGACAGTGGGCAGACAATGGCCTCGTTCGCGCGTTCCGAACGCCCGGAGGGCACCGGCGTTTTTCGACTGAAGACATCTACTCACTGATCGCAGGCGACCAAGCCGGCCCGGATGGCGTCCACGTCGGCGACCCGTCCGTTCTACCGCGCATCCGGCGCACCGTCAAAGGCGAGACCCGCCCGAACCTTCCCTCGTGGATGGAGCGCTTCGACGACGAGGGCCACAAACGCATGCGTATGTTGGGTCGGGAGTTTCTCGACCTGTGCATCGATTACATAGAACAGCCCGAGAAACCCGAAAGCCTGGTTCAGGCATCCGTACTCGGCGCGACGTATGGATTCGAGATCGCCTCGCGCGGGATCATTCTCTCCGACGCGCTACAGGCCTTCTTTTTCTTCCGCAACGCGACCATCGAAGCCATCAAACCGACGCTTACAAAGCGAGGCGCAACGGTCCAAGAAGCCTACGTCATGCTCGACCACCTCACTAAGTTGACCGACTGCGTGCTACTGAGCCTTACCTCCCAGTTCAGCCAGGAGCCCCTCAAGCAGAGTGTTAAGGCAACCAAGCCCAAGCTCACCCCACGAAAAGCAGGTACACGCTGATGACTACGACAACGTCCCACCGGACGGATCAATTGGACAAGCGAATGCTCAACTTGGTGCAATCGCGGTTCCCCATGTCGGAGCGCCCCTATCACGAGATGGCCCAAGCGCTTGGTACTACCGAGTCCGATCTCATCGAGCGAATCGCCTACCAAAAGGGCAAGAACGTGATCCGGCACATCGCCGCGATCTTCGACACTCGCAAACTGGGCTACAAGACAACCCTCGTCGCGTTCCAACTCCCCCCTGGCAAGCTGGAGAAGGGCGCGCACCACATCAACAAGCTCCCCGGCGTCAGCCACAACTACGCCCGCAATGGCACCTACAACCTGTGGTTCACCCTCGCCGTCCCGCCCTACGAAGACCTGAATAGCGTCATCGACCGGCTGGTCGAAGAAACCGGCGCCGAGATCTCACGGATCATGCCGACCATCCGGTTCTTCAAGATCGGCGTCAACTTTGACATGGTCAAGAACGAAGGCGCAGCCTACGAGTACTACTCGCCCGACGGCTACGGCAAGAAGGGTTCCGCCCAAGAGAAGAAGCCGGCGATCAACAACGACTGGAACAAAGCCGTTCCCATCTCGGATCGTGATATCAAAATCATCCGAGAACTCCAGGAAGATCTTCCGCTGATACCACGCCCCTTCGACGCTATGGCCGAACGCTTGGGCATGACGACGGGTGAATTGTTCGACTGGGCAGCCGAGGCCGAGGAACGCCAGATCATGCGCCGATACTCTGCCGTCCTGTACCACCGCAAGGCAGGCTTCAAGGCCAACGCAATGGCAGTCTGGAAGGTTCCCAAAGAGCGCGCCGACGAGGTTGGCCTCAAGATGGCAGAAAGCCCTTGGGTAACCCACTGCTACGAACGCCCGACATTCCCCGATTGGCAATACTCGCATTTCACCATGCTCCACGCGCCCACCAAAGAGAAATGCGAAGAGTTGGCAGAAGAGATATCCAAGGCGACCGGCATCGACGAGTACCAGATGCTCTATAGCACCCGCGAGTACAAGAAGACCCGTGTCCGCTACTTCGTGGAGCACGAAATGGACGAGGCGGGAGCAACGGCGTGACCCGCTACTACCCCGCATACCTCAACCTCACCGGCAAGCGATGCGTCGTCATCGGCGCTGGCGTCGTCGCGGAGCGCAAAGTAACGCAGCTCCTCGCATCGGAGGCCAACGTCACGCTGGTCAGCCCCACGGCAACCAACGTGATTGAGAAGCTATCTGACGCCGGTCAAGTCCAATGGCACAAGCGACCGTACGAGCAAGGCGACCTCGCAGGCGCGACGCTCGCCATCGCGGCCACCGACGACGAGTCCGTCAATCGTGAAGTGCACGCCGAGGCCCAACGCGAAAACACGCTGTTGAACGTGGTAGATGTCACACCCCTCTGCGGGTTCATCGCCCCCGCGATCATCGAACGCGGCCCCGTAACCGTCGCCATTTCGACATCGGGCAGCAGCCCTGCCCTCGCCCGCAAACTGCGGGAACTCATGAACGGCGACCAGGATCCAGCGCACAACGAACCGCATAGCGGTGCGTACTGCCGCTGCATGGAATGGGCCGATGCCGCAGGCGTACTAGGTGAGGCCCGCGCTGAGGTGCGTGCCCAGGGAACCTCCGCACCACCAGAGACGTGGCAAGCTGCGATGACTACCGAGCTCTTGGATCTGGTGCAAGCTGGAAAGACAGATGAAGCCAAGGACCGCCTGCTAGACGCGCTTCTAGCGACGGCACGCTAGGGAGAAGACCAGTGAGAGTTGTGATGACAGGCCTGAGCCACCGCACCGCGCCGCTTGCGACGCGAGAGTCGGTGAGCTTCACCAGAGACCAGTTGCCCGATGCACTGGAAACGCTGAAAGACATTGCAGGTAGAGGCGTCGTTGTCTCCACCTGCAATCGCACCGAGGTCTACACCGTCGCACGCGACGGCGAGACAGGGCGCGATGCGCTGGACGCGTTCTTCACCTCCATCAGTGGCAACAGCGATCTGGCTCCTCATCTGTACACGCTGGAGCAGGAAGACGCCGTGAAGCACCTCTACCGGGTCGCTTCCAGCCTCGACTCCCTCATCATCGGCGAGTCCGAGATCCTCGGCCAGGTTCGAGACGCCTTTGGCGTAGCCAGCCGCCATGGCACAGCCCCCGGTGTCCTCGCTCACGTATTCCACTCCGCCCTGCGCACCGGAAAGCGCGCCCGCACCGAGACCGCCATCAGCCGCAACGCGCTATCCACCAGTCGAGCCTGCGTGGAGATATCACGCCGCGCCATGGGCGACCTATCACAACGACACGCACTCATCGTTGGTGTTGGTGAGGCCTCTAAGCTCGCCGCACAAGCGCTGCGAGACGCAGGCATCGCCTCGATCCGCATCGCCAACCGCACCCTCGCCAACGCACTCGATCTCTCCCAGGCGCTGAGCGCCGACGTCGCCACGCTCGATCGACTGCCAGAGCTGATAAGCGAAGCCGACATCGTCGTCACCTCCACTGGCGCACCTGACTTCGTGATCGGCCTGAAAACCATGTACGACGCAATGTCATCACGGCAGGACCGCCCCCTGCTGATGATCGACCTCGCTGTGCCTCGCGACGTGGACCCCGCCGTTGCCGACCTAGACGGCATCACCCTACGAACCATGGATGACCTGGAAGCCATCGCGGAGGCCAACCGCCGCGAACGCGAAACCGAAGCGCTCAAGGTCGAGTCCATCGTCGATGAGGAGATGGATCGCTTCAACGCCTGGTGGGCATCTCGTGGCATGACCCCCACCATCGCTGGCATGCGGCACCGCGCGGAGGACATCCGCGCCGCCGAGGTGGCAAAGACCATCGCCCACGTCGAAGGCCTGACCGTCGAGCACGCCGAGCGCCTCGAAGCCATGACCAAGTCTCTGGTGAAGAAGCTCCTCCATGACCCGACCAAGGCCCTCCGCGACCGCAACGACGAATCGTTCACCCAAGCCGCGCGCGAGCTCTTCGCGCTCGACGAATGAGCCCTGCCATCCGCATAGGCACGCGTGGCAGCACCCTCGCCATCGCTCAGACCGAGATGGTCATGGCCGCCATGCGCGCCATCGACCCTTCCGCCGAATTCGATGTTGAGGTGATCACGTCCACCGGCGACGCCGCACCGGATGCACCCCTCGGCAGCCTTGGCCTCGGCGTGTTCACCACTGCCATCGAAAGCGCGTTACTGGAAAAGCGCATCGACCTAGCCGTGCACTCGCTAAAAGACCTACCCACCGAGATCACACCAGGCCTGTCCATCGTGCCGGTTCTCGAACGCGAAGACCCGCGCGACGTGCTCGTCAGCCGGTACAGCCACGACTTCATCGACCTGCCGGAGAGTTCGCGGATCGGGACGAGCAGCCCACGCAGGATCGCGCAGTTGAAGCACGGCCGTAAAGATGTCCTGTTCATCCCTATACGTGGCAACATCGAGACGCGTCTCCGGAAGGCCGAAGGCCCCGACTACGATGGCACCATCCTCGCAGCCGCAGGCGTACGTCGCTTGGGCATGGCAGAGCGCATCACCGAATACCTATCCCCTGCCATCTGCGCGCCGGCGCCTGGCCAGGCAGCAATCGCTGCGCAATCCCGGTCAGACGACAGCGAGATCCTTGCGTTGATGCGGGCCATATCGCACCGCCCAACCGCCGTGGCGGTAGCGGCAGAGCGCGAAGTCCTGCGAGCTGCAGGCGGGGGCTGCCAGCTACCCATAGGCGCGCACGCAACGTTGGACGGAGACGAGATTCGACTCTTCGCGACGGTAACGCCGATGGACGGATCGATCAGCTACCGAGTTGAAGTTACGGGCCCCGCTGATGACCCCGAGATCGCAGGCACGGCGGCCTACGCCGAACTGCTGGCCCAGGGCGCGGGCGACCTGATGCATGGAGTAACGAGATGAGCGTTGGCAAGGTCTATCTGGTTGGCGCGGGTCCAGGCGATCCTGGGCTGCTGACGGTCAAAGGCGCAGAGTGCCTGAAGAACGCCGACGTGGTCGTCTACGACCGCCTCGCAAGCCCTGAGCTTCTAGCGCTCGCCCCCGAATCTGCCGAGCGCGTCTTCATGGGCAAGGAGCCCGAAACTCCCGGCGGCTTCCAGCAGCAGATCAACGACACCCTCTCGACGGCGGCCCTCCAAGGCAAGATCGTGGTCCGCCTCAAAGGTGGAGACCCCTTCGTGTTCGGTCGCGGCGGTGAGGAGATCGACACCCTCATCGAGGCAGGCGTGCCCTACGAAGTCGTGCCTGGCATCACCTCCGCCATCGCTGTCCCCGCCTACTCTGGCGTCCCCGTAACTCACCGTGGCCTTTCAACGTCGTTCACCGTGGTCACCGGGTCAGAAGACCCCACCAAACCTGGCATCGACACCGACTGGGTAGCGCTCGCAAAAGTGAAGGGCACACTCGTCGTTCTCATGGGTTGGCGCGCCCTGCCCAACATCATCGACGCGCTGGTCGCCAACGGCAAACCCGCCGACACTCCAGTCGTCGTGACCCAGTGGGGCACAACGCCTAAGCAGCGCAGCGTCAGTGGCACCCTCGCCAACATCGTTGAGCGAGGCAACACCGCAGGCCTATCGAACCCCGTCATCACCGTCATCGGTGCTGTCGCGGCCCTCCATGAGCGCATGCGCTGGTTCGACACCGGCCCCCTCTTCGGCCAATCCGTACTCGTCACCCGCTCACGCCAACAGGCCAGCGTGCTCTCCAAGCTGCTCATCGCCGAAGGCGCGCAGCCCATCGAACTACCCACGATCCAGATCGGAAGCCTCACCGACTACGCCAAGCTCGACGCCGCGCTGGCCGCTCTGAGCGATTACGCATGGGTAGTCTTCACCTCAACCAACGGCGTGGACGCGGTCTTCGATCGGCTCGCCACCGCAGGCAAAGACGCCCGAGCATTCGGCGGCGTCCGGGTGGGCGCCATCGGCCCCGCGACCGCCGCGTCGCTACGGAACCACGGCATCGTGCCCGACTTCGTGCCGGACACCTACACGACTGAGGGGGTAGCCAAGGGTTTCGCCGCGTTCGACATGAAGGACACTCGCGTACTCTTGCCGCGCGCCGACATCGCCACCGACACGTTATCCAATGGCCTGCGCGACCTCGGCGCGAACCTCGACGAAGTCGACTCCTACCGCACCATCACTCCCGCCGACTCTAGCGCCAAGGCCCGCGAACTACTCAGTTACGGCGCCATCGACGCCGTAACATTCACGAGCTCATCGACCGTCCGCAACCTCGTCGCGCTGATCGATGGAGACGTGAGTCTGTTGGACAACGTCCGCGTGATCTCCATCGGCCCCGTCACCAGCGCCACCGCACGCGAGCTCGGCGTCCACGTGGACATCGAGGCTGCTGAGCACACCGTCCCCGGTGTCGTCGCCGCCATGACCGCAGCAAACCAAACCACCACCACCCAGCAACAGGGAGCTTGATCATGAGCGAATTGCTGAGCCGCCGAACGACCAGTACCGAAAGCACCCCGGGATTCCCCCAGGTGCGCCTACGACGCATGCGCCAAACCGCAGCGCTACGCGGCATGGTTCGCGAAACGCAGCTGTCACCTCGCGACTTCGTCTATCCCCTCTTCGTGACCCACGGTCGTGACGTGCGCCTGCCTATCGACCCCATGCCTGGCCAGTTCCAGTTCTCCGTGGACCAGCTACTCATCGAGGTCGCCGAAGCCCAGAGCCTGGGCGTCCCCGCAGTCCTGCTGTTCGGGGTGCCATCCTCCAAGGACGACCTCGGCACCGAAGCCTATGACGACGACGGCATCATCCAGCAGGCCACCAGAGCCATCAAGCAAGCCATGCCTGACATGGTCGTGATCACTGATGTCTGCCTCTGCGAGTACACCGACCATGGCCACTGCGGCGTCCTCACCGACGCGGGTGTCGTCGACAACGACCCCACGCTTGAGCTACTGGCCAAGACCGCCGTTTCCCAGGCCCGCGCTGGCGCTGACATCGTCGCGCCATCGGCCATGATGGACGGGCAGATCGCAGCGCTGCGCGCCGCCCTCGATGCCGCTGACATGGCCAACGTTCCCGTCATGGCCTACGCATCGAAATTCACGTCGGCCTACTACGGCCCGTTCCGTATCGCCGCAGAATCCACGCCCAAATCGGGCGACCGCAAGGCCTATCAGATGGACGGTGCCAACGCCCGTGAAGCGCTTCGTGAGATGGAGCAAGACGCTCTTGAAGGCGCTGACATCCTCATGGTGAAGCCTGCCCTTGCCTACCTAGATATCCTCTCCCAGGCCCGCCAACGATTCGACCACCCCATGGCCGCCTACAACGTGTCGGGCGAGTACTCCATGCTCAAGGCCGCAGCCGCCAATGGCTGGCTGGACGAAACCGCTGCCATGATGGAGGTGCTGACCTCCATCAAGCGCGCTGGAGCAGACCTGATTATGACCTACTTCGCCAAGGACGCGGCCCGCGTACTCCGAGAGAACACCTAACCTTGGCGCTCACACCCACGCAACAGCAAGTAGCCGACCGCCTCAAAGCGGCTGGCGCGAGCCTATTCGTGCCTCTCGTCGGCGCCAACGACATCGACCTGGCCGTCCGTGGCGCAGACGGCCAGTACATCGAACTCCGCATCCTTGAGCCCGACGCCAGCGGGCGTGCCTTCACTATGGGCCGTTTCAGGCCCAAGCCCTACGTCTTCTTCCTCTGTGTGACCGCCAATGAAACCTGGGTCATTCCCTCCAACATCTTCGAGCGCTTCTCAGCGGGAGTGCCTGGTGGCCCCACGCACACCTTGAATTTCGACCAGGACGACATGGGCGAAACCCTCGGTGAGCGACTGCGCATCTACCGCGACCGGTGGATGTTGATCGCCGAATTCAGAAAGTACCGGTCGACCTTGAGCGACCCTGTTGCACTTCAGATGATGCTGGCGATGGGCTAGCGAACACTTCTCTTTGTTGGAGTCACGAACCAATGAACCTCTCACGCTCTGAGGAGCTCTTCGAAAGATCCCAGAAGCTGATGCCTGGCGGCGTCAACAGCCCCGTACGATCCTTCGGCGGTGTAGGCGGCACGCCCCCATTCCTCGCACGTGGCAACGGCTCCCACGTCTGGGACGTCGACGGCAACGAGTACGTCGACTTCCTTGGCTCCTGGGGCCCGCTGATCCTCGGTCACGCGAACCCCGTCGTCGTCGAGGCCGTCCAGAAAGCGGCAGCCGACGGCACCAGCTTTGGCGCGCCCACCGAGAAAGAGCTCCTGCTCGCAGAGTTGATCACCGGCGCACTGCCGTCCATCGAGATGATGCGGCTCGTCAGCTCCGGAACAGAAGCCACCATGAGCGCCATTCGCATGGCGCGTGCATTCGTCGGCCGCTCCAAGATCATCAAGTTCAACGGCAACTACCACGGCCACGCGGACGGCTTGCTAGTGAAGGCAGGCTCCGGTATGGCGACGCACGGCGTGCCCACCAGCGCTGGCGTACCCGAAAGCTACGCCGCCGAGACTCTCGTGGCTGAGTACAACGACCTTGACTCGGTCAAAGAGCTATTCGCGGCCAACGTTAATCAGATCGCCGCCATCATCATCGAGCCCGTTGCAGGCAACATGGGCATCGTTCCTCCCAACCCAGGCTTCCTCCAAGCACTGCGCAAGCTAACCCGCGACGAGGGCGCACTGCTGATTTTCGACGAAGTCATCTCCGGGTTCCGCGTCGGCCTGCATGGTGCCCAGGGCCTATACGGTGTCACGCCAGACCTCACGTGCCTCGGCAAGATCATCGGCGGAGGACTCCCCGTCGGCGCTTATGGCGGGCGCGAAGAGATCATGCGCATGGCAGCACCGTTAGGCCCGGCGTACCAAGCGGGAACGCTATCGGGGAACCCGCTCGCCGTCTCAGCGGGCATCGCCTGCCTCACCGAACTGGGCAAACCTGGCGTCTACGAACGCCTGAACGAGCTTGGCGCTCTCGCCGAGCAAGGCGTACGTGCAGCAGCGGATGCCACCGGCACACAAGTCACGGTCAACCGCGTCGGCTCAGCGTTCACCACGTTCTTCGCCGAAGCGCCGATCACCACGTGGTCGGAGGCCGCCGATGCTGACACTGAGCGCTATGCGAATTACTTCCACGGCCTGCTCGAACGTGGCGTGTACACTGCGCCCTCACAGTTCGAGGCAGGCTTCGTATCCCTCGCGCATACCGACGACGACCTCGCCTTCGCCGCCGATCAGGTGCGCGCGGCCTTTGAAAGCCTGCCCAACTAGCTAGCCCACACACGAGGCGAACCATATGGGCACCGATCGGTCGGGTCGGGACGATGCCTGGAACATGAAGCAGGTCATCCAGGGCCTACCGCTGTTCTTCGCTTTCTTCATGTGGAGCTTCGGCTCCGGTGCCATTCAACTTGCCCGCCCGCTCTACGCATTCGAAATCACTGACAGCATCTTCCTCGTCAGTGTCATGGTCAGCATCACCGGCGTCGCCCGCATCGTCGCAGGGCCGATGACCGGGTGGCTGACCGACCGTTTCGGTCGCAAACCTCTCATGCTGTTGGGCGCGGGACTGCGTGGCGCGTGCTCCCTCGGTCAGTACTTCACCGACAGCTACGTCGCGTTCATCGCGTTCGAGTTCATCGCCCAGGGCGGAGTCGCCATCTTTATCACCAGCGTCAGCGTCATGATCTCGGACGTCACTACCCGTGAGAATCGTGGCCGCTTCCTCGCCGTACGCACGCTGTCCGGCAGGTTCGGCGCCGTCGCGGGGCCAGCCACCGGCGGCCTCATTGCCACACTGTTCGAACTACGCCACATCTTCCTGTTCGACTCCATCACCAAGTTCGCCATCGTCGTCGTGATACTGCTGCTCATCCGCGAGTCGCGGCCGACCGTCGAGCGTGTCACGCAGAAGTCGAGCGATGCCTCTAACTCTGGCCCCGCCCGCTTCGGGCTACGCACCTTCGCTAACAGCACGTTCCTCGCACTCGGTGCAGCAACCATCGCAGGAACCGTCCTCCAGCAAGGCGTAACTTTCTCGATACTCCCCGTGCACGCCTACGACAGCGTCGGCATCTCTCCGGGGACGCTAGGCGCGCTCGTCAGCGTGGCCGCACTACTGGGGATGCTCGTCGCGTACCCTAACGGCATGATCTCCGACCGGTACGGACGCAAGTGGTCGTTGGCGCCGGGCCTGCTCCTACTAGCGTTCGGTACCGTACTGCTCGCGGTCAGCCCCACCTACGCCGCGCTCGTACTCGCCATGGCCGCATTCGGCATGGGCGAAGGCATGACCATCGGCACGACTCAAGCCTTCGTCATGGATCTGGCCCCAGAACAGGGACGCGGCACCTTCCTCGGTCTCTGGTCCCTCGTACGCAGCACCGCCTCAGTCGCAGTCCCCCTCGTCATCGGCGGGCTCTACGAAGCCGCAGGCCCGCAAGCCGCGTTCCTGGCCGCCGGCGCGTGGCTCGCGCTCAGCGCAGCCCTCGTCATCGCGGTAGCCCATGAGACGGCAGGCCGGAGACGAAGCTAGCTCCGGTCGTCGCTAACCAAGGAATCCCTGCGCTCGCCAGAAAGCCTCCGCCGCGGGGTGCAGTGGAACGTCTAGGGGCCCCTCGCTATGGTCGATGCACATCCGTTCAAGGGGCAGCGGACCGACCCCTTCCCACGGGATGTTCGCCTTGCGCGCAACCAGCGCCGCGCAGATCGCCGCCACCTGCTCATCCGGCACATCAGCGCTCGTGAATATGGGGAAACCCGAGAAATCGACCGCCTGGAAATCCGCAGCCAGGTTGGGGAAATCAGACTTCAGCACCGGCCCACGTCGTAATCCCAGCAACTCCAGCTTGGCCATCGCCTCATCCTCGACAGGCAGGAAGCGCATGCCCATCGCAGCCCCTGGATCAACCCACTGCTGCACCGCCTCATCGAACACCGCGTCAGCCTCGCCCTTCTCGATGTCCACCAGCCTGGCTCCAGGCAAGCGCCTGAAGTACGACACCTCACCACCCCACGACACGATGTCGTCCAGCGTGAAGCCATGCGCCTTGCAGATCTCGTTCGCCACCAACGGCACAGAGTTGCCTGCAGGCCCACGTAGCGACACGCGCAACGGGTACTTCTGCTCACGGATGTCATCGAACGACGTCAGCCCCGTGCCCTCCATGACACCAAGCACGATCTGATCGAACGACGGGATCACAGATATCGTTCGCACCGGCAGCGGCTCCGAGTACGGGCCGGTACCCCGGTACGCCATCGACAACACCGCTGAAGGATTGATCATCGCCAAGCCAGATTGACCAGCAGCGACCTGATCGATCCCATCAGGGCTGCCGCTGCCAAAGATTCCAAACCCTGTCTGGTCGAAATCCTGCTGCCGCAGATCTACGTGCGCCCGCAGGAAAGGCCATCCTTGGGTGCCGATCAGCTCCGCTGCGAGCTCCAACGCGACTTTCGACCTAACCAGAACGGGGGGAGAGCCGGGACCATAGGACTCAGGCATAGCTAGCTCCTTTTTCCGAAGAAACAAGAAGG
>JAQCEV010000162.1 GCA_027618515.1 Chloroflexota bacterium | reverse complement strand
TGCGCCGAGATCGCAGTAGCGATGTTCGCAGGGGACCTCGGTCTTCATCGCTGCGATGATGTGAATAGTCGCTAGCAGGCCAGGCCCGACAAAGGGACAATGGGGAACGGCTCGCATCCCGGCATCTTCCGCAATCTCAACCATCCGCATGACATCGCCGATACCACCGTGCTTTACAACGGAGGGCTGCACAATATCGACGGCGCCCCGGGCCGCCATCCATCTCACGTCGTAGGGATTGCCGATGTTTTCGCCATTTGCGATGGGGACACCACCCTCGCGGCGGACGCGCGCTAGGCCGTCGTAATCGTCGGGAGGAGAGATCGGCTCTTCTAGCCATGCGATGTCATAAGGCTGCATCTTCTGAGCCATCGCTATCGCTTCGTCGGGATACCAAGCGCAATTGACATCGACCATCAGCGGCACGTCGGGCCCGAGCGCCTCACGCGCAGCTACAACTGCCTCCACTGTTCGCTCGTGGAGTTTGATCTTGCGGTAGCCACGCTGATAGGCGGTAGCGGCTATCTGCTTGACCACGGTCGGTTCGTGATAGCGAAACATGCTGGCATAGGCCTCGACGCTTTCCTTTGGTGCGCCGCCTAGCAGTTGCCAGATAGGTTTGCCCTCTACCTTGCCCTTGATGTCCCACATAGCGATCTCGATCGCGGAAAGTGCGAAACGCGCGGGGCCGCCCCGCATCATGTTCTGATAGCGTCGACGCAGGTCTTCCGCGACCGCCTCGATGTCTGTTGGATCCTGCCCAATGGCCAGCGGTCCCACAGCCTCGGCGATAGCCGGGATAGTGACCGGCACCGTTGCGAAGCTAAAGGCCTCACCCCAGCCGGTGATGCCTTCGTCCGTCTCTACCTTAACGAATAGCGAGAGAACGGTCTCGGCGCTGTGGCCCGGGGCAGATTCTCGTTTTGGCGCGCCGTCTTCATAAGGTAGGGCGACCAAGATCGGTTCAACATTTGTGATCTTCATCGTTGCTCTCTCACTTCCTTATGTCTGTCGCCCATCTGGCTGCTGCCACCCTTGAGCATGCTTAATGCTTGCGAATAAAGTCCAAGACCAGTCTGTTCCAGTCATCCGGCTGCTCCCAGTAGGCTGCGTGTCCGGCCTCTGGCATGAGAAGGAACTGGCAATCGGGGATCCGACTCGCCATCACCCGCATCCGGGGTGGTGCAGCGTACAGGTCAGCACTGCCTGCAATCATCAGCGTGGACACCGTGATCGTCTCAAGCAACGCGAGAGTGAACTCGTTCTTGATCCCCTCCTGGCTTGATTCTCTTTGCCGACTCGCGTTGTCGATCTCAATCCAGCGATCCACGCCTTCGGGGTTTGCGTTTCGGTAGGTCGGGCTGAGCTCGCGGAACCATGCGGGCAGCGATTGAAACTGAGGGATCCGTCCGTACTTGCTCCCGATGGCCATGTATTCCGGGTCGCCTTGGAGCGGGCCCCCACTACATGCGACCACCAGGCTCAGCAACTCCTCAGGGTGGCTAACCACGTGGTCGAGTGCCACGTACCCGCCGCCCCCGCTGCTGACGAGGTGATATCGGGCGATGCCCAAGTGCCCGACCAGCGCGTGAAGGTCATCGGTCGCGCAGGTCGCTACCGACCCCGGTGCAGGCTCACGTGATTGGCCCCACCCGCGCCGGTCATACGTGATGCACCGGTAGCCAGCAGCCGTGAAGGCCGGGACTTGGTAGACCCATCCATCTGTGGTACCAGTGAAGGGGTGCAGGAAGACCACTGGCGTGCCATCGCCGCCAGTGTCCTCGTACCAGAGACTAGCCCCGTCTACATCTACGTACGCCATGCGCCAGTCCCTCCAGATCCTCGGCAGCCCCGAGGCGTGTGTTGCTCGTTCTCTACGTAGGCCGCACTAGTCAATCTGAATGTCGAGATGCTCTTCCACCGTGCATTGACCAGTTCCCTCGGTCAATCAGAAGAAGGGAGCTTCTTCTGGGCCATCTCTGTCATGGGGACGCCGTTGCAGCAGATCCGCCCGGTTCCCACCTTGATGCAGAGCACGGTCACGGCCGTCGCTTCGTCTAAGTACCGCTTACCGAGACGATTCGGCTCCGCTCCCGAAGTTCCGTCACATGACAACTCTGCATCGCCCCCTTTGGTGACCATGTATTGGCCTCCCACATCAGGGCACCCGAAGCGTTTTCCCATCGTCGCAATCAATTCAGATCCACCTCGTTCAGTTGGGGGACACATTGCACCGTCAATTCGGATCGCTCCGAACCTTGCTTATCGTCCCTCGAATTCGGGTTTGCGCTTCTCGGCGAAGGCGCGTAGGCCCTCCTTCGCGTCCTCTGTGCCACGGCCGATGTAACCCATGAGTTCCGACATGCGGATACCCTCCGCAAATGACATCTCACGAGACCGGTACGCGAGTTCCTTCATGGTGCGCACCGCCATGGGCGCGTTCGCTGCTATTCGGTTGGCGATCTCCAGAGCGGTGCCCAGGAGTTCGGATTGGGGGACGACACGGTTCACCAACCCCCATTGCAAAGCTTGGTCAGCCTTGATCCGATCGCCGGTTAGTAGCATCTCCATCGCCGCGCCGAAGGGAATCAGCCGAGGGAGTCGCTGCGGAGCGCCCATCCCCGATGGAATTCCGAGCTTGATTTCCGGGATTCCGAATTCTGCATTGTCCGACGCCACACGGATATCACACGCGAGTGCCAGCATGCACCCGGCTCCCACAGCAAAGCCATTCACGGCTGCTATCAGCGGCTTGCGGATATCCAACCCATTAATTAATGTAAGCGTGGACGGATCCCACACCGAGCCCGCGCCGCCGACCCTACCCGATTCTGCGGCACTCTTAAGGTTACCGCCCGCTGAGAACGCACGGGTTCCGGCCCCCGTAATCACGCCACAGCGGAGGTTGTCGTCTTGGAGGTACTCGGCTATTCGTTCGTGCAAGCTGCCGCTGACCATGCCGAGGTTGAGGTCGTTCTCACCCTCCAAGGTCATGATAACCACGTGACCACGAACTTCGTAATGAACTTGTTCCATCGGCTACACCTGTGTCCAAAGATCGCGTTGACCCAGTTCGCTGTGGGAGGCCGTCACTATACGATTCCCTTGGTCTGAAGCTCCGCGATCTCTTCTTGAGTGAGGTCCAATTCTGTGAGCACTTCTACCGTATGCTCACCGAGCAAGGGCGGAGGCCTGTGCGTCACGGCGTCCGCGTCAGACAGGGTGAAAGGAGGAGCGAACGACAATACCGGGCCTTTGACCGCATGGTCCACCCGAATGAACATGTTGTTCTCAACCATCTGGGGCTCGTAGAAGACATCGTCGCGTTCAAGAACA
>JAQCEV010000053.1 GCA_027618515.1 Chloroflexota bacterium | reverse complement strand
CCAAATTGGCTCCCACCCCCCCCCCAGTCTGCATGCGCAGAGCCCCAGCGATCGTTCCCTCCCCCGGAGCGCCGAGCGACCTTTAGTCCTAGCGGCGAAGCCAAGAGATCCGAGGGCTCGCACCGACCGGCCACACGATCTGCCTAGAAGCGAGCCCGGGAATACCCGCCCGCTCTCGTTGACCTCCAACCACGGTCGGCGTATGTTGCTCGAAATGCCGGTGCACGCACCGGACGTTAATGACTGCAAGAGGTAAATGATGGCTGATATGGCTTTGGTGGCGGCAAAGATCGCCTCCGGTGAAACTGAACTGAGGGAGATCGAACTCCCAGAGATCCCCGTAGACGCAGCGCTCATGAAAGTTGAAGTCGCAGGCGTCTGAGGGAGCGACGTCGGTGGGTACCACCGACACATGAATGGCGGAGCGGTCGTCATGGGCCACGAAAACGTGGGCTACCTCGTAAAGGTCGGCCGCGTCTTCGCGGACCGCTGGGATGTCAAAGAAGGCGACATGGTCGCGCTGGAGGAGTACCTCCCCTGTGGCTTCTGTGAGTTCTGCCGCGTCGGCGAATACCGCCACTGCTACGCAACCGACTCCTCCGCCAACGACGCCGCCATCCGCTACGGCTCGACATCAGTCGACGTTTTGCCGTCACTCTGGGGCGGATACTCCCAGTACCTGTTCATCCCCCCGAACGCCGCGCTCCACAAGATCCCCAACGGCGTCACCGCCGAGGAAGCCGCCATGGCGCTGCCCATGGGCAACGGCGTCCAGTGGGCATTGGTCGAAGGCCAGGCAGGCTTCGGCAAGTCCGTCCTCATCCAGGGCCCCGGCCAGCAAGGCCTCGCGTGCGTCATCGCCTCCAAGAAGGCAGGAGCAGACCTCATCATCGTGACCGGCACCAACAAAGACGCCAAGCGTTTCGAGGTCGCCAAGCTCCTAGGCGCTGACGTCATCATCAACGTACAGGAAGAAGACCCGCTCCAGCGCATCAAAGAACTCACCGGTGGCGGCCCCGAGGCCGGCGTCGACACCGTCGTCGACTGCACCTCCCACGCCGGCCTCGCGCCCACGCTGCTAGCGGTCGAGGCCACCAAGCGCAAGGGTGGCATCATGGTCGCGCAGGCAGAAACGCCGCTCTTCCCTGATTTCCCCATCGGACGCCTGACCCGCAAGTACATGACCCTCAAGAGCGCCCGTGGCCACAGCTTCGACTCCGTCGAGAAGGGCCTCCAGATCATCGCCTCGCACCGGTTCCCCCTGGAACAGATGCGCACCCACACCTTCGGCCTCAAAGACGTCGACACCGCCATCCGAGCGGTTGCAGGAGAAGGCATCACGGACGCCATCCACGTGTCCGTCCATCCCTGGGAGTAAGCCAGAACTGGAAACGACCCGGGCAGATGGGGAATCCCCCCATCTGCCCGAGCCCCCCGAGCAGCCAAGCGCCCCTTAGTCCCAGCGCCGAAGCCAAGAGATCCGAGGGCGAGCCCCGACCAGCTACACGGCCAGCCTAGAATCGAGCCCGGGCCCTGGAGCGCCGAGCGACCTTTAGTCCTAGCGCCGAAGCCAAGAGATCCGAGGGCGAGCCCCGACTAGCTACACGGCCAGCCTAGAATCGAGCCCGGGAGTACAGAGGGGCGAAGCCCCTTTGCCGGGGGTACGGGGGTGTCCCCCGTTTCTCCCTTATTGGAACCCCATTCCTGGCTAGGAAGGGGGTAGGGGGATGGTCGAAACGTTGACGGAGTATTGCGGTGGGTTCACCCCCAAACCGTATTTGTGAGGCAAAGCCAGAGGCCAGACGCAGGAGGAACAGATGACTCTAACGGCAAACAAGCAAGGGCTCACCAAATTCACGTATGAAAAACCCGTGACCCAAGAAAAGCCCAAGGTCACGCTACCGCTGGCGTGATCCGAAGTCCTAGGCGTAGGCATCCAAGTTGCCAAAGAGGGCGGGGACACCAACCTGCACGCCCACTCCGCAACGGAGAGCATGTGGTTCGTCCTCAAAGGGCGCGTCCGGTTCTACGACGGCTTAGACAGCCTCTTCGGCGAGTTCGGCCCGATGGAAGGGCTTGGCATCCCGCGCGCCGCGCCCTACTGGTTCGAGTCCGCCTCGGACGAGGATCTGGAGATCCTTCACATCACGGCGAAAAACATCATGGCGAAAGACGCACGGCTCAACTTCCAGCCGCTGCGAGATCGCCAGGTCGACAACCACCCCAAGGATCCGGTGCGTGACGTTTCCAAGCACCACGCCAAGCCCATGGAGCCCATCAGCTACGTGAGCCCCGAGTTCGACCAGTTCCCCAAGATGATTTCGGTTCTGTGGAACAAACAGGACATGCTTCGCATCGACGTCCAGAAGATCAAGGACGGCGGCGAGACCAACATGCACTCCCACACAGGCGTGGATTCCGCGTGGTTCGTGCTTGGCGGCGCCGCTCGCTTTCACGGCTTCGAAGAATCAGACGTCCACGACCTGGCGCATCACGAGGGCATCTTCATCCCGAAGGCCACCCCGTACTGGTTCGAGTCGGTGGGCGACGAGCCGCTGGAGATATTCCACGTCCTCGCGCGCGACGTGACCGTCGAGAAGAACGAACGCGTCAACTATGAGGGGTTGAAGGACTGGCAAGAGGTCAAGGACCTCGGCGGTCGCGAGGCAACGACAACCGACGTTCGCTAGTTCCTGTCCACGATCCGAAGGGCTACAGAACCAAGAGCCCCCTTGACCTGAGGGGGCTCTGTATTTTCGGCGCGGGGCTCGCCCATCCGTACGATTCGTCGCTATCGGGGCGCGCGCTACAATACAGGTGCGCTACGGATGTGATCCGTTGGTCGCAGCAGATCAACTTGAACCCGGTCACAAGGCGCACGCCGCCTGATGACCTATGGTGTTTTGTATGGAGAACAGAAGACGCAGGCCCCCCCAACCTTCGGGGCCCGCTCCCTTGGACGTTGACCGAGACGCGGTCAACACCATCGTCGAAGAGATTCGCGCTCGCCTCGCCAAGGCTGGTCGCAAAGACCAGGCTGACGCACTCAAGCGGGCGTACGGCGACGATGTCCCCTGCTACGGGATCAAGCCCGCCGACCTGCACAACATCGGCATGGACTACGTCCGTAGGCTGCGTTCGCCCGGCTACTCGGCGTCGCTAGCAGTTGCGGATGATCTCTTCAGCACGGGCAACCTTGAAGAGGGGCTCATCGGCGCACAGCTCGTCGGCGCCAACGCACGCCACATCGGCGGGAGCGATTTCGAACGCTTCGACCTGTGGGCAGCCAAGCTGACCAATCCCCAGACTGCAGATGCCCTCGGCACGCAGTGCATATCACGAGCGATGTCAGGCAAGCCGTCCATCGCTCTACGCCTGCTAGAGTGGGCCAAATCGGGCTCGGTTCCCAAGCGGATCGCTGCCGTGTCCTCGTTCTCTCCCCTCGTCCGTGAGGGGCGATTCATGACGGACGCGCTGACCGTCGCCGAGCCCTTGATGACGGACGAGCTCGAAGACGTGCAGAACGCGGTAGGCACGATGCTCATGGAGATGACCAGGCTCCAGGCACCGCGCGTTGTGGAATTCCTAGGCCCATGGAAGGGCAAGGGCCCCAAGATCATCATGGAACTGGCAGCGACCAAACTCACTGGCGAGGACCGAGCGGCGGTGCTCGCCTGATGACCAGATGAACATAGGTGGCGTAGCAGTAAAACCGAGGTTGACCAGGGGCCGACGCCTCTACAGAGGCATGATATTCGGCTTGATGATTGGTGTGGTTGGTGCTGGGCTGTCGATCATCCCCGCGTTGTTCGTGCAGGCGATCTTCATCGGCAACATCCAGCGTTGCGAGCAACAGCGCGAGTTCGACATCGCCGCTACCGGAGCTATAGAGACCAACTGTGCCGAGGACTTCGCCGAACAACCAGAGTGGCTCCCTCCCGCACTGATCGCGGGTGGCGGGCTCATGGGATTGCTCGGTGGGTTCGGGTACGGATTCGTATCGCCTGCGCCTGCCCCGAAGCGTTTCGAAGACCGCGACAAGACATGGCTGCCCTTCTAGGTGTGGGGAATTCCTCATAATCGCCACGCCTAATTCCTGGCCCTTTGGGCCCGTTTGCTGCTACTTTTACCTGTGAGTCTATTGCCAGTTACGCGCGATAGATGTGAGCCCTTCACCAACGATGCTGCGACCAAACCACATTAAATTAGCCTTCCTCCCAGCCCTGGCCATCGTCGCCACGTTTGCGCTGGGCGCGTGTGGCCTGCTCACCGAGGACACGTTCATCGTGTATTCCGTTGGTGAGGAAGGCACGCGCGACATCGTTGTGGCGCGGTCGGACGGCAGCGACCGACGGATCGTCATCGCAGGGCCCGGCGACGACTTCGGCGCCGTTTGGTCGCCAGATCACTCCCGACTCGCTTTCCTATCCGATCGGGATGGCAACGTTAACCTCTACGTCGGAACCGTGGACGGCTCGACCGTTTCCCCGGTGACCAACACCGGCGTGGATGAGTCGCAGCCGACCTGGTCGCCAGACGGGCAGCGGATCGCGTACGTCTCACCTGATGCTGATGGCACTCCCAGGGTCTACTGGGTGCGCTTCAAGGATCTTCTCCCCAATCGCTTGATCTTTGAGAGCAACAGCGAAGTTGATCCCGCTTGGTCCCCCAACGGAACCTGGGTCGCGTTCGCCGCGCTGGATGACAACGGCAATTCCGAGGGGCTTTTCCTGCGCAACCCGGACGGAGTGAACCGTCTGCAACTTTCAGCATCGCCCGATCGCAATCCGGTTTGGTCCCCTGACGGCAAGAAGCTGGCGTTCACCTCCACCCGCGATGGTGATCAGGAGATATACGTGCTGCATGTGGGCCCCGACGGCCCTGAAGGGCAGGCGACCCGGATCACCAACAACCCGGCCAGCGATTTCTCGCCAACCTGGTCCCCGGACAGCAAGCGAGTAGCATTCATCTCCGACCGCAACGACAGCCGCGACATCTTCACGGTTTCGGACAAGGGTGAAGACCTCGAGACGCTCACGAGGAACCAGGTCGAGGAGCTCGCCCTCGTCTGGGGCCCGACCGGCAAGTTGGTCTTCGAATCGCGACCGGCGGGCAAGTCGGAATTGTTCGTCACCACCACCGACGGCACGCAGAACAAGCTGTCGGTAGGCGACATCGCCGCATCGCAACCAGACTGGTAACGCGACGACCGCGACACCTGACCGGCGCGCTTCTCACTGCGATAGTGATATAACGGGCCCATGACTACGGGCCAAACCAACTACGAGATCAACGATGATTGGGTCAGCGCGTCCACGACGCGCAATTTCCTGCTGCGCGACCCGTTGGTGGACTGGCTCGCGCGCTACGGGCGCGAACAGGGCTTCGTCCGTGACGACGAGCAGCGGGACTACGACCAGCGTTTGGAGTTCGCGCCGTTCATCATGGGGCGCGGGAACGCATTCGAGGCGGCGGTCGCGGACCATTTCCGGACACTGTCGCCTGTCGTGGTCATCGCCGATGACTACCGGCGCATCCGAGATCCCCAGGCCGCACTGGAGACGATGGAGGCGATGGCGGCCGGCCACCGCGTGATCCACCAGGGCGTCCTGCATGATGCCGAGACGCGAACGTATGGCGCACCCGATTTCCTGGTGCGTTCGGACAAGTTGGCCGAGCTATTTCCGGGCGCGCCGGGCCTGGATGCGCTGGTCGCGGGTGCGCCGAATCTAGATGCTCGTTATCACTACGTGATTGTTGATGCGAAATTCACGACGCTGCACCTTTCGGCTTCAGGCCAGGTGGGCAACTCGGGCTCAGCGCCTGCGTACAAAGGCCAACTCTTCATCTACAACCGAGCCCTGGGTCGTATCCAGGGTTACACGCCTGAGACTGCTTTCCTGCTGGGCCGTGGCTGGGAGCAGACGAAGAGTCGCGTAACGACTCGGGTCGAGAACGCGTTCGATCGACTGGGCCCCGTGGCCATGGACGCCGCGCAGGGCGCATATGTGGACGCCGCGGTGGACTGGGTGCGTCGTATGCGGCGGGAAGGCAGTGAGTGGGTGGTGCTTCCAGAGCCCAGCGTGCCAGAGCTATACCCAAACGCGACAGGCGATAGCGATTTCCCGTGGCATGGCGCCAAGAACTTGATAGCCAAAGAACTGGACGAGCTAACGATGCTCTGGTGGGTAGGCGTGGATAAGCGCGACGCGGCGATCCGCAAGGGAGTAAAGCGCTGGACCGACCCTCGCGTCACGGCGGAACTGCTCGGCGTGACGGGGGAGCGGACGCAGCCGACTCTCCAGGCGATCATCGACATGCACCAGGACGCGAGCGGCCCCGTGGTGCGTCCGGCAAAGGTCACGGCGGCCCAGGATGAATGGCGCGTCGTCCCGCCGATGGAGTTCTTCGTGGACTTCGAGACGGTGAGCAATCTGAACGACGACATGGCGAATTTCCCCGGGCAGCACGGTCAACCACTTATCTACATGATGGGTTGCGGACATATGCAAGAAGGCATATGGACATTCCGGACGTTCACGACGGATAGGCTGACCGAGGAGAGTGAGGCAGAGGTGATCGACGCCTGGATCACCCACATGGGCGAGACGGCAAAGGCTGCCGCAAGTGATCAGGCAGCGCGCGTGATCCACTGGTCGTTTGCAGAGCCCGTGAACTACCAATTCGCGTACGACTCAGCCCGTGCGCGTCACCCCGAGAAGGGCTGGCCCGATTTGGCGTGGTTCGATCTGTGGGATCGCGTGTTCAAAGCGGAGCCCATAGTGATCCGAGGGTCGCTGAGCTTCGGGCTGAAGGCGGTCGCCAAAGCCGCGCACAGTCACAGTTTGATAGCGACTTCCTGGGGAGAAAGTAAAGTAGACGGGCTTGGAGCTATGGTCGGAGCATGGTGGTGCGACACTGAGGCAGGTAGGCAAGACGGTTCGATGCGTGACCTCGATCTGATGCGTGAGATCGAGGAGTACAACGAGGTGGACTGCAAGGTGATGATGGAACTGCTGAACCTACTTCGCGCGCACTACTAGGTAGGCGCTATTAGGGAAGCGGCAGGCCCGTGGAGGTGTCGATCGGCACCCAACCCGCAGCGAGGGCGATCTCCGCAAGCTGGCCTTCTCTGCTGATCCCCGCGACTCGGTCGAGGAACTCCGCCAGATCGGCAGAATCGGCGCGTATCGTGCGCAGTTGGCCCTCGATCGGGCTGATCGACGCCGCACTGTCGGCGTAGGTGCCGTTGAAAGCGAACCACGCGTTGTTCAGCTTTCGTATCTGGTAGCCGTTAGCGACGAACGCCAACCGCCGCTCTTCCAAGAAGGCCTCCGCCTCTTCGATGAGGCCGTCCCCGAGCATCTCCTCCAAGCGAGTCCGTGTCTCACGCATCTCGCGTCGGAAATCGAAGACATCGGGCGTAGGCTCCTCCCGCTCCCGAACCGTAGGCGGTACCCAGGGCGCGCGCTCGAAATGTTCGCCAGTCACCTCCTCCAGAGCGAGGTCGCCTATCTCCTGACCGAAGATGTTGGCGACCGTTTCGTTGATGCTCTGCAGCTCGCCACCGGCGAACCAGCGTCGGCCCAGAGGCTTGAAGATCAGCCAGTGGTGGAGCCACTCGTGGGACGCTAGCTCCAACGTGCCGTGCAACGAACGATCGTTGCTGACTTGCGCGGGATACGTGGCAACGCCGCCTATGCGCACCACCAGCGCCGACGAGTTCGCGTCCAGCGACTCCACGTCCGCTTCCACCGCGACTTGGTCCAGCAAGCTGACGCCCGGATCAAGCAGCAGGTCGTCTAGGCGCGCGATACGGTCGCGAGGCGAACGTACCAGCACCAAGCCGCGGTCCTCGAAGGTGAAATCTACGGGTGGCCAACGCAACGGGCCTACCCCGCCGATGATGCCCTGCTCGTGAACTACCTTGGAGATGGCCGCTTCTAGCGTTTCCTCGACAACTGCCTGCAACTCCGTTCGTCTTTGTTGGAGGTCGTCGACCGTCGCCTGCGCCACCAGCGGCGCTTCTGCGCTGGCGTCACCTGACGCAAGGGTGCGCTCGACGCTTCGCCGCGCGTCTGAGAGATCCTCACGCAGGCCGAAGAACTCGTCGACCGCTGCCATCCGCTCAACGTCGTCGGGAGTGCCATGGAAGAGCAGATCGGCTGTTCGGACGAACAACTTGTCCATGAAGTGCGTTAGTTCCCAGCGCACCAGGTCCTGCTCGTATGCGCCAGCCGCGATGCGCAGGTCGGAGATCGTGTCTCCGCGTCCCACGCTCAGAAGCAGCAGCAGGAGCACCGCCGCAAAAGCGGCCGAGGTGCGAAGAGCACGGAATGAAGGGAGTTTCGCGATCATCACGTTAACTCTACGTTGCTCATCGGATACGCGTTGCACACGGATGGAGGGCTGTCGAGCCCAAGTGACCAAACCGCTACTGCTCCGGGTGAGCTAGCGTTTGAGGAAAACGAAGCCCCGCCGGTTGGCGGGGCCTTTTGTGCTGTTCATATCGTTCTGCCCGGAGGGCCCCATTACGCTCATCCAAACCAGCGTACGGGCCCGACGACGTGGGTGCAGAGAGTACCCTGCCTAGCTGGTGCGGGACCAGATGGTGTGGAAGGGCCCTTGGCCGCGAATCATCGACACCATAGAGCGGCGCTCCCACTGGTGAAGCTCGTCCAGCGCGTCGTTGCACTGGCGCTCAGCGTTCTGGTAGCCGGAGCTCAGCATACGATCCTGGAGCATGCCCCAGATCTTGGAATTTGAGAATGCATTGATCGAACCTGACCACGGAAGCACTGCCAACTCGCGGGCGCGCTCCATCTGCGGTCGAGCCTTGTTCACGTGGCGAAGCCTGCGCTCGCCGGAGCCCAGCGGCGCTGATACCGTGATACGCGGCGGGTCATCAAGAGCTGATCGACTGTCGTATACCAGGCATTGATTGATGATAGGAAGAATCACGCACACGACTTCCGCCGCTTCTGCGTTCTGAAGCGCCTCCGCCATCTCGCGGTCGAACTCGTGGTCGCTCATAGATTCACCTCCCTGTGACTAACCATTCCCAGTTTAGCCTAACAACTCTTGAAGTTGTTCCATGAAGGCTGGGAGCACTTTTTGCCAATCTCCCGCCACGCCGAAGCGAGCGTCCTTGAAGATGTTGGCACCCGCGTCCTTGTTGATCGCCACGATCGTCCGTGAATTGCTGCATCCAGCCATGTGTTGGCTTGCGCCTGAGATGCCAACCGCGATGTACAACTCTGGCGTCACAGTCTTCCCCGTGAGACCAACCTGGTAGCTGGAAGGCACCCAACCCGCGTCGCACGCTGCTCGCGATGCGCCGACCGCACCCCCGAGGAGGGCTGCCAGCTTGCCGAGCTCCTTGAAGGGCTCCGGGCCTCCGAGTCCGCGTCCACCACTAATAACTACGCGTGCATCCTCTAGGCGGATGCCTTCAGCGGTCTGCTCCACCCGGTCCACTGGGCGCACGCGCACCGCAGATGCTAGATCCACGCTCAGTGCAACAACCTCGCCTGTGCGGGACGAGTCAGGCTCGCCAGCGTCGATGCTCTTCGCACGTAGCGCGGCAACCGCGATGTCCGACACGCAAGCGACCGTCGCAACAGCGTTGCCTCCGTAGACGGGGCGTGTCGCCAGCAGGCGTTTCGCATCGTCGATCGCGACTGCGGTGCAGTCCTGGGCGAGCGCTGTGCCTAGGCGGAACGCCAAGCGAGGCAGAACGTCGCGCCCCAATATCGTCTTGGAACCGAGAACGATGCGGGGGGAAGCTTGCCTAACGGCCTCCTGGGCCGCAGCGACCACAGCCTCGGGGGCTGGGTCCGCCAGCGATGCGTCTTCGATCGTGTAAGCCGTCTGTGCCCCGTGGGCGATAGCCACCTGTGCAGCAGCTGCGGTGGACGCACCTGCCAGAACCACCGAAAGCTTCTCTCCAGGTAGGGATGCCAGAAGTGAGAGGCCAGCCGCCAACGCTTCGAGCGTCGTCGAAGCGGGCTCGTTGCCTGCCATCTCACCTATCACGAGTATGCCGTTGCCGTCCGCCATGGTTTCTCCTAGATGATCCGTTCGTCGCGGAGGCGTTGCGCGAGTTTGCGGCCCGCGTCTTCATCGTCGTCACCGGTGATCATCTCAGTCTCGACACCGCTCTGAGGCTTGCTGAGGCTGACCAACTCGAACGCTGGGCTGAGCGAGCCGATCGCCAGATCGAGGTCTGCCGCCGACCAGACCGTCGGCTGCACCCGGCGCGCGGCCATGATGCCGCGCATGTTGGGGTAGCGAGGTGTCCCAAGCTCGTTGGAGACGGTGACCACCGCGGGCAGGTCAGCCTCTACCACCTCATGGCCGTCGGGTAGCACACGCTCCACGCGGAGCGTAGTGCCGTTGATGTCTACTTTTTTCGCAACCGTGGCCACAGGCCAACCCAGCGCCTCAGCGACCCCTATCGGCACCTGCGCATTGTCCCAGTCGCTCGCTTGCCGACCTGCGAGTACAACGTCCACGTCACCGATCTTGCGTATCGCTGCGGCAAGCGCCGCGACCGTCACCGTAGGGTCGATTGCGTTATCGAACGCTGGATCGTCGAGGAGGATCAGTTCGTCGGCACCCATGGCGAGCGGTTTCTTGATGACATCGAGCGCGAAGCCCGAGCCGACCGACACCACCGTTATGTGTGCGTCTCCAGAGGCCTCTTTCAGGCGAAGAGCGGCCTCGATGGCCTGCTCGTCAAATCCGTTGATCACCGGCGACTGGTTTGACGGCACGGTGACGGCGTTAGAGTCGATACCGAACGCTGACGTGGGGGTTTCGGGGTCGATGACCTGCTTGGCCGTAACCACGATCTTGAGGGTCATAGGGCGGCGGCCTCACTTGAGCGCCGGGAGAGGGCTTCCAGAGGCGAACCCACCCGGGAGATTGCAAACGAATTCACAATCAAATTGTACCGAACAGGGGTAAGGCTCACAAGGACATCCCCTTCTCAGGCGACATGACGGCCCAAGATCATCACGTCCCGCTTGATGCCGTCGACATCGCAGACCTCGGGCATGTTGCCCCAGTCGTCGAACCCGAATCGGTGGAAGAGGTTCAGGCTGGGCTGGTTGTGACCGAATATGAGCGCCACCAGGGACGTTAGGCCAAACTCTGGCGCCCGGGAGATCGCCTCGCTGACCAGCGTTGCAGCGAGGCCACGCTTCTGGTGCCCTGGGCTCACGTAAACGCTGACCTCCGCCGTGGCATCCCACGCGGCGCGTTGGTAGAACGAGCCGAGCGAAAGCCAGCCAGCGACGGCGTCGTCGTCCTCGTATATCCAGAGCGGATGATGTGCGGGGTCGTGCTCCGCGAACCAGGCTCGACGCGAGTCGACGGACATGGGAGTGAGGTCGGCCGTGGCCAGCCGTCCGGGGATCGAGGCGTTGTAGATAGCGACGATCTCGTCAAGGTCGTCTGCGGTCGCGTCTCGGATCATGTAACTACTCCTAAGGCCTGGGCGTGAGGCCTGAGGTTGAACCTCAACCTCAGCAACAAAAGACATGCGCCCATTGCTGCTTTCAGCATCATCGCTCAAGAATGTTTCGCACGTGTTATCGGCGTGTAGAATCCGCTCATTAGCTTAGATTGAATAGATAGGGCGAGGTCTTATTGCTCCCCATCAGCCTGACCGTCCATAACTTCCTCTCTTACCGCGATGCAGCCCCTACGCTGCGTCTTGAAAACGTGCATGTTGCATGCCTGTGTGGTGCCAACGGCAACGGCAAATCAGCGCTGCTCGACGCCATCACCTGGGTGCTGTGGGGCCGGGCTCGCGGACAACGCCAAGATCAGCTTCTGCACCACGGGCAGGATGAGATGTTTGTGGAGTTGGAGTTCGACATCGGCCAGGAGCGGTATCGGGCCACCAGGCGCTACTCGCGGGCGCGCAAAACGCCGCAAACGTCGCTGGAGTTGGGCGTGTTCACCGGTGCCGACTATCGGCCGATCACTGGCGACACCATCAGCGAGACGCAAGCTGACATCATCCGTCGTACCAACATGGACTACGACACCTTCGTCAACAGCGCGTACCTCGTGCAGGGGCGCGCCGACCTCTTCGCCATGGCCACCGCAAGCCAGCGCAAAGAAGTGCTGGCGCGTGTGCTGGGCCTCGGTATCTACGACCGCCTCGAGGAGCGCGCCAAGCTCCACAACCGCGATCTCCAGAGTGCCCTGTCCGCCTCGTCCTTCCACCTTGAGCGACTGCGCGAGCAAGTGGCGCTGGGTGATCAGGTTCGCGAGGCGCTTCAGCGCGTTGACGGCGAGTTGGAGGCCGCACAGCTTCGAACCACGTCGGTAGACCAGCGACTGACGCTCTTGCGGACGCAGGTGGAGCACCTGGAGCGTCGCCGCGCAGAGGCAGTCGAGCTTAGCGCGCATTCGGCTCGGGCAGCCACCAGGCGTGATCAGGACCGCGTCGAGATGCTGGAGGTCGAGCGCCGATTGATCGGATGGCGCCAGGCGGAAGCACGCGCCGTGGAGATCGAGCAAGGCCACGCAGCGTTACAGCAGGCGCGCGAACGCCTCCGCACGTTGAACGCGGCAGCGCAGTCCGTAGCAGGACTCCAGCGCGAGTTATCACCGATGGACCAGCGCATCAGCTCGGCACGTGCCGGACTCGAGAGCGAGATAGTGCGGCTGCGCCATCGCCTCAACGAAGAACTCACGCCGAAAGCAACGTCGCTTGCGGGCGTCGAGGCGCGCCTGGCAGAAGTGGTCGCAGAGTTGAAGGCGATGGATGCGCAGTCCGTCGAGGCATCAGGCGCGCAGGAGCAGGAGCAAGCGCTGCGCTTGGAGGCCCGACGTCTTGAGCAGGACAACGTCCGCATCGCCGAACTTGGCAAGGAGACGCGCGGCAAGATCGCGCTGCTATCCCATGACCACGACGATACGGCGGCGTGCCCGCTATGCGGCACTGGCCTAGGCCCCGAGGGACTCCAGCGCATCGAGGCGTCGTACGAGACGGAGATCCGCGAGATGCTGGAGCGCCACCAAGCCCAGGTGGGCGAGGTCGCGCGGCTAGACGCACAGGCGGCTGATCTGGCTGGCAAGACCAAGGCCGCCCGCGAGCAGATCGAGGGCGAGCGCAGGCGGTTGGACGCCGAGAACGCCCGTCTGGTCGTTCAGCGCGACGAGGCGAAGCAGGCGCAGTTGGTATTGGCGGACGCCACCACCGATCTCGCCGCCGCCGAGGCGCGTCTGGAGTCCGGTGAGTACGCAGCGTCAGAGATGGCCGACGCGCAGGCCCTACGGGTGCGTATCGCCGAACTGGCGTTCGATTCCCATGCGGTGACGGCGGCTGATCAGGCGGTTAGCCAATTGGAGCGTTGGGACGGTGAGCATCAGGCGCTGGCCCAGGCCCAGACGCGCCGCCCAGAAGACGAGGCAGCGCTGTTGCGCGTGCAGGCTCGCGTCGCGGAGGCGGAGGCAGAGATCGCCAGGGTCGCAGAGCAGCGGACGGTCATCGAGAAGGAGATCGCCGAGCTGGACTCGTACCGAGCTCAACGCGCTGTGGTTGAAGCTGAGGCGGCAGCGGCGGGCAAGGCCCGCGACGAACTCCAAGCTCAAAGGGGATCCCTGGCGAACCAACTCGAAGCGATCACAGCAGCAGAGGCGCTGCTAAAGGAGCAAGAGCAAGGCCGCAAAGACATGGTGGAAGAATCCACAGCCTACGGCGAACTCGCCCTCGCATTCGGCAAAGGCGGCGTGCAAGCGCTGCTCATCGAGGCGGCGATCCCCAGGCTGGAGGATGAGGCCAACGATCTGCTGAAACAAATGACAGAAGGGCGTATGTCTCTGAAGCTGGAGACACAACGCGCCCGCCGAACCGGCAGGGGTGCAGACGGCTCCGAAAGCGTGGAAACCCTCGACGTCGTAGTCTCTGACGAACTCGGCACGCGCAACTATGAGATGTACAGCGGTGGCGAGCGTTTCCGCGTGGATTTCGCCCTACGCATCGCCCTCAGCAAGCTACTCGCCTGGCGCGCCGGTGCGCCGCTGCCGACCCTCTTCATCGACGAAGGGTTCGGCACCCAGGACGCCGACGGCCGCGACCGCGTCCTAGACGTCATCAAAGCGATCGAGGACCGCTTCCAGCGCATCCTCGTCATCACCCACATCGACGAGATCAAAGAAGCCTTCCCCGTCCGCATCGAAGTCTCCCGCACCAACGCCGGCTCCACCTTCGCACTCTCCTAACCATCCCCGATCCCCTCTCAGGCGTCCTCGCCCTCTTTCAGGCCTCCTCGCCCCCTGGGAGAGGACTGAGGAGAGGGCAAACACCCGCCAACCGCCTCGCACGCCCAGACCACCCTCAATATCGGCCAATACCAGCGCGCACTATTAACGTCATCCTGAGTCCGCGCCGAGCGGTACCGAGGGATATCTCGCCGTTCCATCTCGCGGTCCCCGTTCGTCCTGACGAACGTTACGCAACTTCCCCTTTGCGGTTTACTCTGATCAGGGAGCTCCCCCTGAAACCCTACTCGGCCCGAAAGCAGCGTTCGACTAGCCGCCCTGCAGTTGGTTGAGGCCTCACAGCCTGTGAATCGGTGCCAACGTCGAGCGCAACAGCAGACGCTGGTCCTTTAGACCAGCGGTAGCGGCCCTCGGCACAACTCGCAATGCCCATCGCGAACCAGCCGGAACACCAAATCTTCCGGGGTAAGCAGCATCTTGATTTGCGGTATCAAGATGCCTATTTGATCCTGTCTGGCCAGAAGCTGCCGTATCTGGACCGAGCCTGCAATCTGCTCAGCGGCGCGCATTTCAATGGAGTCCTGAGTGGGCTGCGGGTTCCTATTCTGAGCCGCAGGAGCAGGTGGTGAGCCCGATCTCGCGAGATACATAGCGCGGTGTACCGCCAGGGCGGCAAAGAAACGGGGATCACGAGACCGATCGGCCTCTGGCCGATTTTCTATAGCGGTCACTGCGGCTGAAAACGCAGCCTCACGCTCAAGGACGTAGTTTCGCCAATCAGACATCATTCGCTCGATGAGATCGAGCACATCGGTTCCCGCGAGGCTACGAGCCAAATGTTCACGGAAATACGGATAGACGGGATGGCTGATCGCGTCGTCAGTCCAGTGTTTGTCGATTTCCAACTCTCCGGCAGTACTCGGTTCGTCGCCCCAAGTGCCTGACCACAAACCTTGATGAAACCGGCGGGGGAATACCAATGAATCTCGAAGCCGTAACCCGAAGTACAGCAGGGTGCGGCGATGCTCTTCCAGACGATCAGGGTCTAGGGTGGATCGCACTTCGGCCACTGGCGCCGGGTTATTCCGCCAGGATATCCAGGTATGGAACAACGACTGAACGTGAGCGGCGGTCGCGTTGTACAGGGACTCTCGGGCAATCTTGGTAGCGGTCTCGTCGTCGATCGTCGTCAGTCCCAGGTTCTTGAACCTCGTAACGATGTTGTAGCTCCTCGCGATGGTGGTCTTGTTCCGGGGTTGGAGAGCTACCTGAACATAGCCCGATCCGCGCCGTCGGCGACCAGCTTGAACAGATATCTCCGTTCGTCGCCAGTCATCGGTGTCCGTAACACCCCCGCCCTATCAGCTGCCATGATGATCACCTTGTGTGTGAGCGTGCACCAGAATCGTATCAAAGTTTACTGCGGTGCACCTCAGTTCCGGTGTTTCATCGCGACGTGCCAACCAACGGAACAGATCACGAAGCCCTGACCGTCACGATGCATTCGGTGGTGGTTCCGGACGCGGATGCGCGGCTTCGCCGTGCCATCGAACTGATCATTCGTGCAGGTGGCGCAATCGGTGCCGACGGGGGGTGGAAATGCGACGGAAAGAAATCCTAGTAGCGGGCGTCGTCGGTGCGGTATTCGGCTACCTGCTTAGGGCCGGGATGGCCAATCCATCTCGGGTTGATGCGATTCAACGAGTGGCTCTCGATGCGGTGATCGCAGAAGGGCTGAGCCCTCGGCACGTCGACGCCGTGACTTTTGTGGAGTCGCTGCCCGAAGGTGATCACGGACGGACAGGCGAGCCCGCGTGGCTCGTAGGGATAGATGCGATCCGCCACGAAACTCGCGAGGTTTTTCGGGTAGTGGTCGTTGTGCTTCGCGACGGTACAACTCACGTCATCGAGCCGGTGCTGGTGCGGGCGGTCCCTGCTGTCGGGATGGAACAGCGCCTATGTGGCATGCGAACAGATGAAAGTGACGCCGGGTTGTGGACGCTAGTTTGATGGGTTGGAAATATCGTGGTGGAGTATTCGCAGATTCGAATGACTCAGAAGAGGAGCAGTGATGATTAAAACATACCAATGCGAAGCGAAGGATTGCGAAGTACGATTCGCTATGGATGACGAGGACGCCGGTAAAGCGGACTTTCTGACGTGCCCGGTTTGCGGCGAGGATGCTAACGCGGTCGAAGAGATTGATTCCTAGGCCGTCACGCTGGGGCACCGGGCAACGATGGACTGGAAACCCGACAACATCGTTAAGGCCCCGGGCGCCCAAGCGACTGGAGGTTCGTGATGTTTGGTTGGCTGTGTCCCCTACATAGAGGCGCGAAAAGTAAACAAAGTAAACGGCGAAGTAAACGCGGACGTGGTGCAAGTAAACGAACGCGCGCGCCGATCGCGAATAAAGAGAACGCCGGTTGGAGCCATGTAAACCCGGACGAGGAGGAAGAGATCCTGGAGCTGCGCAGCCAAGGTCTATCGACTGCTGAGATCGCGAACGGGCTGGGCAGGTCCACCCGCACGATCAATACGATTCTCCGGCAGCATGGGATGAACGGGCGCCAAAACCCGGCACCACCTGTCGCTGAAGCAGGGCCGTTTGACGACGATGAGGCTGAGCCGACGCCACGTGGTCGCCGTGGGAAGCAAATCCCCGAGTCGTTCCTTGAACGGATGTACGAGTTTGCTGGCGATCGGCTAGACCCTTATCTCGAGGAGCACCCCGAGGTGGTCGAGGCGTTAGCTTACGGTGCTCTGAAGCGGAAGCCACCACTTCGGACGATCGAATCCGAGCTCGACCGCTGGTTCTTGCAGGAAGCTGAAGAGAATCCTGCCATTCGGAAGAAGATCTCCGACTGGAAGCTTGATCAGATGCTCCACAAGGGCAGGAGCGATATGGAGATCTTTGAAGAAGGCATGGAGCAATTCATCAAGTTCACTCAACTGGTGCACGACATGCAAAAGGATTGGCCGAAGGATTCCTGGCCCAAAGCGGTGGAGGAGATAGCGAAATCAGGAGAGGTGTCAAAAACCTTGGTACAGGCCCTTGGGCTGCTTCGGGGTCAGACGCAAGCATCACCCGCGCGACCGGTCCCGCTCAACGGGGTACCAGAGGTGCCCAAGAGCGAACCGAAGGCGTCTGGGGTTTCGGTGCCACCGGAGCAGGGGATGCCATCAGGTGGGGATGGGTCTCACCCCCAACCCACTCCAGGTAAGGCCGGTTTCGCGTGGGGGCAGGGATTGAACGTCCAGGAAACACCAATGGAAGATTCGCCTGGAGAGCAGGCCACGGATGCTCCATCTGGTTCAGACGGGTCCTCTGATTTGAGCACTGCCAATGGCGCAGGAGACGGCCTCGGCTCGTAGTTATGGTCCGTTGCTCAGTCCTCAGTCTTGGTCTTCGGGCGGCATGGTGCACACACAAGTCACCATCGGATGTGCCTCAGACCGGAACACCCGCGTCATTGGGCCCCCTGAGGTTCTTAGCACTGGCTTCCCAGACGGGGGTGAGGACGCCGAAGGGCGGAACTGATGCCAGCCTCTACGCTAGGTTCGTCACGGCAGGGTTAGAGGACTCTACGGTACCCCTCGTTGGTCGCCCGCTGCGGCCGACGCAACATTGGAAGCCAAACGACCAGCCTCGTCAGTTACTCGTAAGGTCGAACACGCGGGAAGCCGCGAAGCTGGGCAATACTGCAATCGCTTCTAGCCCGCCTACCGTGCGTTCAGCGTCTTCAGCATTGCCCGCACCCAGGGCAATTCTGCCTCAATGTAGGGGCCATCGAGTGGCGTAGTCCTCAAGTATTCGGCCGTGTCTGCCAAGGAGGCAAGGAAGCTGGCGAGTGTTTCAGTCCCTGAATTCGTCAGTCTGATCCGGACCACGCGGGGGCGTGAGCGCTTGCGACGGGTGCGTGAGGCGTGCGCTTCGTGACCGTCGTCCTCGTCGTCATCATCCGCATCGTGCACGCCCACACCATCAAAACCTGGTGCGTCCCGTACGAACGACACATCTGGCCCCTGCACGACCCAGTCAGGTTGAAGCGCTCGGCTGATGGTTTTGGGTGCACGACCCAACTGCCCTAGGGTGATACCGATTGCCTAACCCAAGAGTACATTTCCGCGAATGCTCGCTCCTCTCCGGGGTAGTAGGCGTTGGCCCGCGTCACGTGTCCCGTCACCGCCCCCCCCCTACCACTTCAAGCGTGGCCTTCTATCGGTGTGGCTTTCGGTTCCCGCTTCCCGGAAGTCTATGAACGCCACAAGGCGGTTACGTGCAGCTATCGGCCAGCCGTCTCCGGCCTCGGCCAGCTGATGGAGCATGGACTCGGCAGCTTGCTCGCGACACTGGAGTTCCCAGCGGATACTGTTCGTTTTGCCCTGCGATTCTTTGTACTTGTCATAGACCCGTAGCCGCTGGCGCGATGACGGCGCACCCAGATATACCGTCGCCCCTCTGACGCTTTGCTGCCACCCCTTTAGAAATGACGCTGCTCTCTTTCCGGCTTCACTGGTAGTGAACGATCGCCCGCCTACGCGCCCGCCCGCTATCAAAATCCAATCCAGCACCCTTGTCACCGCATCTGGCCATCTAGCGACTCCATTACGTCCAGGACGCCGACGCGTCTGACGTAGTCATCTATGGCTATGTCCACGCGTGTCGCCACGCTCCCTGCATCGCTCAACGTCTTTAGCAGCCGCATCATGCGCTGCTCGCCCATGATCGTGCAGGCTTGCCCCGGCAAGTCGAGGTGCGAGTCGGTTCGTTCTTCACCTGTCTGCTGGTCGTTTCCTCCCCAGGAGAGTTTCGCTCCACCTGGCCCGCCCTGGCCCATGACGTAGTCGGATATCCCCGTCTTGAGCATGAACCAGTCTGCGTACTCTACTCCCATCGCTTCGCTCGCCGCTTCGAGCAGGAATTCTTCCCCATGCCGTGCCGTCACGGACAACCAGTCGAGTCGTATTCCTACCGGCTCCGTGGCCGGATCGTACAGAGGGGCCGGGGGGAGGGGAGTAGCCGAGGGCTGGCGCTATCTTCCAGGAGAGTCGTCCGAGTTCCTTCTCCAGGCCCCGGATCTCCGCAGTGAGTTGACGGTAGCGGCGCGCAAGCGAGCGAAGAGCGTACTTAGCCGCTGCGGCGGGATGGTCTAGGTGTCCGTCCCGGTTCAGGCTCGTTTTTCATATTGGTCTGGTCCGAGCCATCCGCATCCATCACGTAAATTTCTAGGTTCCCATCCCTCCGGGAAATGAACGATGTTTTCGAACCATCCGGGGCCAAGAGAGACCTCGATCCAGGGCTGCTCGTGAGACGTGTTTGGTCAGAGCCATCAGCGTTCATTACGTAGATTTCATCACCGCCATCTCTGTTGGACCAACAGACGATACGAGTTCTGTCCGGCGACCAATTCGGTGAAAGATCTGTATCAGGATCGTTCGTGAGTCGAGCCTGATTGGCACCATCGACGCCCAATGCGGGCACGGCATAGGTAGAACCTCGTCTCGTTACAGAGGATGCTATCCGCTTGGAACCTGAATCCTGACAGAACCCTTGGTTTCTTCTTGCTTGCCGCAGCGGCGATGACTTTGATCGACCGCGGAGCCGTCGTATTCCGGTACCGCCCGGTCGAAGTACGGCGATGGACCAAGATCGGTGGGACGCTGGCGGTGATCGGCCTCGCCGTGTCGGGAAGCACCCACCTGGCGTACCGGATTTACGAAATTGCATCTAGATGAGGAGCGCGAGTGACGCTGCGGCAGCCCCTCGCGGGAGCGAATAGCCTTGGCTAGGCACCGCTTCGAAACCGGGGGTGCCGCTGGACGCTCTTGCCGACGCATGTCGTTGTCCAGGGAAAATGTCAGGGTTTACTGTTCAGCGATTTTGTCAGTAGGGTGTCTCTTGTGTTCATCTTGAGGAGGCGACAAGCGCCCTGT
>JAQCEV010000161.1 GCA_027618515.1 Chloroflexota bacterium | reverse complement strand
TCACAGAGTACGGGCACAGCGCCTTGCGCCTCCTCAAGATCGCCCACGACGCCGAGACCGAGTCCGCCCGCAACACCGCCAACATGGAGGCATTCCCTGTCGGCGCGGTCGGCTACGTCGCCCTCGTCAACCGCAACGAATTCCTGGGCACCGACATATTCAGGATCCTCACCGCCAGCGTCATCATGTTCCAAACCATGCTCGACGCCGCCATGGCCGACAGCCTCCGCCTCGACTCACGACTCTCCGAGGTCAGCCCCGACGATTCCTTCAAGGATCAATGGGAGAAAGCCCTCACCAAGTTCGGCAAACCCACCGAGACGCTCGACGCCTACCACACCGGCATCCACAAACGCTTCTGGGTGCCCCTAACGCACCTCACCCGCAACGGACTCGGCGGCTTCTCCAGCCTCAACGCCGCCACCGTCTGCGACGGCTTCGCCAACGGCTGGAACGCCTACACCCTCCTCGCCCAAGGCATCGGCAAACCCCTAGACGCCGACTCCTGGGCCACCATCTGCGCCCAGCATGGGTTGCCCGAGTCGGTGTAGGCCTGGTCATTTACCATAACTACGTAGGTTTACGATCCAGGAGAAGCTCCATGCGCCCAGCCCTTAGCATCCCTTTTGCGATATTGATGCTGGTAACTGCGGGGTGCGCTGGCCCTGTCGGTCCGCAGGGAGTGGCTGGTCCTCAAGGCGAACCAGGCAATACCGGGGAAGTTGGCGCAGAGGGGCAACGCGGATCCCAAGGGTCGGTGGGCGCTCAAGGAGATTCCGGTTCCAAGGCCTGACGGGAGCGCCCGGTGCCGAGGGTGCCAAAGGTTCAGCCGGCCCGAAAGGTGACTCCGGTTCGGACGGGTCGCTCGTGCTCCAGGGACAGGTGTGTCCCAGCGGGTCCGCCGTCGCAGGATTCAGCATATCAGGCGCAATCCTGTGCGTTCCCATCGTCATCGCGACGCCAGCAGCAATTTCAGATTCGCCTCCATCGACCCAAGACAGTTCGTGGGGCGACAATCAGGGGCCGCAGATTAAAGCCCTCAGCATTGCCCCTCCTATCGTCGCGGTGGGAAGTTCTCCCCAGACGATCACCGTGACGTTGGCCGTTTCCGACAATCTCTCCGATGTCGAGTACATCTCACTCTTTGTTTCAACTTCAGCCAACACGAATTTCATAAACGGAAGTGCCGCCTTGATTTCAGGCACCAATCTCTATGGGTTATACGTCATCGAGGTAGGAATTCCCCAGTACGCGCCAAGTGGGGTTTGGCTGATTCGGGAAATTGAACTACTCGACTCAGCTGGCAACCGCGAACGATATCTAAATGAAGCGATTTCCCCCGGCGCCTCCGTCGGCAACAACGGGTGGCACTACGTTCAAGAAATTGGGAGCGACCACACTTTTATCGTTTCGTAGATATGACTGCCCAGAATGGGCGTTCCGGCGAAGCTCCGCTTAACCTGCCCTAACAGTTTGACTGCATACCCCACCCCACACCCTCACGCCTGCCCCTATCGCCATCACCCCCCCCCAACCGGCTATCGTGATTTCCAGCACCCAACGACGCACGCCCGCCATCGCCCAGAGCCACGAGCGGAATGCGCCAATGGATTGCCTGAGTCGGTGTGGGCTGACGCCTCTCCCCGGCCCCTCCACTCAAGTGCGCCAACCCTAAGGCACGAAGCACAACAATTAGTCATGCGAACGATTGTTGTACAATGTCAGTAATTCACGTAATCAATGAATTATGAGCATTACAAAGAAAACTAGTCTATGGCTTGCGGATCAGTTCGCAGCTGACGAACAGCAAACATTCACTTTCGCAGACGCTGTGGAGCGAACCGGCATGTCCCCGTCAGCGACAGCGAATCTGCTGCGACGTATGGCGGCGCACGGCCTCATCGACCGCGTTCGGCGTGGCCACTATGCGTTGCGCCAACTTGGTATGCTCGGCACCACCGCCGCAGCCGAGGAACTGGCCTTGGCCGTAGGTGCCGCATTCCCGGGTCAACTTCATCGCATCGCGTATGGCACTGCTCTTTACGAGCACGGCCTCATCACTCACCCTCCGCGCGTCATCCAAGTCGCAACCGACCGCAGAACGAGAATGGCCGCTCTCTCAGACAGGCCTGTGCAGGTCATCGTGGAATCCACCCGTGACATCTCCATCGGTCGCGATCCAGTTGGATCGTCCGCGATATCCGACATCGAACGCGCTCTCATTGAATCGGCGGCTCGCCCGGACTACGTCAGCGGCAGCTCAGTCCTTGCCGAAGCCCTCGAAGCCTCAGGAGGGCGAGCTAAGCCCGAGAAGCTCCGCAGGTACGCCAAACAGCTTTCGCTACATGCAGCGCTTCGTCGGCTTGGCTCGCTAGCGGACGCTTTGGACGTGCCGGGGCTGGCAGGCCAGATCCACCCCATCAGCACGCCAAGCAGCGATATCCAACTAGAACCACGAAACCCTGATGCAACCCACTGGCGCGACGCTGGTTGGCGCGATGCCCATTGGCGCGTCACTTGGGATCAACTACCCAGTGAGCTTGCCAACGTTGCGAGTTCCTAATGTTCACTCGCGCTCAGATCACCCGGATCGCAGACGCTCAATCCGTATCAGCCCAGGTCGTGGAACGGGACTACGCCTTAGCCCACGCGGTATCGGCCATCGCCAACGAAGACAAGCAGGGAACGCTCGTCTTCAAAGGCGGCACATCATTGCGACTCATCCACTTTGAGGACTACCGCTATTCAGCATATCTCGACTTCTCCCTAGGAAAGGGAACCACCGACGAAGCAGTCCGGATGATCCAACGCGCGTTCAGCAACCGCACGGATGGCGCGATAGATTTGGCCCTTGTGTCCGACCAGCGGCAGTTGAGAGTGGAATATCAGGGCCCGCTAGGCCGCAAGCGCGATCTCAAACTAGACATCTCCGCCGACGAGCTCGTTATCGACACAGAGCATGCCCCGCTGCTGCCCATCTGGAGCGACGTCCCTCAGACCAGCGTGCACGTTTACACGCTCGTCGAAGCCGCCAGCGAAAAACTCCGCTGCGTGCTCCAGCGATTGCAATGCCGGGATATCTACGACCTATTCAAGTTGCTCGTCCTAGAAAAAGTAGACGCTCGGGGAGCGCGCGAGTCGTTTCTGAAAAAAGGCCTGCACAAAGGTCTAGATGTCGACTCCTTCGCCAAACATTACCAAGAACGAAGCCCTCGCTATGAAGCGCGATGGAATGATGAACTGAGCAGGTACATGAATGACGTACCACCGTTCGAACAAGTAGATCGACGAGTCCGTCAAGTACTTCGCGGCATCGGCCTCATGTAGCCCCCGCCCTGACAAACGCCCCTATCACCATCACCCCCCTTCCGGCTATCGTGGTTTCCAGCAGCCAACGCCACGCGCAGCCCACCGGGCAGCAAGTAGAGTCCCAGGACGTGGTGTAAGAGACAGCAGGGCCTGGCAAGACAGAGGCCACCGCGTCACC
>JAQCEV010000052.1 GCA_027618515.1 Chloroflexota bacterium | reverse complement strand
CGAGCGACCTTTAGTCCGGCGGACGAAGTCCATGAGTTCCGAGGGCGAGCCCCGACTTGCTACACGGTGTGCCCACCAACGAGCCCGGGAGCCAATGCAACAAAATGTTACAAAATGCAACACATCAAGACGGGGACGACCCTATGACACCCAACGGCCCGAAGCCCGAACGCCAGCTAGCTGCGCTTGACCAGCTTATTCGCGCGAGCCTTGAACCGGCGCCATCGCAAAGCAGGCAGAGTGACGCCAGCGGCGATGTACTCCACCGAGGTTCGTCGCCCCAGGATCAGCGTACCGTGCCAATTGTTGATCTCTCCCCGAGTTGGGGGACGATTGCTGCTATCAGAGCTGATCCGCTCGAAAGGACTCCACTTCTTGGTGGCCTTGTCGTATTGGAGAGCGATGCCGCCCGCTTCCTGGATCAGCAGCAGACCCGCCGAGATATCCCATGCCCAGAGGCCGTTGTAGACCACGTAATCAAGGACGCCTCGCGCCCCTTGCGCAAGCTCGAATCCCGCGCTGCCCAGCGCACGAGCGTCGCCCAAACGACGGTGGAGTCTCTTGCTGAAGGTGAACATCCGGAGGAAGTAGGACGGCCACGTGGACATGCGCCGCTTGCCTTCGAGATCATCGCCGAGGTGCAGAGGAGTTTCCTCGTCGAACGCCCCGCCGCCCGCGTGTGCATGCAGCACCCGGCCAAGCGGGTTGAAGATGTCGGGGATCCAGATCGCACCCACGACTGGCTTCCCCTGCTCCAGGACTGCGATGAGAACCCCGAACATCGGAAGGCCGTTCAGGAAATTAGAAGTGCCGTCCAGAGGGTCGATCACCCACACGACATCGGTCGCGCTCTCGTCAGCAGGATCAGTCTCCTCGGAAACGATACCGTGGTTGGGGAAACGCTTGACGATCTCGGCATCCAGATACGCGTCGGCGGCGTGGTCCGCGTCGGTCACCGGGTTCCGGTTGTTGGCGGACTTGTAGTCGACCTTCAGCGGGCCCTCGAAGTACTTCAGGAGGATGGCGCCTGCGCCACGTGCGAGCTCGACCGCCGCACTTTCGATCTCTATGAGTTCGGTTTCGCTGAGCAACACACATCCTGTCACGTGCTGAATCGGAGGGTCTCGACAGGCCCCAGTCTACCACCCAGCATCCCGGTCACCGGGAGTGGATTGCCGGCCTGAATGCTACAATCGCCGCCCGATCCCCCCCTGGAGACTCACCGTGACAAACACCCCTGATAGCGCCCAGCGTACCCACAATGTTGTCGTCATCAAGGGTGACGGCATCGGCCCTGAATTGGTCGATGCATCGCTGGTCGTGCTCGATGCCGTTCAGCAGCGGACAGGCGGTTTCAAGCTCGCCATCGACTTCAGAGACGGCGGCGCTGAGTTGTACAAGCGCGCAGGCCACAACCTGGCCCCCGAGACGCTCGAAGCCATCAAGCAGGCGGATGCCACGATGAAGGGCCCCGTGGGCCTGCCCGAGGTGCGCTTCCCTGATGGGACAGAGGCCGGTGTGCTCGGCGGCGTCTTGCGGATGGGCCTGGACACCTACGCTAACGATAGGCCGATCCGCCTGTTGCCAGGCGTCAACGCGCCGATCAAAGCCGAGCCAGGCGAGATCGACTACATCATCGTCCGGGAGAACACCGAGGGCATGTACCTTGCCCGAGGCAAGGGAATCGGCACGGACGACGCTGTAGCGGACACCATGCTCATCACCCGCAAGGGAACGGAACGCATCGTCCGTCACGCCTTCGAGATTGCATCCGCCCGCAACGGCGCGCCGTCCGACGGCGTGCGACGCGTAACCTGCGTGGACAAGAGCAACGTCCTCGCATCCATGGCGTTCTTCCGGCGTGTGTTCGACGAAATCGCGGACCAGTACCCGGACATCGAGCGCGAGTACCTGTACTCAGATGCCGCCGCGCAAGCGTTGGTTATGCAGCCGCAGCATTTCGACGTGCTCGTTATGGAGAATTTCCTCGGCGACATGCTCAGCGACCTGGGTGGCGGAACCATCGGTGGAGTCGGGCTCTGCCCCTCGGGCAACATCGGCGACACTCACGCCTACTTCGAGCCCATCCACGGCTCAGCCCCAAGCATCGCCGGACAGGACAAAGCTAACCCCACATCCCAGATTCTCACCCTCGCGCTCATGCTCGACCACCTAGGTGAGCGCGCCGCAGGCGACGCGATCCGCAGCGCCGTTTCGCGATCTCTAGAGACGGGTACGGTCAAGCTCAACGAATTGGGGCAGCCGGTAGACGGCACGCACAAAGCAGCGGAGGCCATCGCAGCCGCAGTCTCGGCCGGTTAGCTGCCGAGTCGGCCTAGCGAATATTCCCGTCGCCCTCGCGTTGGCGGGCCCACTTGCCGCCTTCCCCGCGAAGTTGCTTCGGCAGGACGAACACCACATCTTCCTTGGTGTACTCCATCGTCGTCACCTTGGAGGGCTTAAGGAAGTCGATCACATCCTCAACCAGCGTCTCAGGAGTGGACGCCCCCGACGTGATGCCGACCCGCTCGACCCCCTCCAGCCACTCAGGCTTGATGAACGTCGAGTTGTCGATGAGGTAGGACGTGATTCCCGCCTCGGCAGCCACCTCCCGGAGGCGGTTGCAGTTGGAACTGTTCTGAGCGCCGATCACCAACATCAGGTCGATCTTCTCGTTCAGTTCCTTGGCAGCGCGTTGACGATTGGTCGTCGCGTAGCAGATGTCCGCTCGCGCGATCATCGACGGGAACCGGAGCAGCAGCGCGTCGATGACATCCTGGGTGTCCTCCACGCTCAGCGTGGTCTGTGTCAGAGCGACAACCCGCTCCGGGTCGGGAAGCTCCAACGCCGCCACGTCTTCGACCGTCGAGATAAGGTACGACTGTTCAGGCGACTGGCCCATCGTCCCGATCACCTCCGGGTGTCCCGCGTGACCGATCACCACGATGGAGTACCCGTCCCTGGCGTACTTGAGGGATTCCAGATGCACCTTCGTGACCAGCGGACAGGTCGCATCGATAACCCGCAAGCCCCGCGTTTGGGCCTGCGATGCCACATCTGGTGCCACGCCATGAGCGCTGAAGATCAGCGTCGCCCCGTCGGGAACATCGTCCAGGTCCTCGACGAACTCCGCTCCCTTCTCATGCAGGGAGTCGACCACGTACTGGTTGTGGACGATCTCATGCCGCACGTACACCGGCGCACCGTACCGCTCGATGGCCAGTTCCACGATGTCTATCGCCCGGACGACGCCGGCGCAGAATCCTCTAGGAGCGCTGAGTATGACTTCCATAACGGGAGCATGATACCAGCGCGACCGCACCCTCAGGCTCTCCTGCCAGGCCTTCTGAACGACGGCGCTATAATGGCCCGGCTTTCCCAAGGACAAGGCCGTGGCCATCGAATCCGCTAACTCACTCATCCTGTTCAACGCTGCATCCAGCCGAGCGAAACCGCTTGCTGAGTCGCTTGCCGCCGCGCTGGGCAGCCGGTTCCCGCTGCAATCCACCGAGGATGGCGAACTGGGCATAGGCAACCCCGCGCCCGAGGTCATCATCACTGTCGGCGGAGATGGAACGCTGCTTAGAGCGGCGCGTCTTGCGGCGGAGGCAAGTGTTCCGCTCTTAGGAGTGAATCTAGGACGCCTCGGGTTCCTGACCGAGATCGAGGCTCGTAACGCGCTGGATCTGGTTCCGCAGTACCTCTCCGACGCGCCGGGATGGGTTGACGAACGGCAGATGCTTCAAGCGGTCGTCCACTCTAGCGCTGGAGCGAGCGCGCCAATCAATATCCTCAACGATGTCGTTGTTGGCCGCGGCGCTACTCCCCACATGGTGCGAGTAGCGATACAAGTGAATGGAGCCGACCTTACGGCGTACCAGGCGGACGCAGTAATCGTATCGACCGCGACGGGGAGCACGGCGTACAACCTGTCGGCAGGCGGGCCTATCCTCTACCCTCACTCGAGTGACATGGTCGTCACTCCGGTCGCGACCCACGGCGATTTGGATGCGCCAGTGGTACTCCCGGTAAACTGCCGGGTGGATCTCATCATCAGATCAGCGACGCCCGCCACGATGACCGCAGACGGTTTCGTCAGCGCGCCGCTGCACACGGGTGACCGTGTGGCTGTGACCCAGAGTCCATTCAAGGCGCGCTTCCTCCGGGCTGGCTCGGCCGATCGCTTCTACGAAACGCTGGTGTACCGCCTCCGACGCGGAGCCGATCAGACCGCCGAGATCGCCCGCCGTATGGCCGCAGAGGAGGCGTAAGCGATGGCTGATGCCGAGTCGCCAGAAGTCACTGTCAGTTCTGAGCGTGTGTACCAGGGCAAACGTATATCCGTGCGCCTTGAGCACGTGCGCTTGTCTGATGGCACGGAGTCGACGCGAGATATCGTCGATCACCCCGATGCCGTAGTCATATTGGCGGTAGATGACGAAGGCAATGTGCTGTTCGTACGGCAGTACCGCAAGGCACCTGAGGTTGAACTGCTGGAGCTTCCTGCTGGCGTTATGGACCCCGGTGAGACCGAACCTCTCAAGTCTGCCCAACGGGAGCTTCGCGAAGAGACCGGATACGCCGCCGGTGAATTGACGCCCCTCGGTTCTTTCTACTCTGCACCGGGCACGATGACAGAGTTGCTCTACTGCTTCCTCGCGCGCCAACTCACGTACGACCCACTGCCTGCAGACGACGATGAGCGTATCGAGCTTGAACGTATGTCGTTCGCTGATGCTGTTGCCGCCGCCCGTGCAGGGCTATTCCAGGATTCCAAGACGCTGGCCTCGCTGTTCCTCGCTGCCCCGTATCTTTCGAACGAATAGTCGTAGTGCCTCTCGCTCAGCGCACGCAACCTCTGCATCTGTGACAGATGCCCATCGCGCGGTCAATACCTGTTCCGTTACCCTGTTTTGACATCGCAGAACGTTCAAAGCAATCGAGATTTCAGCCCCGGTGATCGACTGAGATGAAGCCATTCCGTTCTTATCCGTAGAGGTAAATGGATGAAAATGGATGAAAATGAAACAGATTGTTAACTATGGTGCCCGAGGGACACGCGAAGCTACCCGCTCCGTGCGGGCTGCTAGTTCGCGCTGAACGAAGGGGGGCTGTCGGGCCGTTGCCGGTCGCCTTCTCGGATTAATTGATCCATGGCGGTTTTGATGAGGTTCAACTCATCCCACAGCCGATCGAACGTGTCGCGTTCTAGGAGCTTTTGCTGGATGCCCGGGTTCCCCTGGAAAAGCTGCGCAATATGGAACGAGAGTTCCGTGGGCTCATCGGGCAGTTCCACGTCGCGGACGAATCCCCCGCGTTGCGTCAGTACCGCCCGGACGAAAGCGATGGCGTCGTCTTTGACGTGGCCCACCAGCGATGGCTCCACCAAGCTAGCCGTCGTGTCGTTCAGGTATTGAACCTCGGCGGCCAAGTAGGGGTGGTCGTAGTTGAAGGAGCGTACCTGGAAACGTTCGCCGCCCAACCCCGTGACGCTCAGGTGCCCTCCGCCTCCGGACGAAATCTTCTGGATGTGGGCGGTGGTGCCGATCTCGAACGGATCGACCGCGTTCTGCCCAACCTCTGCACCTTCCTTCAGGAGCAGCACCCCGAATGGCTCTTTGCTGTCCATGCACTCGTTCATGAGTTGGAGGTAGCGAGGCTCGAAAACGGTCAGCGGTAACGGCATCCCAGGGAACAGAACCATGGACTGCAGAGGGAAAAGCCGAAGGAAACCTGCTTCTGGTTGGTCTGCCATGGGCTGGAGTCTATACGCGAAGTCATCGTCTAGAAAAGGCGTCAGGGCGTCGGCGTGAGATGGAAGACGATGATCTCCTCGAAGCGAGCGATACGACGATAGCCTGCTGCGGTGACCCCGTAGCCAATGACCCCGCCCTCCATTCCTGCGAGCACCTCGGCACGACCCGTTAGAGGTGGTACTTCGAGCGCGCGATCAAGCGCATAAACGCTGATCTCATAGATGTGAGTCTCGCCGTCGGGCGGGCAAGGGCCGGAATATCCTAAGTCTCCAGCACTGTTGAGGCTTTGATAGGCGCCGCTATCCGTGGTTTCGAATGGCTTGCCAAAGCCCTCGCCGAACCCTCTGACATCAGGAGGGATGTCGTAGACGAGCCAGTGGATGTACGCCCCGTCAGGCGCGTCAGGGTCGTTGAGGATCAGCGCTTGGGTGACTGCGTTTTCTGGCACTCCAGACCAAGTGACCTCGGGCGAGAGGTTGATGCCATCGCAGGTGTACCGAGGCCGGATGATGCTGCCGTTGGTCATCGTCGGGATTTCAACAGTGATCTCGGCGACCTCTGGAGGCGGCACGGGCGGCGCAGGTTCAGGATCGCTAGAGCAGCCAGCGAGAGCCGTCGCAATGAACAGTACTGCGAGCGGAAGCGATCTCACGAAACCGACACCGATCGGACGTTGATCAGGTTGGGTGGCCCCGCTGGCAATGAACCCATAAGCACCACCGTGTCTCCTTCGACGACCGCGCCATGGTCGCGTAGGGCGCCGATCCCGTGTTCGAGCATACCGCCGATGTCCTCCTGGTCCAGACCGACGTACGGTTCGATGGCGTACCAGAGCGAGAGTTGACGAGCAACCGCCGTGTGCGGCGTCAGGGCGTAGATTGGCCTATCGGGTTTGTTCAGGGAGATGGTTTGCGCTGTTTGGCCGCTGCGCGTGAACACCAACACTGCTTTCGCGTCCAACTTGGACGCGAGCGAGACTGCTGATTGCGCGATCAAGAAGGCTTGCTCAGGGCGTTCGAATCGGAGAGGGAGTCGCTGTGCGCTCTCGGCCTCCACCGCGATACGGGCCATGGTTTCGACGGTTTGAATGGGGTAGTGTCCGATGGCAGTTTCTGCGGAAAGCATCACCGCGTCCGTGCCATCGAGGATTGCATTGGCGACGTCGCTTGCCTCTGCACGGGTCGGCGTCGGCCTCTCAATCATAGATTCGAGCATTTGTGTGGCGGTGATGACGGGGATCCCGACTTCGTTGGCGCGTCGGATGATGTGCTTCTGAAGTAGGGGCACGCGCTCAGGAGACATCTCTACTCCAAGGTCACCACGAGCCACCATGACTCCGTCGCTGACAGCAAGGATCTCTTCGAGGTTTTCGATTGCCAGCGGGTGCTCAATCTTGCTGATGATAGGGGTCTTTCGTCCTAGGCTAAGCAGCAACGTGCGACACGCTTCGACATCGCTTGCGCGTCGCACGAAGCTGAGCGCCACGTAGTCGACGTCAATCTTGGCTCCAAATTCGAGATCGCTGATGTCCTTGGCGGTCAGCGGCTCTGCGCGCACTTCGGAGTCGGGTAGATTGACGCCCTTATGTTCCCCAAGCATGCCTCCGTATTCAACCCGGGCGATCACCGTGCCGCCGGTCGATGTCTGCGCTCGCAGAACGATGGTTCCGTCGGCGATCAGGATGCGGTCGCCTTCGTTGACATCCTCCGCAATGCGCGGGTAAGTCACGGTGATGCTGCTAGCACTGCTGGTGGTCTCGCCGCCGGACTCTGCGCTGATTGAGATGACGCTGCCGGTTTCTAGCTGCACAGGATGGCCATTGGGGAGGAGGCCGGTGCGGATGCGAGGGCCCTGAATGTCTTGCAGCAGCGCGACATGGCGATGCTCTTCAGCCGCCAGTGCATGAATGCGCGGGACGACCTCGGCTATCTCATCGTGGTTGGCGTGGGAGAAGTTCAGCCTGAACACATCCACGCCCGCCCGCAATAGGTAACGTATACGGTCGTCAGTCGCAGCAGCGGGCCCCCACGTTGCGACTATCTTCGTGCGTCTGCCGTTGATTGCCATATTCCTTGGATGATAGCGCGGGGATTCCGGGTGCGACATCAGGGAGAGTACCAGTAGAATGCGGACTCCTTGTCTCTCTTTCTTGACATCTTCTGGGGAGTCCTCACGTTGCTCGTGTGGGGCGTAGCGGACTTCTTGGTTCGTGTCGTTGCCGTACGGATAGGCAGCGTGAGCACCGCGTTCTTCGTCCAGGCGATCGGCCTGGTGGTGCCTGGAGCCGCGCTCGCGATCCTCATGATGTCCTCCGGTCTGGGCGATGTGGACTGGGTGACCGTATTTTGGCTAGCCCCGCTCGTCGCACTGCTGCTGGGTGTCGCCTACGCGGTCTACTACACGGGGCTGGAGCGTGGTTCGGCGTCCGTGGTAAGTTCAGTGGCGTCAGCGTGGTTGTTAGTATCCGTCCTCGTGGCGGCGTTGGCACTGAGCGAAAGCGTGAGCTGGCAGCAGGGAGGAATGATCGCACTCGTGTTGGCGGGGATACTGACCATCGGCGTGCAGCCAGGTGAGGGTAGTAGGAACAGTTCGGGCATTGGATATGGCCTAGCGGCGATGGTGTTTCTGGGCTTCGCTCTCGCGTCGTGGAAGCCTCTGACTGAAGCGGCGGGCCCGTTTCTCGCAGTGCTCACAGCGCGAGCGTTGGCGTCAATAGTGACGTTGGGCCTGATACGTGCGCGTTCGATGGCGCTCATCTGGCCGTCGACGCGGTTCGGTGTGTGGGTGCTGGTCGGTGCTGCGTCGCTGGATGCGGCGGGTTTCGTCACTTACAACATCGCACTGGACCGTGCGCCAGTGGTAGTTGTCGCCCCTTTAGCAGCCGCGCATCCGCTGGGAACCATCTTGCTGGCCATGCTGTTCCTGCGAGAGCGGGCCGGGCGATTCCAGGCGATAGGCATCGCGCTGACGTTGATCGGCGTAGTCGGGCTCAGTGTCGTGTCGGAGAGTTGAGGTCGGTCACTTGGCGAGCGCGTGTAGAATCACCGGACATCTAGCGGATTGAGGTCTGTACTGCATGCTTATGCTCATGGTCAACGTCAAGATCAAGCCAGGGATGAGGGATGAGTTCATCGCCGTCATCAAAGAAGATGCCGAATCGACAACCGAGAAGGAAAAGGGCAACTTCCAATTCACCGTTATTCAGAACAACGAAGACCCGGACAGCTTCTTCTTCCTGGAGGTCTACAGGGACGCAGCGGCGCTCGAAGAGCACCGCAAGCAGCCCCACTTCCTGAAGTATCGCGAGGCGACCGCGACCATCTACGAGGGAAATCCCGTTCGAGCGTTTGGAACCAACGTGTTCCCAGCGGATTCTTACTGGACGGAATAATGCCTCTTGTTTGCTGACCGTTGGCCGTTTTTCTATGGCTGGGTGATTGTCGCTGTCGCGTTCTTGGGCGCAGGCCTTGCCACAGGCGTCGGCTTGTGGGGCCCCAGCGTCTTCGTCATTCCGATGACGGAGGAACTGGGGTGGACTCGTGCGACCTTTTTCTTGGCGTTGACGGTACGTGGAGCGATCGTCGGATTCAGTTCGCCATTCGTGGGGCCAGTATTCGATTCCCGGCATGGCCCACGAATCGCAATGATTGCTGGCGGCGTGCTCATGGGTGTGAGCATGGCAGGCCTAAAATACGTCGACCACTTGTGGCAGTTCTTGCTGTTGTTCGGCGTCGCCGGAGGCATCGCTGATCTGGGGTCGGGTTTTGTTATTTCCCAGACTGTCGTTCCGAAGTGGTTCCTCCGGCGTCGCGGTCGTGCCCTTGGCATTGCGATTGCTGGCGTCGGGCTTGGAGCGACGGTGTTCCCTGGAGCGATCGCTTTGTTGGTCGACGCCGTGGGCTGGCGCGACGCATGGGTGTACTTTGGTGTCGTTGCGGGGACGATCAAGGTTACGCTTGGCCTGTTCGTGCGGACCCGGCCTGAGGACGTGGGCCTGGTTCCCGATGGGGTCTCGGCGTCCGAGGCTGAAGTCGGAGGCGCGCAGGTGGTGGGCGCGGGACCGATAGAGCGAAGCCTAACTCGCCGCGAGGCGCTGCATTCCCGGGCGTTTTGGATGTTGCTGCTGACATACACGCTGGTTGGTTTCGGGATCATGGGGTTCCAGACCAATTGGATGCCCTTCCTACTAGAGCGAGATTTCACCTTGGCTACGGCAGCCGGTGGGATTCTGTTCTATGGCGTCTTCTCCGGACTGTCCCGACCATTCTGGGGTTTGCTGGGTGAGCGTGTTCCCCCGCGCCTGCTGCTGGCCGGTTCCGCCATCTTTACGGGAGCGAGCATCTTCTTCTTCCTACACGTTAGTTCGTTGGGCGTGTTGGCCGCGTACATGACCATCGCTGGGGTGGCCATGGGCGGGTTCCTGATCTTGCAAAGTTTGCTGACCTCTAATTATTTTGGGCGAGCGCACATCGGGGCGGTTACGGCGATGATGGCTCCCGCCGCCATCGTGAGTAGTGCGATGAGTCCGTTGATCATTGGCGCCCTATACGATTTGAATGGTGACTACGTGTATGCATTCACGTTCGCCGCAGTGGCGTGGATAGCTGCAGGTGTGGTCGCGTTGGTCGCGAAACCACCAACGCGTGCCGCGGTGGATTCTCAGACGGCGGGGTGAATATGGGCCGTGTTTTCGTGCGACTGGTATGCTCGCCTCTGTTCAGGCGGAGGTCGGAGGGATAGATGACACAGACGAACGGTTCGGGCTCCGTGCAAGAGGGTAAGTTGCTTTGGGAGCCTTCGAGCGGCTTGATCAGCGGTGCCCGACTCACGCAGTACAACCTGTGGTTGACGGAACACCGGGGTTTGACGTTCGAGACGTATGACGACCTTTGGCGCTGGTCGGTGACGGAATTAGAGGCATTCTGGACATCGGTCTGGGAGTTTTCTGACGTTCGCTCGTACAGCCCGTACACGAGTGTCTTGGCGCCGTCGCCCACGGGGAATCGTGTGGAGGGTGCGCAATGGTTCGCCGGCGCAACGCTGAACTATGCGGAGCATTGTTTGCGGCGCGACGACGACTATCCTGCGGTGAAAGCCGCGCACGAGTCGGGATCCATGACCACGACGACGTTCGCCGAGCTGAGGCGACGGGTGGCGGAGTTCGCGGCGGGCCTACGCGAGATCGGCGTAGGTCCTGGCGATGCCGTGGCCGCGTATCTTCCGAACGTCACTGAGGCGGTGGTCGCCTCGCTGGCGTCCGCATCTATCGGCGCTGTATGGTCGAGTTGCCCTCCTGAGTTCGGTACTCCAAGCGTGATTGACCGCTTTGTGCAGATTGGGCCCAAAGTGCTCATTGCGGTCGATGGCTACACGTACAACGGCAAACGGTTCGACTCGCTGCCCGCTGTCGCGGAGATTCAAGCGGGTTTGCCCTCGCTAACCCACACGGTGATGCTCCCGTACGTCGCGGCTCAGCCTGACGTGAGTGGCCTCACGAACGTGATCATGTGGGGCGACGTGCCGGTGGCTGGCGCTGGGTTGCGCTTCGAGCCCGTGCCATTCGACCACCCCCTCTACGTTGTGTATTCGTCCGGGACGACTGGGGTACCCAAAGCGATCGTGCACGGTCATGGTGGTGTGCTCTTGGAGCATCTGAAGGCGATGACGCTGCACATGAACCTGGGGGAAGACGATTGCTTCTTTTGGTTCACGACGACGGGCTGGATGATGTGGAATTACCTCGTAAGTGGATTGTTGGTTGGATCGACTATCGTGGTGTACGACGGGAGCCCTGCGTACCCCGACATGTACGCTTTGTGGCGGGTAGCGGAGAAGGCGAAGATCACCTGTTTCGGCGTGAGTGCGCCGTTCATCGTCGGTTGTATGAAGGCGGGGATAGACCCGTCGGCGGAACTGGATGTGTCCAGCTTGCGAACGGTGGGCTCCACTGGCGCGCCGTTGCCCCCAGAAGGGTTCGCGTGGGTGTACGACAAAGTCGGTCGCGACGTGCTGATGGGCTCGGTGAGTGGCGGAACCGACGTGTTGACCGCGTTCGTGATGTCCACCCCAACCTTGCCGATCCACGCTGGCGAGATGCAGTGCCGGGCGTTGGGCTGCAAGGTTGAGAGCTTCGATGAAGCGGGGAATGCGCTCATCGGTGAAGTGGGAGAACTGGTGATCACTCAGCCTATGCCGTCGATGCCGGTCCGTTTCCTGAACGACCCCGATGGTGTGCGCAAGCATGAGAGCTACTTTGATATGTACCCGGACGTCTGGCGCCACGGCGACTGGTTGAAGGTCACCAAACGTGGTACGTGCATCATCTACGGGCGTTCGGATTCGACACTGAACCGCAGTGGTGTGCGCATGGGCACAGCGGAGTTCTACCGGGTGGTGGAGGATCTGCCTGAGGTGCTGGACAGCTTGGTGATAGACACCTCGCAGTTGGGAACCGAAGGCGAACTGCTGCTGTTTGTGGTGCTCCGAGACGGCGTGTCGCTGTCAGATGACGTACGCGCGAAGATCGCTACGACGATCCGTCGGGCGCTCTCCCCGCGCCACGTTCCTGATGAGGTGTTCGCGATAGCTGAGGTGCCGCGCACGCTGAATGGCAAGAAGCTTGAAGTGCCGATAAAGAAGATACTCAACGGAGATGACCCCAGCCAAGCGGTGAGTTTCGATGCTCTTGGCAACCCCGAGGCGGTTCAGCCGTTCATTACGCTCGCCGAAGAGCGCAGAGGATGACATTTGGAGTCGTCTTCGCATTGTTGGCGTCGGCGACGTTTGCGCTGAATGCTGCGTCGATGCGCCGCGGCATGGCGACGGCCGCCGCAAGCAAGGGGTTGTACGTAACCATCTTCGTGGGCTTCGGGCTGTTCGTGATCGCGTCCGTGGTATCTGGGCAAGTGTTCGATGCGGACACGGTGGCTGGGCGGGACTATGGGTTCCTGGTGGCGGGAGGGTTCTTTCATATCTTGGCTGGGCGCTACTGTAACTATCGGGCGATGGGGGCATTGGGCTCCAATCGGGCGCAACCTATCGTGGGTTTGTCGACACTGGGATCAGTGATAATCGCGATCCTCTTCTTGGACGAAAAGCTGGGCGCGCTGAAAGTCGCGGGCATTGTGCTGGTCATGGTCGGGCCAGCGTTGGCGCGCCCCAAGCGCAGGGCTGCTCCAGCCAAGGCTCCTGTTGGTGGTAGCGGCGATGTGGCAACGGCAGTGGTCGCGTCGAAGGTGGTGGCGTTCACGCCGAAGGTAGTGGAAGGGTACTTCTTTGGGCTGTCAGCGGCGGTTTTGTGGGGGGCGGGGCCGGTCCTGATGCGGGCTGGTTTGGACGACAACGGACTAGGCATTTTCGGCGGGATGGTTGCATATGGGACGGCGGCGGCAGTGCTATCGTTGGGGTTGCTGATCCCGGTCAAGCGTCTGGCGTGTTGACATTGGACAAGAGCACCCGTGGTTGGTTCTTGTTCGGGGCGTTCAACTCGTTCTTGGCGAACGTGTTCCGCTTCACCGCTCTGGCGCTGGCACCGGTGTCCATCGTGATTCCGCTGATGCGTAGCTCGGTCGTGTTCATAGTGGGGTTCAACTGGCTGCTTAACCGCGAACTCGAGTCGTTCGATAGGCGGGTGATAGGCGGAATAGGGGTTTCGATGTTTGGTGCCGTGTTGCTGGTGATATAGATGAGCTTAGGGGTCGTATTCGCGCTGCTGGGCGCGTTCAGCTTCTCGTTGAACAGCGTGACGATGCGCCGGGGGATATCTCGTGGTGCGGCGAGCCAGGGTCTGTACGTCACGGTCTTCCTGGGGGCAGGGCTTTTCGTGGTGGCCTCCGTGGTTTCCGGGCAGCTCTTCGATCTGGGATCGGTGACGGCGAATGACTTTGTGTCCATGGCAGCGTCTGGGGTGGTGCACATCTTGGGCGGGCGCTACTGCAATTACCGGGCGATGGGCGCCATAGGGGCGAACAGGGCGCAGCCGATAGTTGGTATGGCGACGCTGGCTTCAGTGATGATCGCTGTGGTTTTTCTTGGGGAGACGCTGAATGCGCTGCAGGGCGTGGGTATCGCGCTGGTGATGGTTGGACCGGCGTTGGTGATGCCGGGGCGACGTTCTGCGCCGCAGGCTGTGCCCGCTGGAGGCTCTGGGACTGTGGTGAAGGCATTTCAGCCGAAGATGGTGGAGGGCTATTCATTTGGGGTTCTGGCTGCTCTGTTCTGGGGCGCCGGGCCTGTGTTGATGCGCGCTGGTGTCGAGAGCAACGGCTTGGGGATCTTGGGCGGTACGGTCTCGTATCTGGCGGCAACGCTGGTGCTGTCGCTGACTCTGCTGATACCCGGCCAGGCATCTGGTGCGCTGTCGCTGGATAAGAGCGCCCGCAAATTGTTCTTCGTCGCGGGGCTAGGGTCTGGGTTCGCGAATGGGTTCCGGTTTTCGGCGCTGGCTCTGGCTCCGGTTTCGGTGGTGATCCCGCTGATGAGGGCGACGGTGCTGTTCACGTTGGTGCTGAACTTCGCGTTCAACAGGCACTTGGAATCGTTCGAGCCCAAGGTATTGATCGGGATTTTCATCTCGATGATCGGTGCGATCCTGCTGGTGATCTAGCTCTTCACGGGTTCGCTTGCGGCCGGTGGCGGGGCCTCCTGCGACGGAACCTCGGCGGTTCTGCCGAGGGCGTAGACCAGTGGTGAGAGTAGGCCGACGATGACTGAGAACGTACCGAAGATGTACATGGCGGTGCGGATGCTGGTGGCATCGGCGACGAACCCGAAGATGAGCGGCGAGAGCAGCATGGCGACGGCCCAGTAGAGGCTGACGACGGAAAGCGCCATGGCGCGCTGGTTCGGACTGCTCTTCTGGGCGGCGAGGGCCGGGTAGAGGGTGCGGAGCGTTCCGAAGGTCACGCCGGAAACGGTCATAAGCACGACCGGTAGTACCGGAATGTCGCCTGTCGAGGCAACGCCGATGGCTACGAGCCCGGTAGCGACCATGCCGAAGACACCTGTCCATAGCGCTCCAACTCTGGTGAGGAGCACCCCGAACATGAATGCGACGACCACGACGCCAGCGCCGTTGAACGCGCGCACGAGCCCCGTGAATCCCTCGCTGTAGCCGATGTCTCGGAAGTAGGCGATGAAGAGCCCTCCCATGAGGCCCGCGTACGATGCCGCCATGAACGATACGAGGTGTGCAAAGGCGAGCGAGCGGGAGAAGAGCATGGTCTTCACGGGCGCGAAGCTGGCCTTGACCGACCGCACTTGGTCCTTGCGTGGAAGGGAGGGGAGGCTGGTGGTGACGCTGATCCCGACCACACAGAGCGCTGCGGCTATACCGAAGGCGTATCCGAACCCGAATATCTCGGCGATGAATCCTGCGGCTATTGCCCCGATGATGCCGGCGCCCGACTCGAAGGCGAGCTGGCGACCCATGACTTTGCCCGCCTGGCCTTCGGCGCTGCGGCTGATGTAGGACTGGGCAGCGGACCAGTAAACAGACCGCGACGCGCCACTGAATAGCTGAGAGGCGATGAGTGGCAGGATGCTGTTGGCGAATGCTGCGATGACCGCAGCCGTCAGCAGCGTCCCGAAGCTGAACCAGATGACGACGCGCTCGCCGAACCGATCCGAGATGGCTCCGCCGGGAAGGCGCAGTATGACCATGAATACAGCGGGGGCCGCGATGACGATACCTTGGTCGGACAGCCGGAAGTCTTCGCTGATCGCATACAGCGGGATGAGCAGCATCATGGAGTTGAGGCTGAGTCCGTACATGAACCCGTTGCCGAAGGCCAGGTTAGTGGCCTGCTGGCGTGGGTGTCGCAGAAACGCAAGGAACGCGGTGAGTTGGTTCATGCTTGGCTTTCTGCCGCTTTGGCGGCGATGACCTCGAGCATCTCTGCGAGTTCGGGCTTCGGGTCGCGAGACGTGAGGTCGCCCAAGGGAGTGTCGCTTTCGAGCCGGAACATATCGGCTGCGCCTTCGAGAATCTTGGGCGTGAGGCCGAGGCCCTGGAAGGTGAGAGCGATCTCTTCCATCTCACCTACCCACCGGCGGGCGCGGCGCGGGGTATCGGGGATGTCACTGTACATCTTCTTGGCGATGACGCCTTCGCCAAGCTCGGCTTTGAGCGCGTCGTCTAGGTCCAGGGCCCGCGCTGCCACGAGCAACTCTGTCCAGAGGGCGTAGGTGCCCTTGGTGGTGGCGGCGTAGACCATCTTCAGGCCTGAGGCTTGGCCGATGTTCGGGCCGACGACCCGGACATCCAGGCCGTGCTCTGCCAGCGCCTCTGCGGCTGAGGTGTCCGGGCCGGAGCAGTGGAATCGTGTGCTGTGTCCGCCGGGCTTTGGCGGGGTGCCGATGATGCCTGCATCGATGAATGTTGCGCCTGCTGCCGTGATGCGCTCGGCGATGCGGGTGACGGTTTGAGGAGCGATGGCGTTGCACTCGACGAACGGCGGGTGCTTGCCGGTGGCGGTCATGGCTGCGATCACGGAGTCGGCGATGGCGTCGGCTTCTGAGGGCACGAGGACTGAGAGGATGATGTCGGCCTCGCGGACGAGGGCCTCGACGGTAGCGACATCACGCATGCCTGACTCAGCGGCACGCGCGCGGGTGGGGTCTGATCGGCCATCGAGCGGCGTGATGATGTCGAGGCCGCCATGGGCAAGCGTGTTGCCGATGGCAGCGCCCATGTCTCCGGCGCTGATGATCCCGACTGTGCGTATAGCCACGTTGATGTCCGTGCCTAGGCCTGCGGCGCGGAGCCAGCGGCTGCCAGTCGGCGCTTGGCTTCTTCGTAGACGTCTGCCGGTAGCGGGCCTTTGGCCATAGCTGCGATGTTCGCTTTGAGGTGGTCGGGGTTCATGGTGCCGACGATGTTGGTGGTCATACCGGGATGGGTGGCGGTGAACCGCATGACGAATTCCATTGCGGTGTCGCCGTTCAAGAGGTCATCCAAGCCTGCCTGCTCGAACACGGTCTTGAGCTCGGGGTTGCGGCTGTGGGCGCGCTCGTTGTCGGTCGATGGTGCGCCACGGGCTGCGCCACCGCGGATGATGATGCCCGCGCCTGCTGCTGAAGCCTGCGAGATGGCGTCTTCGTGCTCGCGCTGGGAGCAGGAGTAGGGGATCTGGAAGGTGTCGAAGACGCCCATAGCGATGTGGTCGGTGATGTTGGGCAGGGTGCCGGACATGCCAAGGAAGCGAATCTTGCCTTCCTTCTGGAGGTCCTTCATGACTTGGATGGTGTCGTTCTCTTCCAGTACCTTCTTGGAGGGGGTCATGTGGATCTGGAGGAGGTCTAGGTGGTCGGTGTTCAGCCGGCGGAGGGATTGCTCGACGCCTGCGGTGATGTTTGCGCGGTCGTAGACGTGGGGGCCTCCGCGATCCTCGGTGGCGCTGGGCTCCCATCCGACGAGGCACCCACATTTGCTGGCGAGGAAGTATTCGTTGCGGCGGTGGGAGATGTGCTTGCCGATGCGCTCTTCGCTGGCACCGTAGTCGATGGAGGTGTCGACGAAGGTGATGCCGGAGTCGAGGACGGTGTTGAGCAGCTTGCCCAGGTCACCGTCTGAAATCTCGCGTCCACGGGGTGCGCCGCGTAGCTCCATGGCGCCGAATCCGAGGGTGGTGACTTCGACGCCTGTACGTCCAAGGGTTCGTGTTGCTAGGTCAGTCATCGGGCGTCTCCTGGGAGTGATTGTCGGTTTGGCCGGAGTATAACAGCGGGGGAGGGGGAATCAGGCGAGCGCTGCTCGGCGCATGAGGTGGGCGGCTGCGAAGGTTCCGCTGGTGTTCAGTCAAGGTGTCGTTGTTGGTTGGCCCGGGAATGGCTTGATCTAGCCAAGGTGTCGCTGCTTTTTCGGGTGAATTTTTTATGCCTCGCCGAGGGGTAGTCGAGAGATGGATGGTTGAGAGCGCGGAGTGGCGGCAGGTGGGCGGGTTTGATCCCTGATTGGGCGGGTTGTGGTGAGGTAAATTTCGAGATGAGTCGGGATGGGCGCTACGTTTCACCTGTGTTGCGGGGGTTTTCGCCTCTAGGGGGACATTGATTCTTCGCCGGGGTGGGGCCATTTGGGTCCAAAAGGGTCCATTTACTCCTGCGTCGGCCCCTTGCCCTTCGCGACCAAAGGCCTTCAAGCGAAAGAGATACTTCTTAGCGGACGCGTGAGGGGTTTCGGCAAGCGTGCCACGGATCGCCCCATAGGTGTGGTCAAAGATGATCAACGTTGCTCGTTTTGCTCCTGAGCGAGTGCATGAACGAAAAGCGCCCCGAGGAGAGAGGGTTGTCTCGTCGGGGCGCTGGTACGTGGGTGACGTAGGTCGTCCGGGGAATCAGGGTAGGTGATGGGGGTGCGATGGCGCGAGGGGCGTTTGTCACACGATGGTGGGTAAGGTGGGGACTCTACTATCGTTTACTGCTGAGTGGCTAGGGTGTCGACGATCGCATGAATCTCTGCGGTGACGTCAGTGACAATATTGTCTAAGCGTTCCAGGCTCGACTCTGTCACGCCCCAGCGCTCGTTCGAGTGCAGGTAATCCCCATTCTCGAACCCCAGCAGAGTTCTTCGAGGACCTGCTCCTGGCGCGGAGTGTTCTTTCACGCGGTGAGCCTCCTTCTGGCCTTGAAGGCGGTCGCCGAAGTGTTCGAACGTGTTCCTGCCCGATTGATAGTGCTCCAACCATTGCTGACTCTGGCTCAAAACTTTTCTCGCGGGCAAGAACTCCTCGTCTTGGGTGAGGAGTTTCAGCATGTTGGCGCATCCCGTCACTGCGATGAAATAGAAGTGAATCTCCGAGTAGATGCGGTCGCGTTTCACGCGCTCGCATTCTAGGAAATCAGGCGATGTCACTGGGGCGGGGTCTTGGGTTTGTGCCTGGCCGACAGCTTCCCAAATCCTAGACATCTGCAACTTCGCGGCAGCGTGGTGCATCTTCAGTCGCGCGTAGGCAAACGTCATTGCTTGCGGGTTGCTCGCGACCCAAAACAACTTCTCTCCGTAGCCCATCGAGTCGAAGTGTATTTCATTCACCATCGATAAATAATAGCAGGCGAGGACATGGGGCCTTCGACTTCGCTGGTGGTGCGCTCGGGATGACGTGGGGATGTGAGAGGCCTTTCGACTTCGCTGTCGCTGCGCTCAAGGAACAGCAGGAGGCGGGGGCGGGGATGGACGTGGCCCGCGCCCGCCGCGCGGTGCTGGCAATCACAGACATGTTTTGAGGCTTGTGTCGGTGGCATAGGGAGGGGACTGGTTGATGAACACTTTTATGTTGAACCGGTCGGCGACCAACTGCGCCCGCGGAATTTCAGCGCAGAACAACAGCTCTCCAGTCGAGCCCCTTAGGAGTTCAGATTCCGAGGGAACACGACGGGCATACTCGCCGTCACCCACAACGAATTCGTATGCCCGAATAAGATATTGGGTATTTGCGTGAGGAGCGAGGTCTACTGGGCAGGGGCAGGCTTCGCCAGCAAGGTAGCCTTCGCCGCCAGGTTCAATTACGTCATAGGCACCGGGCATTCCGAAAACAATCAGGAGTTCGGCGGTGTCGTTTCGAACCTTCCAATCCTCGATGACCTGCTCACACGCGATGGTGGCGAGCAGTGGAATAGCGAGCAAACTGAGTCCAATCACGGAACCAGTTCGGCGGCGCAGCGCTGTTGAAATGCTGGCGGTGTGCGAACCGACGCGGGCGAATGTGGGGAGACAGTGGACGTAGCGCATGTTGAGGGCATGGTACGTGCGATATGGAGGGTTGTCCCGCTTTTGGTGGGTGGGAAAACGATTGCTGTGATGGGAGTTCGCCCTTCGAGTGCCTCAGGACGAACGAGGAGACAAGGGGGGAATGGGATGGTGAGAGATTCTGCGGTACCGCTCGGCGCGGACTGTGAATCACGTTATTGGAACGGGGTTGGTTATGGCTGATGCTGGGTGGTGGCGGGTGTGGGGCCCCGGGCTCGATTGGGTGCAGGTCGTGTAACCAGTCGGGGCTCGCCCTCGGAACTCTTGGCTTCGCCGCCGGACTAAAGGTCGCTAGGCGCTCCAGGTGTGGCGGGCCTGTTTATCGGGCAACGTTTCGACCATCCCCCTGCCCCCTTCCTAGCCAGGAAGGGGGTTCTGAATAATAGGAGGAGACGGGGGACACCCCCGTGCCCCCGGCAGAGGAGCACCTCTCCACGCCCTGAAGATATACGGGGTCTCGGGTTAGCCGGGCGGAGTTGGGATTGCGTACGGGTCGTGCGTATAGGGGTGTCTCAAAACGTCTCATTTTGTCTCATTCGCCTCCGGCGAGCCGGGATGGCCGGGGTTTGATTCTAGGCAATGCGTGTAGCCAGTTGGGGCGAGCCCTTGGATCTCTTGGCTTCGCCGCAGGACTGAAGGTCGCGAGGCGCTCCGGGAGCCTGGGTTGGTTGGTGCTCTGGGACAGGGCTCCACGTCTTGATGTTGCTCATTTCTGCTCGTTTCTGCTCATTTGTTCCTGAGCATGGGGCGTGCGATGCATCTGGTTGCCGGGACGCTGAGGGGCCGGAGAGGTGCATCGGTTAAGGATAGGGAATGGGGTGACGACCGCGCTAGGGGAGTTTGTCACAGGGGAACGGATGGCGTAAGTCGCTTGGCGTTGCTCACACGAATGCGTGTACCAATCGGAGTGAGGGAAGTGCAAAACTCTCTACCATAGGAGCCTTGCTTGGGGCTCCTTCCGTGGAAAGAACAGCCCAACGATGATCCAGGCCTTCGGATGGTCGCTCAGCGTCCCCACATAGAAGTGGGTGTCGTTGAGATTAATCATTTCGGATTCCCATCTATCTAGGAACGCCTGCTTCCACCCGTCACCATATTCGCTCGACCACTTTCGGTATGTCTCCGCCATCTCCCAATCGGTACACATCATGCTGTGCCCTTGGCATCCGGAGTCGTCGCAATGAAAGTCATACATGAACTTGAACGGAATTTTCTCAAGCTCTTCTTTCGGTAGGCTACCGAACATTGGCAGCTGTCGAAGTCGGCCGAGTTGTTGTTCAGACCAGTGGGGCGAATCCTCCGGAACAATCCTTAGTCGCTCAATCCTGCCGGGTCTGAACATCCCAAGCGTCGGGAAGCCATCGCGGTCCCGGCGACGTTGCAGGTCACACATTGAATGTGTGATGAGGGGGTCGAGGAGTTGCCTACGCTTTGCCCATCGGTACGACGAGGGAACAATTTCCGGGAGTAGAGTCCCAGGACGTGGTGTAAGAGACAGCAGGGCCTGGCAAGACAGAGGCCACCGCGTCACCC
>JAQCEV010000051.1 GCA_027618515.1 Chloroflexota bacterium | reverse complement strand
CCCCCGCCCGTGTCGCCACCGTGAACATGGGCGTATATCGCCTCCAGTTGCTCGGCATCATGGGCGTTTGGCGTGGTTTGAGCAGCGGTCATCGTGGATGTGTAGTCCATGCACGTGTCCAGGTTGCCATTCGTGAAGTTCTCGTCTTGGTGGCCAAGTCCGAATTCGTGGCCGACTTCTTGACATACGACATACAGCCGATCATCTTCCGTGTTGTAGCCGGTGCCCGGTGGGGTTGCGGCGTAGTAGAAATCGTTCAGTTTGACGTAGCCGCGAGTTATGTGGGCGTCCTTGCCACGGGTAGCCCAGATGCCTGCGATCCCGAGCCAGCCCGTGTTTCCGTAGTTGGAAGCGCAGACCTCTACTGCACCTGTGGCGGGCACGCAATCAATCGGGTTGTTGGCAGCGCCAGCGACGATCGAGTTGTCCAACACGGGTGTCAGCGTATTCCAGTTGTTGTTTGCCGTGGCAAGGTAACCATCCCAAGCCCCCGCAGCCAAGCTGTCGCCGATGTTCAGAGCAAGTGGCGCCCCGGCAATCTCCCAGTGGTACTTGCCCCACGAGTGATTAGCGAACACCGACGTTGCACTCGCCAACATGACGACCGCAGCAACCACCGAAACCATAAGCCATTTAGACCGCATTGCATGCCTCCTTGGGGTGCCCCCGCGCGGAAACTCGCCTCGCAGGGGTGATTCGGTGAACTTCCGAATCATGACGACGATGGCGGTTATACTCGCCCGTCTTAATTAGGTAACGTCCGAATGGCCTAATCGTTAGGTCGGGCTCTCTGTGCCCCGCCGCCGTGGTCCGCGCCCCTGGAGCCTGAACTGCGACACCTGACTGTCGCGTGATTGCCACTTGGTCGCTATGCTGAATCTACGGTCGCCGTGAAGTGCCTCCTCAAAGCGAACGCCCATGCGCGTTATGGCGCGACCAACTCAGGAGTGGATGTAACAAAATGTAACAAAATGCAACACATCATGACGGAACGGGAAACCGCGCGCCATCACGTCGGCATATCGTCGCCCAACGCTAACCACCGGTGCTCAGCGCCTTCAGCCCTTCTAGCACATCGTTCTTGTGCTGACCGAAAGCGATCTCGTGGTGATACACCCCACTGATGGCACCCGTCTTGCTGACGATGTAGGTGACCCGCTTATTCGTGAGTACCGAGAGCCGCCGCTTCACGTCGTACAGACGAATCACGGTCTTCTCGGGATCGGACAGCAAAGGGTAGGGCAGGCTTAGAGACTCTCGGAACCGCCGATGACTCTCCACCGAATCGGCACTGATCCCGACGATCATCCCATCTAGGGACTCTATGGCTTCATGCACATCACGGAAGCCACTCGATTCGATCGTTCACCCTTTGGTGAAATCTTTAAGGTAAAAGTAAAGAACGACGTGCTTGAGACCAGCCCACTCGGACAGCTTGAACGTTGAGCCGTCATCAAGCTGACCGGAGAAATCTGGCGCCGATGTACCGATATTTAGCATGAGAACCTGATACTACCCTTGTGATTCCGAGGCAAAAAAGCCAAAACAAACTTCACTGATTCCGTCAAGGTGTGTATACTTATCCACGAAAATAAGAGAGAGCGGAAGAACAGAGTAGGCCGCGAAAAGAGAAGAATGCTAGACACCGCGACCAAGCAGCAGATAATTGGAGAGTACCAGATAAAGCCGGGCGACACCGGTTCGACTGAAGTACAGGTGGCTCTCCTGTCCGAACGTATCCGCGGGCTGACTGATCACCTCCGCAGCAATCACAAGGACCATGCAACGCGCAGAGGTCTGTTGAAGCTGGTAGGCCAGAGGCGGCGCCTGCTTCGTTACTTAGCTAACGAAGACGTGGCACGCTACCGTACGGTGATCACTAGGCTCGGCCTCCGCAGGTAGCTCGGCATCAAGTAGCACCCACCGGGTGCTACTTTGCTATTACCGGAAGCTCCTAAGCACCGCACGTACCAGCTTCTCCTCGCCGAATTGGAAAAGAAGAGGAGCAGTTTGATATGCCCACAAAGCATGAGATAGAGATTGGTGGACGAACACTGTCCATCGAAACAGGTTTGCTCGCCCCACAGGCCCACGGCGCTGCCGTGATCCGCTACGGCGACACCATGATTTTGGTAACCGCCGTTATGGGCGGTATCCGCGAAGGCATGGACTTCTTCCCGCTCACCATTGAGTACGAAGAACGTCTCTACGCCGTTGGCCGCATCCCCGGAAGCTTCTTCCGGCGTGAAGGCCGCCCCACAACCGAGGCCACGCTCGCTGCGCGGCTCACCGACCGCCCGCTTCGCCCCCGCTTCCCCAAGGGCATGCGTAACGAAGTGCAGGTCATCTCCACGATACTTTCCGTGGACCACGTCAACCAGCCTGACATCATGACGATCATCGGTGCATCCGCTGCGCTGTCGATCTCACAGATCCCGTTCAACGGCCCTGTTGCCGCAACCCGCATGGGCTACATCGATGGTGAACTCGTGGTCAACCCGACCTTCGAGGAACTCACCCGCTCCAAGCTGGACCTGACCATCGCTGGTGCCCGTGACGCCATCATCATGATTGAGTCCGGCGCCAAAGAGGTCTCCGAGGAAATCATCCTCGACGCCCTCCAGATGGGTCAGGAAACCAACGTCAAGATCATCGAACTGCAGGACAAACTGATCGCCGAGATCGGCAAGCCCAAGGTTGAGGTCAAAGTCGCCGAGGCCACAGACCCCGATCTGCTCTCCAAGGTTGAAGCGATCGCCAAGGCTGGCCTCGAAGGTGTGATTGATCGCGGCGAGGGCCGTGGCGAGCGCAACGAGGGAACGAAGGCGGTCGAGGAAAAGGTCTTCGAGGCGTTGGCTGAGGAATGGGGCCGCCCCGTCGTTGCCAAAGCATTCGATGACGTCCTCAAGAAGGTCGTACGTTCCAAGATCCTCTATGAGAAGAAGCGCCCCGACGGCAGGAGCCTCACCGAGGTACGCGAGCTGTCTAGCCAGGTTGGCCTGCTCCCCCGCACCCACGGGTCCGCGCTCTTCCAGCGTGGCGAGACTCAGATACTCACGGTCGCGACTCTAGGCCCCCGGGCGTTGGAGCAGAGGCTTGACGGCCTAAGCCCCGAGGACACCAAGCGGTACATCCACCACTACAACTTCCCTCCGTACTCCACCGGCGAAGCCCGCCGTATGGGTACTGGCCGACGTGAGATTGGTCACGGCGCACTCGCCGAGCGAGCCCTTGCCCCGGTGATTCCTGACGAGTCTGAGTTCCCCTACGCGTTCCGTCTGGTGTCTGAGGCCCTCAGCTCCAACGGCAGCACGTCCATGGGTAGCGTCTGCGGCAGCACCATGTCCCTCATGGACGCTGGCGTACCCATCAAAGCACCGGTATCTGGCGTAGCCATGGGGCTCATGACCGATGCCGATGGCAACTTCCAGGTGCTTACTGACATCCAGGGCGTCGAAGACTTCATGGGAGACATGGACTTCAAGGTCGCTGGTACTGCCGAGGGCATCACCGCCCTCCAGATGGACATCAAGGCCTCCGGCATCAGCATGGATGTCTTCCGCACCGCCCTCGCGCAAGCGAAGGAAGGGCGCCTGCACATCCTCAAGCACATGCTTGAAACCATCGCTGCGCCCCGACCGGAGCTCAACGAGAACGCACCACGTATGACCCGCATTCAGATCCCGGTGGATAAGATCGGCGCGGTCATCGGGCCTGGTGGCAAGACCATTCGCGGCATCGTTGAAGCCACGGGTGCAACAGTAGATATCGAAAACGACGGCATGGTGACCATCGGCTCGTCGGACGCTGAGTCCGCAGACGCGGCCATCAGGATGGTCGAAGGCCTGACGAAGGACGTTGAGGTTGGCCAACGCTACACCGGCAAGGTGACGCGGCTGATGAACTTCGGTGCCTTCGTCGAGATGCTTCCCGGCAAGGAAGGGCTCGTTCACATCAGTGAGCTTGCAACCACCCGTGTCGGAAGCGTCGAGGAAGTCGTCAAGATGGGCGATGAGCTTGAGGTCATGGTCATCGAAGTCGACCGCATGGGCAGGGTTAACCTGTCGCACCGCGCGATCCTCGAAGGCGCCGACCCCGAGAAGGTCAAAGCTTCAGCTGGTGGCAACGGTGGTGGTGGTGGAGACCGCGACCGCAGGCCTAGCGGCGGCGACCGCGACCGCCGTCCACGCTAGCAGACTAGCAGGGCCAGGATCGGTTTAGAGAAGTACGAACGTAGAGACGCGACATGTCGCGTCTCTACGTGTATCCAGCAGAAACGCTCTAAGGAGATGTCCGTGCCGTTCATCAAGAGATTCGCGCTCTGGCTCGTGCTATCGCTGCCCGTCGGGATCGCTGCCGGTGCGGTGTTCTCCGCGTTCCTCGGTGATGGCTCGGACCTTGATCGGTTCACGTCCGCAGGCAACGGCGCTCTCGCTGGCGCCTGGGTCGGCCTCATCGGTGCGCTCGCGGCTGCTGCCACGACCACCATTGCACGTTCAAGACTGAAGAATGCTGGTGGATCACGATTCTTCACCGGCCTCATCGTGTCTTACGGCCTGATCATCGCGGCCCTGGTGTTATTGCTGCTCGGGTAGCTGGAGCCGCACGAACGCGCATTCGCTTTCGGGCCATCGTGCTGTGACCTACCGACAGGGGGAGCATCACGAGCCCGTCCGACCCACTATTCGGCGAGATCGACAACGATCGCAGCGTGGTCGCTGACCCCGTCACGTCGGCCCGTGGCGTCGGGCGCCCAATGGTACTCAACGCTCGCGACCTTCGGGAGGATCGAACGATGGATGAAAGCTTCATCGAGGCGGAAACCGTTCCCCCGGTTTGGCGAATACCACGTGTATTCCCGGCGGTCGCCGTGGACGTGCCTGAAGGAATCGGGCCAACCAGCCTCGGCCATGCCGTCCATCCACGCATCATCACGAGCGTCGAACACCGGGGACTCCTCGTCGATCCCGCGTTTGCCCGTATTCGTATCGCCGATCAACATGCCTGGCGCGCGCTTCCAGGTGCGCAGCTTAGCGAGTAGCGTGGAGTTGAACGGACGCCGGAGGCCAGTAGGGCCTAGGGGCCCATGGACCGCCAGGATGCTTATGGGCACGGGGGCTTCCACCTGTACCGGCAGGATGCGCTCCCGAGGATGAGGTAGCGACCGCAGGGGAATAACGCTAGTCGGCCAACGACTAGCCACCAGCAGCGCATTGCGGGCAGGCAGGCTGGCGCTGGCGGTCGTGGCTTGATGGGGTAGGCCGAGTTCCGCGAGCGTTTCGGCGAGCCATTCGCTGGGTGGTGTGCCGCGATATTCAGAGAGGGCGACGATATCGGGCCGCCAGTCCCACAGTTGCGTCGCGATCTGCTCGATGCGGCGCCCGCCTCCCGCGCGGATATTCCAGCCTATGATTCGCATCTGTTTCAGCTCTCCGGGTTTGTGGGGAGCGCCATCCCAACGTAGAATCCGCGCCTCGGCACTCCGCATACTACTCGAACCCGCCCCGGGCGGAAGGATCTCATGGCCCAGGACGATGATGGAGGCCCTAGCGGCGGGTTGCTGAGCCTCGCAGCCTTGCCGGTGTTCTCCGTATTCTTCCTCTGGGGATTCGGTACGGGCGCGCTTTGGATGGTGCGGCCGCTGTACGCGTATTCCTTTGGTGGTTCGATCTTCCTGGTGGGACTCGTGTCCGCTTTCAGTGCAGCCCCCAGGATGTTCGGTGCCCCTCTCGCGGGCGCGTTGACTGACCGCATCGGCAGGCGTCCTGTCGTAGCGGCGGGCGCCATCCTACATGGAGGCGCGCTCGCTGCGCAGGCGTACACCACAAGTTATCCACCCTTCTTGGCACTGGAGCTGATCTCAGGATTCGGCGTTGCCGTGTGGGTGACGGGTTCATCAGTGCTGCTCGCAGACTTCACACGAGTCGCCAATCGTGGGCGTGGTGTAGCGCTGCGGAATACGTCGATGCGTGTAGGGATCCTGGCGGGGCCTGCTGCAGGCGGACTTGTCGCTGAGTTCTTTGATCTTGCATCGGTGTTCCTGTTCATCGCTGCAACGAAGGTCGTCATCGTGGCTATCGTCATCTTGCTGATCAAGGAGACGCGATCACGCTCCGACAATCAGGTCGGCCCGGAGTCTGCCCCGCAGCAGAAGACACGCCTGCTGCCTGACCTTTCCGTGTTCCGCACGAAGGATTTCATGGCTCTCGGAATGATCACGCTGGCCCTGGGCTTGGTGACGCAGGGGCCTGGGGCATTCAGGACGTTCTTTCCGGTGCAGGCAGCGGCGGCGGGCCTAAGCCTGACCGACGTGGGTAACCTGATCAGCGCATCGGGCCTTGCCGCAATGCTGGTGGCGTTGCCGGTGGGAGCGTTGGTGGATTGGCGTGGGCGGAAGCCCATGCTGGTCGTTGGCTTACTGGTGATCGGACTTTCGTTGTTCCTCGTAGCTGGCATGAATGGGCTGTTGGTCGCGTTGGCGGCCGCAGTGGCATTCGGCGTGGGAGAGGCTGTCGGCAGCAACACAGTGCAGACCTACGCCATGGATCTGGCGCCTGCGGATCGGCGTGGCTATTTCCTAGGCACGTGGCAGGCGACTATGAACGTGGGGCAGCTCATTGGACCGCTGGTGGTTGGGGCGTTGGCAGTGCCACTAGGAATCCCCGTGGCGTTCGCGGTCATCGGCGTCGTGATCCTGGCGACTGGCGTCGCAACGGCCTTCTTCGGGCGCGAGACCGCCGCCTAGTTGGAAGCGGCTCCAACGCTGGTTGGTAGGTCGACTTGATATCCGGCCATCAGATTGTCCAAGAACGCCGCAGTCGTTGGGTCGGCATCCAACAGCGGTAAGCGGAGGCTCCCAACGTTGAAGCCCGCTTTGTTGATGCAGTACTTGATTGAGATGGGACTGCTGATGACGAAGAGACCTTTGAACAAGGGCAGCAAGCGTCGATGTTCTTCCGCCGCTGCGGCCAGATCTCCCGCGACCGTGAGGTCGATCATGCGCTTGATTTGGTTGCCGACCAGGTGTGACGCGACGCTGACGACGCCGTAGCTCCCCACGCACATCTGCGCGAAAGTATCGCTGTCGTTACCGCACCAAACGCGGAAGTCGGCAGGGGCGTCGCGAATGATGGCCCCAACCTGGGAGAGATCATCCGCGGCTTCTTTGATGCCGATGATGTTCGTGACCTCAGCGAGTCGCAGGGTCGTCTCTGCGGTCATATTGGTGACCGTCCGGGAGGGAACGTTGTACAGGATGTTCGGCAGCGGAGTGGCCTCTGCCAGCGCCGAGAAGTGCCGGAACAGCCCCTCCTGGGTGGGCTTGTTGTAGTACGGCACAACTTGGAGGAGAGCATCGACACCTGCCCGCTCTGCGTCCTGGGAAAGCTTCACCGCTTCGCCTGTGCCGTTGGTGCCTGAGCCTGCAATCACCGTAGCGGTGTCGCCGACTGCCTCTTTGACTTCGGCCCAGAGGCGGTAGTTCTCCTCGTGGAAGAGCGCAGGGTTTTCGCCGGTGGTTCCCGTGACTACGAGTCCATCGCTACCGGAGGCGATCAGCGCTTTGGCGAGACGCTTAGCCTGGGCGTAGTCGACCTCGCCGTTGGCGTCGAACGGGGTGACCATCGCTGTCAGCAGTCTTCCTATGCTCGCCATCTCGGGACTCCTTGTTGCTGATCGAGAAACTCTACCGGGGCCTACACGCGTTCGCGGAGCCATGCTCCGCGCTTGGCGACCTCTTCCGCTATCTGGATTGCGTTGGTTGCTGCACCCTTGCGGAGGTTGTCTGACACGATCCAGAGGGCCAGCCCATTGGGATGAGAAGAGTCCTTGCGGATGCGGCCCACATACGTTTCGTCGGTGCCAGCGGCGTCGATAGGCATGGGGTACTTCGCGTTTGCGGGGTCGTCGACAACCACGATGCCAGGGAACGCCGCCAGCAACTCGCGGGCTTCGTCTGGATCCATCGGACGCTCGAACTCAATGTTGACCGCCTCGCTGTGGGAGATCGGCACAGGTACACGTACGCAGGTCGTCGAGATGGCGATGTCAGGTCGGTGCAGGATCTTCTGTGTCTCCTGCCGCATCTTGACCTCTTCAGAGTAGTAGCCGTCCTCTTTCAGGGAGCCGATGTGCGGCAGCACGTTGAACGCGATCTGGTGGGGGTACGACTCTGCGGTCGTCGGCTCGCCTGCCAGAACCTGAGCAGCTTGTGTGTTCAATTCCGCCACGGCGGCCGAGCCGGTGCCAGACACCGACTGGTACGTCGAAGCAATCACGCGCTTGATTGGGTTCTTAGCGCCGAGCGCGGCAAGAGTCATAGCCAGCGGCGTGGTCGAGCAGTTCGGGATAGCCAGCAGGCCCTTGTGGCCGTCAACATCGTCCGCGTTGATCTCCGGCACCACCAGCGGCACCGACGGATCCATGCGCCACACTCCGCTGTCGTCGATCACCACGCATCCCTGCTGCGGCCCAAGCACGCCGATCTCTTGCGAGATGTCGTCGTTGGCGGACACGAACGCGAGATCGCACTCCGCGAGAAGCTCGGCCGTGGTGGCCTCGATGGTGATCTCCTGGCCCTTGTAGATCATCGTTTTACCCACGGAACGGTGGGATGCCGTTAGACGCAGGGCGTCCATGGCGAATCCACGCTCTTCTAGGATCTGTAGGGCTACTCTGCCCACGGCGCCGGTCGCGCCAACGATGGCTACTCTCGGGTTACTCACGGTGCACTCCAGGTCGAATTCGTGCCGACTACGGCACCCTTAGTGTAACCGTGGCTGGAGCCGGGAGCCATCGCTTGTCGATATGCCCGTGAACGAGACGAACTACCGCTACGGCGTTGTGGGCCCGCCATGGCGAGCGAACATGAGGCTAGAGGTAGACTGAGCCCATGGCTCATACCGCTCGTCCGTTCCGAGTTCGCGCGCCCATCGCCGTTTGGGCGGTAGCGGCCGTTGGCTTGGCCGTGATAGGTGTGGGGGCCCAGGTCATCCTGCCGTCGATGTTCGAGATTCCGGGCCGAGGCGACGGCGTGGGTTTCTCTCTCATATCGAATGAGTTGTTCTCGATTGCTGGTGTCCCAGTGACTAACACGCTGCTCTCTTGCTGGCTCGCGACACTGCTGATCGTCAGCCTCTTCCTCACTGCCCGTGTTTTCGCCGCGTTTGGCCACCTCGGGTTGCTGACTGCCATCGAGGTTCCCATCGAAGCGTTCTGGCGGTTCGTTCAGGGTCTGGTCGGGCCGAAGATCGCGACGCCTCTTTTTACGATTTCCGGCTCCGCCGTCCTGTTCATTTTGGCCAACGCTTGGATCGGATCGTTGCCCTTCTACGGCCCCTTGTACGTGACGGCATCCGATGGCACTAGCGTGCCGCTGCTTCGCGGTGCTGGCTCGGACATCAACATGTCATTGGCCCTGGCTCTCAGCGCGGGGATCCTCGTGCAATTCTTCGGGGTGTACTCGTTGGGGCTGGCGTACGTTGAGCGGTTCTTCCGGGTGCGCCTGCTCCTCAAAGGCCGGATGATCGCGGCCTCTGCGGAATTCTTGGCCGGTATATTCGAACTGTTCCTCGAGATGATCCGCGTTCTGTCGTTCACGTTCAGATTGTTCGGAAGCCTCACCGCCGGTGAAGTGTTGATATTGGCCATCGGCTTCATAGCGCCGCTTGCGGTGGTCGTCCCGTTCTATGGCCTGGAGCTCCTCATCGGGGCCGTCCAGGCCTGGATATTTGGGTCTCTGTTCGCGGTATTCGCTGCTGCCGCGATAGGTTTTGAGAGCCGAGACGACGATACTCCCCCAGGTGCGATTCAATGATTGATGGATTGGAGCAACTCGGTTTCCACCTACCAAGCCTGATCATCTATTCGATCAACTTCGCGATCCTCACCGCCGTCCTCTACGCCATCGCGTTTCGACCGATGCTCGCGGGTATACGCAGACGCACCGAGGAGCGCGCTCAAGCTGAAGCACTGCTACGGGAAGCTGAGGCGGACGTCGTCGCGCAGCATGCGACATCCCTCGCTGCCCTCGCCGAGGCGCGTGCTGAAGCGGCATCGATCATCGATGCCGCGATGCGCCAGGCGCGAACCGAGACTAGGGACGCCGTTGAGCGCGGCCTCGCGCAGGCAGAGGCGCGTTCAGCGTCGGACCTCCACGCCCAACGTGACCGAGTTCATGCGGAAGGTGCGGCGTTGGCAGTGGCCGCAGCGGAACGGGTGCTTCGTCAGGCGTTAGGGCCCGAGACGCAGCAAGCGTTGCTGGCATCCGCACTGCGCGAGATCGCCGAAACGAACGTCGATGTTACCGTTCCTCTTCAGGGGCTGATATCGGTGACCAGCGCAGTCGCGCTAACCGTTGAAGAATGGAGCGCCGTCGGTGACGCCCTCCGCTCGCTGTTCGGTACGTACCCCGCAGCCGTGCATCACGTGCGACCGGAGGTGCTTGGAGGGTTGACCGTTGAGGTCGGCGATACGGTCATAGACGCGACGGTGCTTGGCAAGTTGCACCAACTGCAAGCCGAACTGGAGCAGGCCGAGTCGGAGACGTCAGACTAGGGGCGCCCGAATCTCGCAACGACCATGTTGGTGACGACGATGGCCAGCCCGAACGCTATCACCAGCCCTGCGAGGATGATTCCCCATGGCCCCAGGCCGAGGGCCGTGACTCCGAACCACTCCTGTGCCGGGCCGTAGAGGATGCCTAGCTGCAGCAGTAAGCTTGCCGAGACTGAGACGGTCAGCCAGCGGTTGACGAATAGTGAAGTGCGCTCTTGATAGCGGATGATTGCGAGCCGTAGATACTCTTGAACGACGAACGCAGTGAACGTCATTGTCTGGGCGGTTTTCAGGTCGAAAAGTACGAGGCCGCTGGCGAATGTGCAGAGGATGACCGCTGCCTTGACGGAGCCGATTCCCGCAAGCAGCGCCAGCATGCTGCGACCGATGAGGCGTCCCCGCTGAGGAGGTTCGTGCATCAGTCCGCTGTGTGCGGGGTCAACGCCCAGGGCGACAGCGGGACCGCTGTCCGTGATCAGATTGATCCACAGTATCTGCACAGCGGTCACGGGTAAGTAGCCGAACGCCTCCGCTATCAGGATGACGAGAACCTCCGCGAAGTTCCCGATCAGCAGATAGTTCACGAACTTCTTGATGTTCGCGAAAATCCGCCGCCCCTCTTCCACCGCCGCCACGATGGTCGGGAAGCTGTCGTCCAGCAACACCATGTCCGCAGCGTCTCGTGCGACCTCCGTTCCCCTGATGCCCATGGCGATGCCCACGTCCGCGGCCTTCAGCGCGGGCGCGTCGTTCACCCCATCCCCCGTCATCACGACGACCTGGCCCGCCTGCTGAAGCGCCTCAAGGATCAACACCTTGTGGCGCGGCTCTGCCCGAGCAAACACGTTGATGCGACCGACAACCTCGCTTAGCTCTTCGTTCGATAGCGCATCCAACTCGCGCCCTGACATGGCGTCGCCCCCGAGCCCCACCTCCGCCGCGATCGCCGCCGCCGTGGGCTTGGCGTCGCCCGTGATCATCACAACGCGTATCCCTGCATCCCTGCACGCCTGGATGGAGTCTTCCACCCCCTCACGCGGAGGATCGCTGATGCCAGCCAGGCCCACGAATGTGAGGTTGGCCTCGATTGCCTCGCCGTCCCCTGTCGGCGCCGGGCCCATGGCCAGCGCCAGCACGCGATAGCCCTGGGACGCGAGATCGGTGGTTGCCGCTTCGATCCTCCGCCGCCGCTCGTCGTCCAACGGCACCTCGTCGCCCGCTTCCAGCACTCGCGTCGAGACTTCCATGATCCTCTCCGGCGCGCCCTTGGCCAGCAGCATCGGCGAATCCCCGCCTCCGACCACGACGCTCATCATGCGGCGTTCCGATGAGAACGGAATCTCTTCGGTGCGGGTGTAGTCGATAAGGGGCACCCCTGCCTTGACGGCACCCGCCAGCAGAGCGATCTCCGTCGAGTCGCCCATGAACGAGCCGTCCGCGCTCAGGTGAGCGTTATTGCACAACCCCGCCGCAAGCATGGCCGGGCTCGCGCTGAGGTCGACGGACCGGTCGTCCACCTGGAACTCACCCTCCGTGCCTAGCGCATCACCCGTCCCTCCAGCAGATCGCCACTGATCAGCACGCGTCGCAAGCTCATCCTGCCCTCAGTGATCGTGCCCGTCTTGTCCGTGCAGATCACGTTGGCTGATCCGATGATCTCGACGATAGGCAAAGAAGAAACGAGAGCACGCCGCTCCAGCATGCGTCGGGTTCCGAAAGCTAACGCCAGAGTCATCACGACGGGCAGGCCTTCCGGGATCGCAGCCACCGAGAGGGCGACGGCAATCACGAAGGTTTCTAAAAGAGAATTCCCGACAACTGTGAGTTGCACTGCAGCGACCAAAAGGATCAAGACCGCGATGATCCACGTTATACGCTTGCCCAGCTCGGCGATCTCTCTCTGGAAAGAGGACTTGGCCTTCTTGATCGCCTGCATCGCCCCCGCGATCTGGCCGATCTCCGAGCACATCCCGGTCTGCGTCACGATGAACGTCGCCCGCCCGGTCAGGGCCGTCGTCTCGGCGTACACACAGTTGGTCCGCTCCGCCATGTCAGTCGCATCGGGCAGCGGGGCCACTGTCTTGGCGACGGACAGGCTCTCTCCAGTGAGCGCTGACTCGTCCACCTGAAGGTGCGAGACTGCGAGCAGTCGACCGTCCGCCGGTATCCTGTCGCCCTCCTCGATGGCCACGACGTCCCCCGGTACGAGTTCGCGGGCGTGGGTGGTCAGCCTTCGTCCGCCCCGCATCACCGTCGCGTAGGTCGCCGCCGCTCGCTCCAGCGCTTCGATCCCCTGCTGCGCGCGATGGTTCTGCACGAAGCTGAACGCAGCGTTGGCAAAGACGATCCCCAGGATGAGTAAGCCGTCGCCACGATCCGAACTCTCGGGGCTCACGAAGCTAACGAAGAGGAGCAGCGAGGCCGCCGCCAGCAGGATCAGGACCAGTGGATTGGTGAACTCGCTGAGCAGCATCTTCGCGCGCGACTCCGGCGGAGTCTGCGCGAGTTCGTTGGCCCCCACGGCTAGCAGGCGGGCCTCTGCCTCTTCTGCGGAGAGCCCGTCGTCGCCCGCCCCAAGAGCGACTCGAACAGCCGCGACCTCCATGGAATGCCATGCGTGTGTGGCCGATGCGGGCGATTGGTCGGCAGAGTTGCGGTTACCAGCATCCATGAATCAACTCATCAGGAAAGGCGTTGGGGCGAGTACCAGCCGTGAAGATCGTTGAGCCTAGAGGCCCATCGGGTTGTCGAGGTCAATGGCGAGACCTGTCGCGGCAGATTCATTCGGGTGGATGCGGTGAATAGTCGCCCGTGCTACCGGGGTTGTCCAGTATATTGTTTGAGACGAACCTGCCCTGCGAGTCGCGTTTTGAGGTCCTCGCCCTTCGCTGCCTTGACGCTCTCGTTCGCGCGGTTTTCTGCCTGCCAAACCAGTCTTCGATCAATCCGTAGATGCCCAGAATCACCGCGAACGCCACGAGCGCATAAACGACCAATCCTTCGAATTCATCTCGACCTCTGACGGAGGTCATGCCACGACCCGTGGATCCTACCTGCGCGTAAGCTGTGCCTGCGGAAAGGGCAATTGATGTAGTGGCAAGTAGGATTGCGCGCATGGTGGCTCGCTTCGACATGCCTACTGCGCCTAGAGGCCCATCAGCTTGTCGAGCCCAACCGTCAGGCCCTGAAGGCCCATCACCTTGCGCACAGCCAGCAGCACGCCTGGCATGTAGCACTCTCGATTATTCGTGTCGTGCCGCAGGGTCAGCGTCTGCCCTGGGCCACCGAACGTCACCTGGTGGTGAGCCATCCGGCCTGGCATCCGCGAACTATGAATACTCATCCCGTTGTAATTGCCGCCCCTGGTTCCCGGAAGAGGTTCGCGGGTCGGGTCGTTGTGCTCGAAAGCCTCGGGGTGGGCATCGTGGATGGACTTGGCGATGCCGATGGCCGTCCCGGATGGGGCGTCGACCTTCATCTCGTGGTGCTCTTCGTAGATGTCGACGTAGTCGAAGTACGGCGCGGCCATGGCCGCAAGCGTGCCGAGCAACACCGCGCCGATGGTGAAGTTAGGGGCCAGCAGACCGCCAAGATGATGCTCCTGGCACTGCGCATCCAGGTACGCGATCTGATCCTCGGTGAATCCCGTCGTGCCGATCACTGGCCGAGTGCCCGCCGCCAGCGCCAGCGGGATCATCGGGAAGCTAGCGGCCGAGACGGAAAAATCAACAACGACGTCGGCTTGAGCAGCCATGTAGCCGTCGCGAGCGTCCGTGTAGTAGGGCACGCTGACGGGCAGCGCCTCAAGCTCGTTCTGGGGTATACGGTCGATGGCGGCGACGAGAGTCATGTCGGGCGCAGCGTCCACCGCGCGCAGCACCTCGCGCCCCACGCGACCTGCCGCGCCGTGCACCGCGACCTTGATAATCTGAGCGTTTGTCATAGTGCGAGGATTATAGCGTTCGGGCCGGGCGTTTCATGAGTCGTCCCTTGGGAAGCTAACGGGAGGTTCTGTTCAGCTTTCTGGGACTCCGTACGTCTCGTCCTTGAACGCCTCGATGATCACGCGGGCCGCTTCAGTATCATCCGGATGAACCCGCAGGGTGGAAAGATGGATACCGCCATTAGACATTCCCATCCATTCAGCGTTGGGGGCGCTTCCCATTTCCAGTGAAACTGTGCACCGGAGCCCCGCGTCGCTAAGCCGTTCACGGGATTCCCGGACGAACTCCAACTTCCAGGCGGAATGGCCTGCTTGAGAAAAGCTGTTGATGATTTCCGTCTGCATTAGGGGTAGCCAAGATTCCCCCGCTTGCCCTTGGTCCACCATTGCTGATTTGGCCTGATTCGCCTTCCGACGCAACATCAGTCCTACTCCGGCTCCCAGTCCCACCATCAGCAAAGCGAGGATGTACTCCATACTTCAACCCGTCTCCCCCATCGTTGGCGACAGTTTGTCACATAGCGAGACACAGAGAAAGCATGCGTCGCGTCCCCCGCTCGCAGCACCTCGCGCCCTGCTTCACCATCCACCGCGACGTTGACGTTTTGAGCGTTTGTCATAGTGCGGGGATTATCGTGTTAGCGTCGGGCGTTTTATGACTCATCCCTTGGGGGCGTGACCACCGCTGATCGGAGGTCCTGTTCAGGCAAAATGACGCCGTTCCACTCGTCCCTGAGCGCCTGGATGATCTCCTGAGACGCCGCGACATCATGAGGGTGAACTCTCATTCGTTGCTTCTTGAAACGCATGGGCCAAAGAGGTAGCCCAGGGTGAGTCAGATCTTCAAGCTTTACAGAGCATCTGTGCCCCGCGTCCGTGATGCGATCCCCTGCCTGGTGCACGAAGATTTGCTCTCCCGTGCCACGGGCGGAGTCGTTCAGTTCAATCTCAAGGATGACCTCCCACTCGCTGGTCTCTCGCTCCTCTTTGCGGGTGGGTGACGTGATCGATTTCCTTCTAGCCTCGAACAAACCGGCAGCCGCGACTACAGCGATCATGGCTACGACAGCAATGGCACCACCGAGCATTTCCATACTTTCGCCCCCTTTCCCCTATCGTTGGCGACAGTTTGTCACATAGCGAGACACAGAGAAAGCATGCACCACCCTTGACTAACGCCCCGCTTTGGAGCGTCGTGTACGCATGGACGACCGATACCAACGCATAGTCGCGGCCTTGCGCGGCCCCGATGCCTACGTGCACGAAAGCGCGACCCTTCGTGGGCCCATCGACGTTGTGGAGACCCACGTCTCCCACCTCTTCATGACGTCCGACCTCGTCTACAAGATTAAGAAACCTGTCGACCTCGGGTTCATTGACCTGTCCACGCTGGAGCTTCGGCGAGCGAACTGCGAGGCTGAGCTACGCCTGAATCGACGACTATCGCCCGATGTCTACCTTGCCGTGCTGCCTGTCGTGCAACGCGATGGCGCCATCACCCTGGGTGGCGATGGGGACGTCATCGAGTACGCGGTCAAGATGCGTCGACTGCCGCACGACCGCATGCTGGATGTGCTCCTGGCGACCGATGACGTCGCGGTCGCGGACATCGAGCGTATCGCGGACTACTTGGCAACGTTCCACCAGTCGGCGGAGACATCGCCCGAGATTACCCGCCGAGGCGGCTTCGACACGCTCGCAGTCCTGGTCAGCGACAATTTCCCACAGACCGAGCGATTCGTCGGGACGCTGGTCACTCGGTCAGCCATCGAACTCATCGCGGCGTACAGCCGTGCGTTCCTCAGGCAAAGAGAGTCGACCTTCCGCGCGCGCGAGCAGAGCGGTCGCATCCGCGATGGGCATGGCGACCTGCATGCGGCCCACGTGTGCCTCCAAGAGGCGATCTCGGTCATCGATTGCCTGGAATTCTCGCCTGCCTACCGGTACGGGGACACGGCGTTGGATCTGGCGTTCCTAGCCATGGATTTGGATCACTTTGGCCGCGAAGACCTAGCGCTGGCCTTAGTTGAGCGATACATGCAGAGCGCCCACGATGACGGGGTTCGCGAAGTCCTGACGTTCTTCAAGTGCTACCGAGCCATGGTTCGCGCGAAGATCGCCGCCATACGGTTCGAGACGGCCACCGCCGACGATGAGAAGGGCAGGGCTGTCGCCGAGCGCGAAGCACGAGAGTATTTCGACCTCGCGTCCGCCTACGCGTTGTCTGCACTGCCAGGCCGCGCTCTGCTCGTCGTGATGGGCCTCCCTGGATCTGGCAAGTCAACGTTGGCGAAGGCTCTGGCAGGCTCATCGACAGTCGCGTCGTCGGACTTCGCGCGGAAGCGGCAGGCGGGTTTGGCCCCAGACCAGCACAACTACGTGCCATACGGGACGGGGATCTACTCGGCTGCGGCTGACGAGCAGGCGTACGAGTCAATCATCGAAAGAGCCCTGAGAGAGCTACGGGCAACGGCGCACGGGTACCAAGTAGTGGACGCGTCGTTCAGGAACCCTGTGTATCGCCAGCGGATCGTCCAAGAAGCGAGCGCTGCGGGCGTCGACGTGTGGTTCATCGAGGCCACTGCCTCACCGGAGGTCGTGCGCAAGCGCATCGCGGCGCGTATGGCGCGGGGTGATGATGTGTCGGACGCCACGATCGCCGTATACGAGCGTGCCCGCGCCGAGTGGGTGCCTATAAGCGAGGTGACCGATTCACGCCACCTCGCAGTAGACACCGATTGGCCTGCCGCAGAGGCGGCAGGCCAAGTGTTCGACGCTGTGCTCTCCGACGCTCTACACTGTGGGCCTGCTGACGGCTGGGCCACCTGGTCGCATCGCGCAACCGCTAGCGGCCGTCGGCACAACGCCTAGATAACGACTGGGTGACTCAAGGCGCTCGTGACGATCTCTTCGGCGGCGTCGAAGCACGCTAGAACAGCGTCCGTGGACACTGCGTCATCGCAAGCAGTGCTCGTGATCTCCGCGAGGGCTTCTCTGGCTCCGGCTGCTATCACTGGCATCGAACACCTCCAAGCCATTGCTGTGAACATTAGCTAGGCCGTTCTGGCCTGCACGTATTGGGATGCGACTTGCGCGGATGCGGTGCACGAAAAAGGGCCCGTCGATTATCGACGGGCCCTTAGGTTTTCGCTTATGCGCAGCGACTAAGCGGTCGCGTTGCGTGCGCGGGCTGCCATCTCTTCGTCAACGCCGCGCTCCCACTCGCGCTTGAGCGAGTCAGAGACGTTGAGGGTCATGGAGCCGACGTTGCCGACCTCAAGCTTGAGCGTGTCGCCGTCTTGGAGGGCACCCAAGCCCTGGTGGTTTGTGCCAGTGCTCAGGATGTCACCCGCGTGCAGCGGAAACTGACGCGTGGCGAACTCGATGCACTCCTTGACCGAGTGGGCCATGTCAGACGTGTTGAAGGACTGACGGCCCGTCCCGTTGACCGTGATAGCCAGGTCGACGTTCTGCGGGTCTTCGATCTCGTCCTTGGTGATGATGAACGGGCCCATAGGTCCGAACGTCCGCCAGGACTTGACCTGGAAGAAGCTGGTCTTGCCCTCAGGTCCGATGTTGCGGGCGGAAACGTCGATGAAGCCGGTGTAGCCGAAGACGTAGTCCATGGCGTCCTTCTGGTCGACCTTCCCCTCGGCATCCTTGCCGATTATGACTGCGAGCTCAGCTTCGTGGTGGAAGATGGTCGCCGGGGCGTCTGCGTCGAGAATGATCGTGTCGCCGTCGCCGATCACGCAGTCGGAGTCCTTGAGGAACGCATCGATCTGAGGCATCGGGCGCTGGCCGTACTCGAGGTAGTTGACCGCCATGCAAACGATCTTGTCAGGCCTCGGGATCGGGGGGCGCATCTTTACCTCTGTGAGAGGCTTGCCCTCAGAGACGTTGGCCAGGTTTTGGAAGGCGTCCTTCACCTGATCCCAGTTCTCGATGACGAGCTGGATGAGCTCTTGCGGGCCGTGGGCGTGCACGCCCTCTAGCACTTCGGACACGTCCACGATGTGAGTGTCGTTCTTGACCACACCGAGGGTCCAGTCGTCGAAGAATCCGATCTTCATGTGTTGCTCCCCTTTTCGCTAGTTCGCTTATTGCGCCGTTAATTGGTCTTGGGGTCCGTGACCATGTGTGCCTTACGCCTCGGGCGCGTCTGGCACGATGGGACGGACGGTGATGCTCTCATGTCTCTTGGGGCCCGTCGAGATGAGGTCGATGGGGCACCCGATGATTTCCTGGATACGGTCGACGTACGCCCGCGCTTCTTTCGGCAGTTGGTCGAGGTCGGTCACACCCGCAGTGGGAATGATCCACCCGGACATCTCTTCGAGCACCGGCGTGGCCCGTGCGAGTAGTCCTGGAAGGCTAGGGAACCGATCGTACCGCTTCCCATCTACCTCGTAGGCCACACATATCTGCACGCTCGGCATGCCGTCCAGGACGTCCAAGCGAGTCAGCACTGCCGACGTGAAGCCGTTGATAGCCCTACTGTGGGCTGCGGCCACACCGTCGAACCAACCGACCCGACGCGCACGACCGGTCGTTGCTCCGTACTCCTGCGCAACCTCACGTATGTGCTCGCCAGTCGCGTTGTTGAGCTCGGTTGCCATGGGGCCTGCTCCGACACGGGTCGAGTACGCCTTGAAGATGCCGATGATGCTTTCGATACGCTGCGGTGGGATACCAAGCCCCGTGCACGCCCCACCGATGGACACCGACGATGACGTGACGAACGGGTAGGTGCCATGGTCAAGATCCAGCAGCGCGCCCTGCGCACCTTCAAGCACCACGCGCTCGCCCCGATCCAGGGCATCGCTTACGCGCTGCTCCACGTTTGTCACGTAGCGCTGCAGCTTGGTTCCGTATTCCAGGCACTGGTTGTACAGGGCTTCTAGGTCGATAGGATCAGCCTCGTAAACCTTGGTCAGCACCAGATTCTTCGCGGCAACCACGCTGGTGAGTCGCTCTCTCAGGTACGGGGCATCCAGCAGATCCCCGATACGTATCCCCGCCCGCGCTGTCTTGTCGACGTACGCGGGGCCGATTCCGCGGCCGGTCGTGCCGATCGCGTTCTCTCCACGTGCTTGCTCTTCCAGTTGGTCGAGCTTGACGTGATAGGGCATGACTACGTGTGCGTGGTCACTTATTACGAGCCCGCTCGTGTCCACGCCGCGCGATTCGAGGGCGTCGATCTCCTCGAGCAGCGCTCCAGGGTCGACGACGACGCCGGGTCCGATGACCGACGTGCAGTGCGGCCAGAAGATGCCCGCTGGCACGAGGTGGAGCGCGAACTCCCCTTTGTCGTTGATGACCGTGTGTCCCGCGTTGTTGCCACCTGAGAACCGGACGACAAAGTCCGCTCGCTCAGATAGGAAGTCAACAACTTTGCCTTTGCCTTCGTCGCCCCACTGGGCACCGATGATTCCGTATGCAGGCAATAAAATACCTCTCGCCGCGAAAGGTGTGCACGTTGGCCACGAAACACGGCATACAAACTCCGGCCCACCCCGGAAATAGGCGCAGGCCGGGCCAGATTATACCAGGGTGCGCGGCAGAAGGACCGGACCCCTCATCGGTACTCGGTGGATCGCGTTACGCTGGGCGCATTCGCCCCCTGTCCGATGACCGTTACCTGCAGCGCGCCGGCGAGTGGGGCCAGGTGGGGAATGTGGATGAAGAAGCTGCCGAAGTTGAGATCTACCCGGTCGTTTACGAGTACTTCCCCCTGGCTCGTGACCTGAATGGTGACGCTCTCGCCGATGGGCCAACCCTCGCCCATGATCTGTATGTGCGAACGCACTGTGTCGGGAACAACGAGGGGCTCAACGTGAGGCATCGTGCGAGAGCGTTGCCGCCACCAGTGGGACATGGACAGTGAATCGATGTACCTTGCGGGGCTGATCTGCGTTCCGCTCTGGTCGACATGTGACACGGCCCACCGATTGTCCGAGCAGACGGTGGTTGCCGTCACCACGCCGCACGCCCCCGCGAGGTGCAGAAGCGTTTCGGTTCCATCAGGGTGCCCGATGTGGAGCGCGTTGGTGAGATCGATCGCGGCTGCGGGTGCCTGTGCATTTGGCGCGTCGTTGATGATGGCGAGCAGGTCCCGGACCGCGTCGCGTTGCTCCGGCTTGCCTGACCACAGAGGGGCGCCGGTAGGCAGCGATGATGTGCCATCGGTAGCGTAAAGGACCCTCGCCTGTCGACCATCCAGCGACAATCCTGCTGGCCTCCCTACGCTGATTTCTTTCGTCTCTGACCTGTGCACGAAGATTCCAGGCTGCGCCCCGCTAACGCTGATCTCCATCACCCCAGGCTGAACGACTGCGGGGATGGCGCCTGCCCATTCCCAGGCCCCCATCGTTGTCCGGGCTTCACCGAACTCTACCCGGCACTCGTTGATAACGGTGCTCAAGACGACCATTTCGTCAGGCCACCCTTGGCCGGAGAATCGCGCGGTCTCGTCCACAGCCACGCCGCTCGGCCAGGTCACAGCCTCCACCGCAGTGAAGTGATCGTCGAGACCCCCCCACCATTTGGTGATCTCCGCGGAACGCACAGCAACAGACGAACCACCGACGAGGAACCAGTGATCCGCTACCGGTTCCCGAGTGGCTTTGTCTGCGGCCTGCATCACCTGGACCCGACTCCCGTCGGTGAAGTGAATCGTCAGAACTCGACCGGTGATCTGGAAATCGTCCTTGGATAGCACCATGCCCGTCGAGAGTGCATCAGTGAGGGCGTTGACGATCAGAGCGTCACTCGACGAAAAAGGCCTCAGCGACGTCGGGGCGAAACGAGGGTCGTTCTCCACTACTCGTATCGTCTTGG
>JAQCEV010000160.1 GCA_027618515.1 Chloroflexota bacterium | reverse complement strand
ATGCCGGAAGGCTTGCGAGCAGTCGGGGCCAACTCCGGCTTCAGGTGCTCCGCCTCTGACATCGTCCGCATGTTGGCCACGAACTCCTGGCGCTGCTCTGGCGTGATCGACCCGTGGTCGCGGCCCACTGCGCAGAAAGCCAGATAATTCATCTTCGCCTGCTCTTCCAGGTGCAGCATGTTCAGCATCGCGTCTTCCATGTCCGCGCCAACCGTCGCCGCACCGTGGCCCTGCAGCATGATGGCGTCAGACTCCCCCATGAGCGCCGCGACTTCCGCGCCGTCTTTCTCGTGGATGATGAGACGTGGGCTCCCGAACATCGGGATCCCCTTCGCGAACAGTGGCATCCCCTCGATGCACATCGGCGCGAGTTGCTCCTGCAACACGCTCATCAGCACCGTGTACCGCGGGTGTACGTGCACCACAGAATTGATCTCAGGGCGCTCGCGCAGCAGGCACGAATGCATCTTGACCTCGTTGGGAAGATTCATCTCCGGTGCGCCACTGACCTTGAAACCCTCGGTGTTCACCACAACCATGTGCTCAGCGTATGTCTGCGACAAAGCAGGCCCGAGGCCCTTGATCACGAACTTATCCGGCTCATCCGGCAACCGGTAACTCACATGCCCGCGCTCGATGGTCGACGAGTCCGCCAATTCCATCTCGTACAGCATCCGGTTAGCCAGCGCCACGTTCTCCATGATCTCGTCGAGTTCTGCCATATCCCCATCTCCTTTGGCAGGGCGCGCCCTGCACCCATTTTTTCAGCCCTATCACTGTTTGCGCCGATGACCGCCCGCGACGCAAGCCTTTTATCACATATCTGCCGAGGAGCGGCATCTGAATCTAGATCACCACCCGAGCGCGATGCCAATCTGTCGCCTGCTGGTAGGCATGGGCAGCACGTAGCGCGAGCGCATCGTGGAACGCAGGCGCAGCGATCTGCATGCTCAACGGCAACCCGTCCGACGAGAACCCCGTCGGCATCGCCACCGCTGGCAGGCGACTCACGTTGAATATCCGCGTATCGCGCAGCAGCGCCTCACGAACGGCAGTGTCGACGCCACCCACCAGCATGCGTTCCGCATCGTGAGGAGGCGCTGGCATCGCAACCGTGGGCGTCGCTATCAGGTCGACTGACCCGAAAGCGGCGTTCATGCGACGGGTGAACAGTACACGAGCACGCGCCGCCTGCACGTACGTCTCGCCAGAGATGAAGAAGCCGCTTTGCACGCGACGAAGCACCGACGGATCAAGCTCATCACCACGGGTCCGCGCCAGGTCACCGTAGATCGTGGCCGCCTCGACCGTTGTCATGGCTGCCGCGATGGCGGGCACCCACGCCAACTCGGGGAGCGAGATCTCCTCGACGACGGCGCCCAGTTCCTCTAGGTCCGACATCGCCTTCCAGAACGCCGCCTGCATCTCGGGGTCAATCACGTCCCACACGTACTCCTTGGGCACGCCGATGCGCAGCCCGCGCACGCCGTCGCTCAAACCGTGGGTATAGTCGACCTTCTCGCTGTGAGCCGAGCCTGGGTCTTCAGGGTCGTAGCCCGCGAGCACGTTCAACGCGATGGCTGCATCCTCGGCGCTCCTGGCCATCGGGCCGACCGTGTCAAAGCTCCACGACAACGGAGTGACGCCGAATCGGCTGGTGAGCCCGAACGTGGGCTTGATCGCCGTCAGGCCACACAGCGCAGACGGGATGCGGATCGACCCGCCCGTGTCTGTGCCCAGGGAGATCGGGAACAGGCCAGCAGCCGTTCCGGCGCCGGAGCCCGCTGACGACCCGCCCGGCATCCGATCCAGTCCCCACGGGTTCTTCGGCATCCCGTAGTGGGCGTTCCGGCCTGTCGGGTCGAACGCGAACTCCACCGTGCCGGTCTTGCCTATCAAGTAGGCTCCCGCCTCTCGCAGCCTTGCGACCGCTGCCGAATCGCGATCCGGCACGTAGTCTGCGTAGACCGCCGAGCCGGAGGTCGTTCGCACGCCTGCGGTGTCGTAGATGTCCTTCACACCGACGGGGATGCCGTGCATCGGCCCCTTGTAGTCGCCTGCCCCAATCTCGGCCTCAGCCTGCTTGGCCGCAGCGAGCGCCTGCTCGGTCGAGCGAGTCACGAACACGCCGAGCGTGGGCTCCAATGCGTCAGCACGAGCGATGAACGCCTCGGCCACCTCCACCGGCGACACCTGCTTGGTCTTCATGCGGTCGCCAAGCTCGGCGACGGTCAGCGAAGTCAGGTCTTGCGAGCTAGTCACGCGACACCTCCTTCGTGACGCAAGCCTGCGTCCTCAGGAGCGACCTCGGAGACGTCGATGTCGTCCAAGTGCGCTAAGCGACCCATCATCCCCTGCACCTCGCCGCGCAGCCGCTCCATGTGCTCCGCGTCGCCCTTCACTCCCACGCTCGCCGCCCAGGCCGCGAAGGCCTCTCTGCTGATGTCCAACATGCCGACTCCTCTCGGTGAAAACGGGCGGAGTATAGCGCCGCGTTGCCGCCCGCCCCAAAGCCGACATGCAACACCGGATGCGACAATAGACCTACACCATGGCACTGAAAGCGCTCATCTTCGATTTCGACGGCCTGATGGTCGACACTGAGCAGTCGATCTTCGACGCCTACTGCGAGATATTCGCCGAGCACGACGCGGTGCTCCCGCTCAGCACGTGGGAGGGGATCATCGGTAGCACGGGGCACCGGGATCGAATCTTCGTAGACCTTGAACAGCAGATCGGACGAGCGGTCGACCGTGACGAGCTCCGGGAGCGAGCCCGCCAAGAGCACCACGGCATCTCCAGCCAGTTGCCCGCTGTCGACGGAGTGGCTGCTCAGATCGCCGATGCGCAGCGCCTCCGGCTCGCACTTGGCGTTGCATCAAGCTCAACCATGCAATGGGTTCACGGCCACCTTCGGCGCCTCGGCCTGATCCACCACTTCCAGAGCCTATGCACCCGGGAAGACGTCACCGAGGTCAAACCTGACCCCGAGATATACGCCCTCGCCGCTTCTCGCCTTGGCGTTGAACCGCACGAAGCGGTCGCGCTTGAGGACTCGCCCAACGGCATCGCGTCCGCCAAAGCCGCTGGCCTCTTCTGCGTGGCCATACCCAACCCGCTCACCGCCAACATGAGCCTCGACGCCGCCGACATGCTCGTCCCGACGCTCACAGCGCTCTCTCTCGACGACATCTCCGTGCGCCTGCGCGACTAAAGTCGCGGTCGGTACAGCGAAACTCGTCCCGAAATCCCTGGATTACCGGCCAAAACGCGCAATAATTAACGTATACAGATAGGGAACGGAGATCAGCCATGGCAAAGACAGCCGACGGCAAGAAGTTCAACCGAGTCCCCGAGTACACCCGAGTCGGCCGCAACGGCCAGACCATAACGGTGAAGGAGCACATCCGCTCCAACCCGACCACGTCCAAGGGTGAGAAGAAGAGCTAGGCACGGCGGCCAGAGCAGGGCTCAGTGGTTGGGGCGCCGTTTGCGGCCGAACCAGAGGTAGGCAATCGGAGTAGAGTCCCAGGACGTGGTGTAAGAGACAGCAGGGCCTGGCAAGACAGAGGCCACCGCGTCA
>JAQCEV010000159.1 GCA_027618515.1 Chloroflexota bacterium | reverse complement strand
TCGCCATCAACCACGACAAGCCCGGCCATACCCGGAGCGCCGAGCGACCTTTAGTCCTAGCGGCGAAGCCAAGACATCCGAGGGCGAGCCCCGACCTGCTACACGACCAAACCCACCAACGAGCCCGGGGCATCCCCGCTCGCTACCAACCACGACAAGCCCTTCCCCTCCCGGAGCGCCGAGCGACCTTTAGTCCCAGCGGCGAAGCCAAGACATCCGAGGGCGAGCCCCGACTAGCTACACGACCGAACCCACCAACGAGCCCGGGGAATCCCGGCTCGCCATCACCAACGACCGTCCCCGGAGCGCCGAGCGACCTTTAGTCCTAGCGGCGAAGCCAAGACATCCGAGGGCGAGCCCCGACTAGCTACACGACCGAACCCACCAACGAGCCCGGGGCATCCGCGCTCGCCATCACCAACGATCATTCCCGTGTCCCTGCGCTGCCTCCGACTCTTAGTCCCCCTTACGAAGGGGGACTATAGGGGGTTCTCTCCCCACGCCAAACCCACAGGTAACCCCAGCCAATTACACGAGGCGCAGCCCGCGAAGAATCTCTCACCATCCTCGCGCTTGCATCCCACTCGCAGCACATCTGTTTTCTGACCACCGCGATGCGAACCCGCGCGAATCCATCACCGTGCTCCACGCCCCACAACGCATTGCATTCCCAATCACATCTAATGCGACTTTGCCCATTGCGCCCCCTGCAGGGGATGAAGGACTTGGCGCTCGTGAGCCGGTTCCAGGCGCTGCTTGATCTGACTGGCGCCAAGGTAGTGCTGACTTCGGGTATCCCGATCGAAAACCTGGACTCCGTGCTTGCTGAGGAGATCGGGAAGGTCACGCTAACCGCCAACTAGGCCATCTCGTCGGAGACCGCCGTGGCGTAGCGGGCGACGGTTGCGGCGAGGCCGGGGTTATGCGCGAGGGCCGGATCTTGCTCGATGATGGCCTGCGCCTCGGTTCGAGCTGAAGACAGCAGGTCTCGGTCGTCGAGGCGGGCCATCTTGAGCGTGGGCAAACCCGATTGGCGTGTGCCGAAGTAGTCGCCTGGGCCGCGCAGGCGCAGGTCTGCCTCTGCGATATCGAAGCCATCGTTGGTTTTGACTAATACATCGAGGCGCGCCTTGGCGTCCTCGGACAGCGAGTCAGAGAGCAGGAGGCAGTAGCTCTGGTGCTCTCCTCGCCCCACACGTCCTCGAAGTTGATGCAACTGAGCCAGGCCGAAACGGTCTGCGCCCTGGATCATCATGACTGTTGCGTTGGGGACGTCGATGCCGACCTCGATGACCGGGGTGGTGACCAGCACGTCGAGTTCGCCGGAGCGGAAGAGATCCATGACCGCCTGCTTCTCGGCGAGGGGCATGCGACCGTGGAGCAGGCCGACGCGCAATTCCGACAGCGTGGTGTCACGCAGGCGGTCGAACTCAACGGTCGCGGCGCGGGCGAGGACGGACTCTGACTCGTCGATCAGCGGGCAGACGACGAACGCTTGGCGACCGGCGGTGACTTCATCGATGATGAACTCTTCGGCAGCGGCTGCGCGGCTGATGGGCACGAGGCGCGTCTTGATCTCCAAGCGACCTGCGGGCAACTCGGGAATCATGGAGGCGTCGAGGTCGCCGTAGACGGTGAGGGCGAGGGTTCGCGGGATGGGCGTGGCGGACATGAGCAGCAGGTGGGGCATCCGCGACGTGTTGTCTCGGAGCGCGGCGCGCTGGAGCACGCCGAAACGGTGCTGCTCATCCACTACGGCGAGGGCCAGGTTCGCGAGCTTCACGTCTTTCTGGATGAGCGCGTGGGTGCCTACGAGGATGTCGAGCGTGCCTTCGCCAGCGCGGCGGATCAACTCACGACGGGCGGCTGCTTTGGTGCTGCCGGTGAGTAGGCCGATGCTGATGGGGACGGGGTGCGGCGCCAGGGTGAAGCTGAACCAGTCCTGCTCAAGACTGGGTTGCACGAGGGCTTCCAACTGCCGCCGGATGCCCAGGAAGTGCTGCTCGGCGAGGACTTCGGTGGGGGCCATGAGCGCGCCTTGGTAGCCGTCGGCGACGGCGGTGAGGAGCATTGCTAGCGCGACGACGGTTTTGCCGCTACCGACGTCGCCCTGGAGCAGGCGGCTCATGGGGTGCTTGGCCTCTGCGACATCCTGGGTTGCTTCGGCGATGGAGGTGTTCTGGCCTTCGGTTAGGGTGAAGGGCAGGGATGCGATAAACGTGTTGACGGCATCCGGCATGGGGGTGAGGGGGATGCCGGGGTCTTCGCCAGCGGGCCGCGCGCGCTTGGCAGCGACGGCGAGCTGGAGCACGAGAAATTCGTCGAAGGCTAGGCGGCGACGGGCGAGTTCGAAGGCCTCTTTGGAGTCGGGGTAGTGGACCTGACTGATGGCCTTGCCGAGCGGCCAGAGGTCGTTGCGAGCGATGACTTCTGCGGACAGATGGTCTTCGATCTCAAGCACGCCGTCCTTGGTCTGGGAGGTGAGCGCCTCGCGGATGATCCGACGGATGGTCTTCTGGTAGAGGCCTTCGGTCTTCGGGTAGACGGGTACGAGACGGCCCGTGTTCACCAGCTCGTAGGTTTCTGGGTCGTCGACCATCTCCCAATCGGGGGAGTCCATTTGCTTGCGGCCGTTGTAGGCGGAGACTTTGCCGGAGAGGGAGATCTGGGCCTTGTCCGCACCGGCTGCGGCCAGGCTGGCCATCGCGCGCTTGAGGTTCTGGGCGACCCAGGGTTGGTTGAACCACATGATGCGCATGTTGCCGGTTTCGTCGCCGACGACAGCCTCAGTCGCCCGCATGCGTCCGCCCTTGCCCATGCGCTTCTCGGTGGCCTCCCAGAGGGTGCCGACGATGGTTTGCTCCTCGCCAACGACTGCCTGGGCGATGGGGCGGCGGTCGCTGTAGTCGAGGTGGCGTGTGGGGAACAGCCACAGGAGGTCGCGGACGGTGTCGATGCCCAGCTTGGCGAGCTTCTCGCCGGTGGGGCGATTGACGCTCTTGAGCGCGGTGGTCGGGTCGTCGATATCGATGACGGGGTCGCCGGGCGGCGGGGGGGCCGGGGGAGGCGGCGTGGGCCGCTCGGGTTGCTTGGGCGGTGAGGGCGTTTCGCCGACGTACCGCTCGACTTCCCGGTACCAGCGTTGGCGTTGGGCACCGTCTAGCTCACCGTAGCCGACGGACAGGAGGCCGATCTCGTCGAGCGTGGTGAGGATGGGGTGGTACTTGGAGTTGGCGCGCAGGTTGCGGAGGAAGCCGTCGAGGCCCCCGGTGACCACTTTGTCGGGGAAACCGGCGGCGGCTTCTGCGGCGATGATCTTGCGGAGGGCTTCTAGTTGTTTGAGGGGGTCAGGTCGGTTAGTCACGGCGGTCCCCGGGCTCGTTGGTGGGTTCGGTCGTTTAGCTAGTCGGGGCTCGCCCTCGAAACTCTTGCCTTCGGCGCTAGGACTAAAGGTCGCTCGGCGCTCCAGGGCCCGGGCTCGATTCTAGGCAGGTCGTGTAGCTAGTCGGGGCTCGCCCTCGAAACTCTTGCCTTTTTGCCCGGGCTCGATTGTAGGCAGGTCGTGTAGCTAGTCGGGGCTCGCCCTCGGATCTCTTGCCTTCGGCGCTAGGACTAAAGGTC
>JAQCEV010000050.1 GCA_027618515.1 Chloroflexota bacterium | reverse complement strand
ACCCCGCCGACTCCCCCCACCCCCAACGCCCTCGAAACCCACGCCTAGCGAGTGCTATCCTGACGCCGCTAGCAAATATTCGTACCCCGGAGCGTACCCAGATGACTACAACCCCTCCAGGCACAGCTGTTGGTCAGCAAGTCCCTCGCTTTGACGCACGCAGCAAGGTCTCAGGTGATGCCACCTACGCCGCTGACCTCCACGTCGAAGGCGTCCTCTGGGCGAAAACTGTCCGCTCCCCCTACCCACACGCGCGCATCATCAGCATCGACTCCACCGCCGCCATGGCACTCCCTGGCGTCCGAGCCGTCGTCACTGGCGACGACCTGCCTCCCAACACCATGTGGGGCCGACGCATCGTCGACATACCTGTCCTCGCCCAGGGCATCGTGCGCTTCGCTGGCGAGCAGGTCGCCGCTGTCGTAGCCGACGACGAAGAGACCGCCCAGCGTGGAGTGGAACTGGTCGTGGTTGAGTACGAAGAGCTAACCCCTGTCCTAGACCCTGAGGCCGCAATGGCCGACGACTCCCCACTGGTCCACCCAGAGGTCAAGGAGATCAAAGGCATGTTCTACGACATGCCCAAGCCCCAGAACCACTACGTCGTATGGGACTGGGTCAACGGTGACGTCGACGAGGGGTTCAAAGACGCCGACCTCATCGTCGAAAACACCTACACCACGCCCGTCGTCCACCAGGTCTACATGGAAGCCCATAACCAAGTGACTTCCATCGACGACGCTGGTGTCATGCACGTCTGGGCGCCCTCCAAGGCGCCCTACTCCGCACGTGACCAATCCGCCCTTGCCCTCGGCATCGAGCCCACGCAGATCGTCTACCACCCGGTGACCATCGGCGGAGACTTCGGTGGCAAGGGTTCGCCCATGAACGTCCCCCTCGGGTACTTCCTGAACAAAGCCACTGGCAAGCCGGTCCGCATGGTCTTCGACTACACCGAAGAGTTCATGGCCGCCAACCCACGCCACGCATCGACCCTCACGCTTCGCACTGGCGTCAAGCGTGACGGCACCATCGTCGCCCACGACTCCCGCGTCGTCTTCGACGGTGGCGCGTATGCCGGGTTCAAGCCCGCTGGCCACCTCATGGGTGTAGCAGGCGTCGCTGGCCCCTACAAAGCGCTCAACGCCCGTATCCGCGAGTTCATGGTCTACACCAATAACCCGCCCTGCGGTCACATGCGTGGCCCCGGTGAGCCCCAGGCCCTCTGGGCCCTCGAATCGCACATCGACGAGATCGCCCTCAAGCTCGGCCTCGACCCCGTCGCGTACCGCATGGCCCAACTCGCTGAAGGCGGCGAGCCCGTCGCCCTTGGCGAGATCTACGAAGAGAACCGCGCCAAGGAAACCCTCAGCGCTGCCGTCGCCGACTCCGGCTACAACAACCCCAAGCCCGCAGCCCCGGACGGCATGCTCTACGGACGTGGCGTCGCCATCGGCGAGCGCACGCCAGGCGGTGGACAGAACAACGCTCAGGTAACGATGCACCAAGACGGCTCGGTCAGCCTTGAAACCCCGCTCTTCGACCAAGGCGCCGGTGGCGTCACCGTCCTCCAGCAGATGGTCGCTGAGACCATGGGCCTGCCCACCGAGCGCATCAAGGTCAACGTGCTAGAGACTGGCCTATTCGAAGCGGACTCCGGCACCGGTGGCTCCCGCGTCACAAACATCGGTGGCATCGCCACCAACGAAGCCGTCAAGAAGGCCCACGCCGAACTCTTCAAGCTCTCCGCTGAACTCGACAACTGGCCAGAAGAGCAACTCGAAGTCCATGGAGACATGCTCGTACGCACCGACACCGGTGAGTCCAAGCTCTGGAAAGAAGTCGTCTCCCGCACGACAACCCCCATCGTCGGCAACGCCGTCGCCTCCGGGCGTGGCTCCGATGTCACCGGCTTCTGCGTCCAGATCGCCGAGGTCGCCGTCGACCCCACCACCGGCCAAGTCAAGCTCCTTAAGATCACCACCGCCCACGACACCGCGCGGATCATCAATCCGCTCGGCCACCAGGGCCAGATCAACGGTGGCACCATGACCGGCATCGGCTACGGGCTCTTCGAAGAGATGAAGATGGAGGACGGCCACGTGACCACGCTGTCCTTCGCCGACTACAAGATTCCCAGCATCATCGACATCCCAGAGCTCAAGACAGTGCTGCTCAGCGACAACAGCAAGGGCGCGGGCCCCTACAACATCAAAGCCATCGGCGAGACCCCCAACGCCCCAACCGCACCTGCCATCGCCAACGCCGTAGCCGACGCCATCGGCGTACGGATACGTGACCTGCCGATCACCGCTGAAAAGGTCTACGAGGCGATCCGGGCCAAGGCCTAGGCCAGCCCCCATGGAGTCCATCGCCGCGATCGCTCGGGACCTCGGCCTCGGGCCCAAATACCTCATCGCCTATGGCGATGACAAAGCCAAGGTCTCCCTCGACGCGATCAGGGCGCCCCATGGCAAGCTGATCGCTGTCACGGGTATCACGCCAACCTCCGCTGGCGAGGGCAAGACGACGACGGCCATCGGGCTAACCGACGCCCTCGCGAAGGCTGGCCGCAAAGCGGTCGTTACCCTCCGCCAGCCATCCCTCGGCCCCGTCTTCGGCGTCAAGGGTGGAGGTACCGGCGGAGGCTGGGCAACCGTCGTGCCCGAAGCCGACATCAACCTCCACTTCACGGGCGACTCCCACGCCGTAACCACCGCCCACAACCTGCTCGCCGCTCTCACGGACAACGCTGTCCGTCGTCACCAGATCCCCGACCTCACGTCGGACGGCATCACCTGGCGTCGCGTCAGTCCCATCGAGGACCGCGCCCTACGCAACATCGTCACCGGCCTGGGCGGCGACGCCAACGGCCCCGTGCGTGACACCGGTTTCGACATCACCGAGGCCTCCGAGGTCATGGCCATCCTCTCGCTCGCCACCGGCTACGACGACCTCCGCAAACGCCTCGGCGCCATCACCGTTGGCTACACCACAGACAAGCGTCCCGTGCGCGCGGGGGAGATCGGAGCCGTCGGCTCCATGATGGCGCTGCTCAAAGACGCCATGCTCCCCAACCTCGTCCAGACCGGCGCAGGCCAGCCCGCCTTCGTCCACACCGGCCCCTTCGCCAACATCGCCCACGGCGCAAGCTCCGTCGTCGCCGACAAGCTCGCCCTCGGCTACGCTGACTACGTCGTCACGGAATGTGGATTCGGAGCCGACCTTGGCTTCGAGAAGTTCATGCACATCAAGATGCGGTCGTCCGGCCTGCGACCTGCGGCCGTCGTCCTCGTCGCCACCGTCCGCGCCATCAAGTCCCACGGTGGCGTGCCCAACGACGCCCTCACCCGCCCTGACGCCATGGCCGTCCGTATCGGCGCTGCCAACCTCGAACACATGGTCAAGATCGTCAAAAGCTTCGGCGTCCCCGTCGTCGTCTCCATCAACCGCTACCCCTCGGACACCGCAGAAGAGATCGTCATCCTCCAAGATGTCGCCATCACCGCAGGTGCATCAGCCGCCGTCACCTGTTCCGCCTTCACCGACGGCGCAACCGGCGCCGCTGAACTCGCCGAAGCCGTCGAGCGCCTAGCGGCGATCAAGTCCCAGGTCACCTACCTCTACAAAGAAGATGCGACCCTGCGGGACAAGATCTACGCCGTCGCCACCAAGGTCTACGGCGCCACCTCCGTCACCCTCAGCCCTGCCGCCAATCGCAAGCTCGACTTCTATCAGCAACAAGGCCTCGACGAACTCCCCATCTGCATCGCCAAAACCGCCTTCTCCCTCACCCACGACCCCACCCTCAAGAACCGCCCCACCCAATTCTCATTCGAAATCAACGACATCCGCGCCTCCACCGGCGCAGGCTTCATCTACCCCATCGCCGGCGACATCCTCACCATGCCCGGCCTCCCCCGCCACCCCCGCGCCCTCGACCTCGACCGCCACAACAACGTCACCGGCATCACCTAGCCAGCGGGCCGTTCCCGTCCCCGTCCCTTCAGGCCTCCTCTCCCTCGACGGGAGAGGATTGAGGAGAGGGTGAAACGCCCGTCATCACCCCACGCCACGCCCACTGCTGATCGCCCGTCCCTTGAGCGAAGCGCCAGCGCAATCGAAAGGCCTCTCACTCTCCCCTCCCTCAGTCCCCCATCCCCGTTAACGTCATCCTGAGCGCAGCGGAGCGAAGTCGAACGAATCTCTCACCATCCCCGTTCACCCTGAGGGACTCGAAGGGCGAACGCACGACAGAGGCACGCCCTCGTTCGCGATCCAAAGATTGCACACGACCCAACCCATCAACGAGCCCGGGACTCCCCCGCTCGCCCAGTGCAAACGTGGCAAGAGGGTCCCGGGAGGGTGGGCACAATCACGCATCTCCCCCGATGGCACCTACCAACCACTGCCATCGCCGTGCGCTTCCCCCCCAACCCGCCTCTCTACTCACCCACGGGCGCCTTCGCCTCGATAGCCTCACCGTTCAACACAAACGTCGCAGTAACCGGCGTCGGATTCGCCAACGCCTGCATCACATAACAACCCGCCTCAGCATTGCGCAGCAACCCCGAGATCCGCTCCGGCGTCTCCTTAGAATCAACCTCCAGGTGCACATCCACCCCCTCGCAGGTGCCATACACCGAATGATCCAGCAGAGAACCACCACGACCGAATCGAGCATTCACATCAACCCGCGCACCGTCCACCGTGATCTTCATCATTTGTCCGTACCGGACAACCTGAGTCAGCAGTCAGAACGCTACCGCAAGTGCCATATACCGCATCGGCGAAGGCGCAGTATCAGTCCCGCCCAGCCGTTCCGCCTCATCGCAGAACACCGTGAACTGGTCGGCGTGCCCCTCTTTCGCCATACCTGTCAGCGTCTTCGCATCAATATCAACCGAAATGATCCGCGCGCTCTTCCCATCATCCGGATTCCAATTAGGTGGATTCGTCACAAACACTCCCTCCCCTACACTCAGCGTGAATTTCCGCAATACTACCAGCCGCAGGCTCCCTGGCCCGTCCCTCGCAGAACAGAAGAGTACGAAGTAACATCTGCGGCACTAAGCCCGGAAACGCCCCGAAACGCTAAGGTGAATAGATGGCACTGCTGCAACCCGAAGGCCTCATCCACGGCCACTACGAATGCAAGACCCTAGATCAGACTCTCCCGATCTTCACGGATCTCTTCGCCGCCGAAGTCACCGGTCGCCAGGATGACACCGCCCTCGTGCGACACCCCAACACCGACTGGACCATCATCGTCCACGCCGCAGGCGCTGACGCACCCGACAAACCCCACGGCAACCACTACGGATTCAGAGTCGCCGACCACACAGAAGTCGAAGCGGCGCACGCCTACATCACCGAGCACCAGCAACAGTACTGTCTCGTCTCCGTATCGGAACCCGCAGCAGGCCACTTCGCCTACTCCATCTACGTTGGAGAACCCGGCGGCAACGCCATCGAACTTGAGTACTACAACGTAAAAGCAGCATCCCATGGACGCCAGATAGCCGCCGGCCACTGGGACTCCCCTCTACCGGAGGCCCGATTCCCCGGACGCGGCTACATCCCCCAGGCCCTATCCCACGGCACCGCCCAATGCGACGACAAAGAAACCAGCAACGCCTTCTACACTGAGATTCTGGGGCTCGACATCATGGGCGGCGGCAAAGTCTCCACCTATATTGGCCACGCCGAATCGCCCTGGTACGTCGTCGTCCTGCCCGCCCGCGAGCGCAACTACCTCCGCCCCATCAACCGCTACACCCTCAAAGTCGCCACCGCCCCAGACGTCCTCGACGCTTACGACACGCTCGGCAAGCTCAGTTCAGGGGTAACCAAACTCTGCGACTTGAAAGAAGACAGCGGCGAAGCGTCCTTCATCTTCAGCGACCTCGACCACAACTGGTGGGAGATCACATCCACAGACGAACCCAACAGGTCGCCTGATTAACGACCAAATAGAGAGCGTGTATTAGTGGAAAGGAGTAAAACGAGAAAAGAAGAGAAACAAAAGAACGATGGTGCGCTAGGTGGGACTCGAACCCACGACCTCTTCCTCCGCAGGGAAGCGCTCTATCCGCTGAGCTACTAGCGCAAAACCAACAACGCGGCTCTCAAAGCCGCAAACAAACCAGCACCGCTGGTGCCGAGAGCGAGATTCGAACTCGCACGCCCGTAAGGACACTGCGCTCTGAACACAGCGCGTCTACCATTCCGCCACCTCGGCACGTGAGTGGTGGGCGATACAGGACTCGAACCTGTGACCTCTTGCGTGTGAAGCAAGCGCTCTAACCGACTGAGCTAACCGCCCTGGCAGACAGCCATTTTGCCCGAAGCCAAGCAAGAGTGTAAAGGGCAGCGCTCGGAGCACCGGCCCACAAAGCGCCCATATCCGCACTCCTGACCAGAAGCCGCGCCACCGCCTTGTCGGTTAGATTATTCAGAGACCCACCCCCGGAGGTACAATTCCCGTGAGCTCCGGCCCACAACACGCCGTCCTCAACGACGTCAGAGTCTGGAACGACCGCCTCATCGAAGCGGCCTGGCTCGTCGCAGTCTTCTCCATCCCGCTCCTCTTCTCCCCGCCAGGATGGTTCGCCTACTTCGAAGTCCCCAAAGTCGCCGTCGCCCGCCTCACCGCTGGCTTCATCGCCACCGCCTGGACCTTCGACCTAGCTCTCACCATCTGGTATGGCGGCACCTCAACCCTCGCATCACCCTGGTCCCGTGTCCGCACCTGGGTCACGGCCCAACCCCTGCGCTGGGCCGTCGTCGCCGCCATCGGGTACTGGTTCTGGACCCTCGCATCCATGCTCGCCTCCTCAATACCACGCATCGGATTCTGGGGATTCGAGTACGGCCGCGACGGTCTCTCGTTCGTCAGCATCAGCTCGATGCTGGTTGTATTCCTAGCCATCTCCCTCAGGCTCCACCGCAGCCAGCAGGTGTTCCGACTCGTCGCCGCAGTCATCGCCTCCGGCTTCCTCGCCTCCGTCTACGCTCTACTCCAAGACCTCGCCATCGACCCCTACGACCTCAGTCGGACATTCCCCGGTCGTGTCGTCGGTACGATGCTCAATCCCATCTTCCTCGCTTCCATGCTGCTCCAAACCGTCCCCCTCACCCTCATCGCAGGGTTGCTCATCGGGAACAAACTCCCCAGGCTCGCAGGGCCCGTCATCGCCGCAGCCAGCGCGGGATTCACTCTGCTCATCATCGTGCTGGCCTCTGCCCGAGGCCCATGGGTCGGCACCGTCGCCTCCCTCATTGTCCTCATCGGACTGGTCGCGCTGCTCCGTGATCGCCGCATCGCACTCCGAGGAGCCACCATCCTTGCGGTCGCTCTCACAGTGCTGGGCGTCGGGTTGGTGTTCACACCAACACCCAACGGTGAAGGAGCCATCGGCGCGACCATCGACAGAGTAGGCACTTACGCTGGCGATGTCGGCGGCGACGTCTCCGGCCGCACCGCCATCTGGAAGGTCTCGCGTGATCTGATCATCGACCGCCCGTGGTTCGAGTTCGAGGACGGCGCCCCGACCGCATTGCGCCATCTATTCGGGTTCGGCCCCGACTCGTTCTTGTTCGTTTACCCCATGGGAGCCGAGCTAACGCCCAACAGCACCATCAAGATCGTCAAGGACGGCCATAACCTCTGGGTCCACACAGCAGTTGAGATCGGTGTCATCGGTGCATTGTTACTGCTTGCGGTGAGCGCCGTCGCCGTCCTACTTGGCGGCTACTATGTCGTGTTTCGGTGGAACGACTGGCCGATCCATTACCGACTTCTTGCAGCCGCCTTGGTAGCGACTGCCGCTGGGCGTGGCATGGAGCAACTGGTCGGCGTCTCCCAGATCTCCGACGCCATGCTCTCGTGGTCGCTCCTCGGCCTTCTGGTGGCCATCCCCCGCGTGGTCGAGTCGCCCGCTCCTGTGGCACTGACCTTCCATTCATCGCCCATCGCATTGCGGTCGATCGCCATATCTCTCGCAGCGGTCATCATGGTCTCCGTAGCTGCGCTCACTGTGACCCACACTTGGAACAACCTGCTGAGTGCCCGCGATGCGGCGCGCTCTGTTACAGCGACCCGCGACGACGGCAACATCCTGCGCGGCATCGAAACCATCAACTCAGCCATCGATCGGGCGCCAGCATCGACCGCGTTCCGGTTGCGAGCTGCGACCTTGTTCAACACCTATCGCCTGACCACGACCACAGGCGTCAACGACATCACGCTTATCGAAGGGTCATTCACCGTGATCCAGGATGGCCTCAAACACAACCGCGTTTCGCTGCTGATGAACAACCAAGAGGCAGAGTCACTCATGGATCTTGTTCGACGAGGGCGCACCGACCTGAGAGGTTCTGCAGCAGACGCGTTCAAGCGGGCTGGCGGCCTCTACCCACGGGCTCGGACCTCACAACGAACCGCAGCGAAGCGGTTACTCGAATTGCAGATGCCCGCCGAAGCTTTCGTATGGGCCGAGCGCGCACTAGCACTAAGTTCGACGCAGGACGACATCGCGGACGCCCTGTTGTTGAAGGCCGTCGCCCAGCGCGACACGAATCAGATCCCTGCGGCAATCGCCACCCTTGACGAAGCGCTCGCACGAGCGCCGGATGCCCGTCTGATTCCGACCATAAACGGCATGCTTGAGTCCCTCCAGAGTCCCTGACGAGACGCGATTGCTCAGCGCTAGTAAAATCTGAAGAACCATTGAACAGGCGGGCACATGCCAACACTGAAACAAAGACTACTATCTGGTGAGCCAACCGTCGGCTCGTGGCTCATGCTCGGCAGCGCGGCCGCTGCCGAAGTGCTGGCTGGTGCTGGATTCGACTGGCTCGTCGTCGATCTCGAACACACTGCCACCACAGAGCGGGAAACCGAAGACATCTTCCGCGCGATCGAACTCAAAGGATCAGTGCCGCTCGTTCGCCTCACATCGAACAATCCCGACCAGATCAAGCGAGTGCTCGACTCCGGTGCCGAAGGCTTCATCGTCCCGATGGTAAAGTCCGCTGACGACGCTAGAGCGGCTGTCGCGGCCGCCCACTACCCTCCGTACGGCAAGCGTTCGTTCGCGCTATCCCGTGCCCAACAGTACGGTCCGGGTTTCCAGACCTACGTAGATGAAGCCAGAGATCGCACGTTGGTTGTTGCCCTGATTGAGCACGTGGATGCCATCAACAACCTGGACGACATACTTGCGGTCGAAGGCATCGACGCTACGATGATCGGCCCTTACGATCTCTCTGGATCCGTAGGCAAACCCGGGCGCTTTGAGGATCCTGAAGTCGTCGCGATGGTCGATCGTTACATTCAGGCGTCCGAAGCTGCGGGCGTTCCCTACGGCTACCACGTAGTGAGTACGGATTACTCGGCTGTTGAAGCGAAGCTCGCAGAAGGGTTTGCGTTCGTGGTCTTCAGCACCGATACGTTGTTCCTGGGCGCCACAGCCCGCGCACAAATGCAGCGACGTTCGGGCACGGCATAGGCGATGAACGTACTCGTCATAGCTCCCCACATGGACGATGAAGTCCTCGGATGTGGTGGCACGATTGCTCGCCACGTAGACGCCGGTGACGACGTGCATGTATCCGTGGTCTGTAACCGCGCCTACGATCAAACCTATGACACGATCGCCATCGACGCGGAAAAACGTTGCGCAGACGAAGCGCGGTTGGTGCTCGGGTACCAAGGCCTGCGCTTTCTTGATCTCCCCGATGAAAAACTCTACGCACATCTGCAAGAAGCCATCATGGCGATCGAGCAGGCTGTCGCTGACGTACAGCCTGAAATCGTCTACACCTCATTCGGTGGCGACCTGCACCAAGACCACCGCACAGTAGCTCACGCAGTCAGCATCGTCCTACGTGCGAGCGCTGCACCGTCGGTGCGCCGTGCGCTGGCGTTCGAAGTTCCCTCTGGAACCGACCAAGCGCTGGCCGGCGGCGGCGAAACCTTCGCGCCTAACGTCTTCGTCGATATCGCCTCCCAACTCGACCGCAAAATCAGCGGCATGCAGGCGTATGCGCGCGAGATGAGAGCGTTTCCCCACCCAAGGAGCCTCGAGATGCTCACGGCAAAGGCTCGGTCGCGAGGCGCCCAAGCGGGACTTGCAGCGGCCGAAGCGTTCGTACTTCTGCGCGAGATCGTCTGAATGCGCGTCACCATCCATCAACCAGAATTCATGCCCTGGCTAGGTTTTTTCCACAAGGCAAGCCTGGCCGACGTGCTCGTGCTGCTCGACGATGCCCAATTCACCAAGAACTATTTCCACAACCGGAACCGAGTGCGAACCAAAGACGGTTGGGCTTGGGTAACTGTGCCCGTGGAGAAGAGCGGGCTGAAAACCGCAATCAACGAGGTGCGCATCGCGGAGACCAACAACCCACGATGGCGCGAGAAGATCAAAACGACGTTCCAGACATCGTACGGAAAAGCTCCATATTTTGAGGACACGATCGATCAAATCTGTACTTCGATCGACGCGACGGGTGATTTGCTAATCAGCCTAAACGTACCCGTCATCGAGTGGATGCTGAAATCATTTGGGCTCTTTCCCACCGTGTTGCGGAGCTCCGATATGGGTCTTAACTCAACCGCATCCCAGCGCATCCTCGACATCTGCCTGCAAACGCGGGCCACGACCTACATCTCCGGCGTTAGCGGCCTGGATTACCTCGATCTGGCGTCCTTCAAAGACGCGGGAATCGCAATCGAACATCAGGAGTTTCACCACCCCATCTACCCGCAGCTCTACCAGGATTTCGTGCCGCAGATCACAGCGATCGAGGCGATTTTCCAGTATGGCCCGCAATCGGCCCAACTGCTCGCGGAAACTTGGCCGAGGAAGATACAGAAGGTTTTCGCGTGAAAACGCCCAGTGAAACGCCGGGCCGAGAGTCAACCGTTACCACGGTGCTTATCCACGCGGATGCCGGTTCCACGGAGGGTTGGGGCCACTTGCGTGAGGCGCTAGCCGTAGCGAAGGCTTTGCGTACATCAACCACTACGTGCAAGTTCATCTTGCCGACCGAGAGTCCAGAAGCGGCCATTGAGGCTGAGGCTGAGGGCTTCGCTGTAGTCAAGATGCCAGCCGTCGATTGGCAGTCAATCGAGCCCTCCGGCCAGCTTATCGACCTACTCGCGAAGCCGGACACCTCATTCCTCGTATGCGACTTAGTTCGCGTAAGCCCGGGCTATGCCGCGTTAGCCGGCAACCTGTGCGATTCGTGGGCAATCGTAACCGAACTTCGCGAAGACGAACGAGCCGATGTTAATTTCAACGTCAGCCAGTCGCCGCAGTACATGCCGCTGGGGCCTGAGTACCGGCGAGCTGCGAAGCGCCAAACGCGGTCGAGGGTTCGGCGCATCCTGATCAACTACGGCGGGTCCGACCCGCGGAACATCACCTGCCAAACGCTAGAAATGCTACGCCCCGCGATGACATCGGGGGAGTTGCCCAGCGACGTTAGCTTCGCCGTCGTTCTCGGGCCTCTGTTTGCGCATTCAGACGCGGTGAGCGAGATGGCGTCGTCGTATCCCGTGCCCGTCGAAATTACCGGCCCTCTAGCCCCCTCAGAGATGTTGGTAGCTGTGGCGCAGTCAGATATCGCCATTTCCACCGCAGGCGGTACGATGTACGAGTTCTGTGCGCTGGGCCTACCATGCATAATCGTTCCAGACCTCGACAAGCACCAGGCCAACGCCAAAGTATTGGCAGGCCGAGGAGCGGTCTCCATGACGAGCAAACTGGCAACACTCTCGAACAATGAGTTAGCCAGCGCGATCCGCGAACTCCTACCTGCGGGGCCTCGCGAGACCATGACCAATCGCGCGCAGGACGAGATTGACGGCCAGGGCGCGGAGCGCATCGCAGATCGCCTGCGCCAGGAGTGGGGTATCAGTTGACGATCAGAGTTATCGCGGAAGCTGGGGAGAATCACCTAGGTGACATGGATCGCGCCATGGAGATGGTGCGCTTGGCCGCAGCTAGCGGGGCCGATTTCATCAAGTTCCAGTCGTTCAGTTCGGGGGACCTCAGTGACCAGGTGGACGACTCGACACGCGCGTGGATTCAACGCGTCGAGTTATCAGAGGATGACCACTACCGCCTGTACGCTGAGGCCGCGGCGAGGGGCATCACGTTTCTCAGCACTGCCGTGAACGTCCGTTGGGCCAACTTCCTTCACGAAATGGGGTGCCCCGCGCTAAAACTGGCGAGTCTGAGCCTCCTCAATCGGCCTTTGCTCGAATTCGCCGGTACGCACTTTGACGAAGTATTCCTGTCGACTGGTATGGGTGAAATCGGAGAGATCGATTCAGCATTGAAAACACTGGGCCCCAAGCCGCAGGTGACTGTGCTCCACTGCGTCTCTGAGTATCCGCTACCTGACGCCCACGCATCCCTGTTGAGCATCCCCTACGTACGCGAGCGGTTCGCGAGACCAACGGGATACTCGGATCACACCATCGGCACCGCTGCGTGCATCGCGGCGGTGGCGCTTGGCGCGGTTGTTATTGAGAAGCACTTCACGCTGGACAAAACGTTGGAAGGAACCGACCACATCCTCTCGGCCGACCCTGTGGAGCTCGCGGAAATATGCCACACCAGTCGTCGAGTCGGTCTGATGCTCGGCGACGCGACGAAGGCACCGAACGACGCAGAGCTAGCGAACCGCGACATGATGCGTGGCCTTTTTGTCGAGGGTGCGCTGCCCCCCGAAAGCCTGTGACCACAGAGGCGGTCGCCGTGGGGCAGTTGACCCAACACGTCGTGGCGCGATCCATCGACGATTTAATTGCACTGGATCGGCTCATCGTGAACCAACTGGGTAAACGGTACGACGTCCATCCGTGGGGGGTGCCCGAATTCGAGTTGGATCTGCCCGGTAAATGGGATCACAGTTGGTGCGCCACTGATCCCGCTACCAAGGTAATCGTGGGCTACGTAGTGGCCAGCGAGTTCAGCAACAATGTTCACGCGCACCGTGTTGCAGTACACCCGAATTACAGGCGTAACGGTATCGGAATCCAACTTTTCAACCAACTGTTCGCTCACGCGAAGATGACCGAGTTCGAATACTGCACCGCACAGGTGCCGTACGACAACAACGCGGCGTTCGAGTGGTATCTTAGGCACGGCTTCCACGTGTTGAGGAAGGCCGAACTGAAGTGGTACCTTGAGGCTCGTGGGGTTACGGGTGTCCCAGAAGAGGACCATTTGGAATCAGATGGCGACCGCCACTGGGTCGTGCGCTACCCTATTCAACGACTCACATCAAACCTGCCCACTGCCATTGATGATTCCCAGACGGAGGCCACATGACCGGTTCGATCTCATACATAGCCGAGTTCGCTTGCATCCACGAAGGCAACGGCGACTACCTTCGTGAACTCGCCAGTGCGGTGAAAATGGCTGGAGCGACTGGCGTGAAATTCCAGATATTCTCCGCCGACGAGGTCGTAACGCCCGATCACCCTGACTACGCCTACTTCAAGAGCATCAGCTTCGTCCACAAGGAGTGGAACGCCCACATCAAGGCCTGCGCCGCCATGGGCCTGGGAGTGTGGGTTGACGTATCCGGCAGCTTCAGCCTCAGTGTCGTCGAGTCTGCAATCGACCACATCGCGGGCGTGAAAATACACTCCGCCGATATCGATAACCCCATCGTGCTCGAGGGCGTCAAGAAGCTCGGGAAACCCATCGCTATCGGCTGCGGTGGCACGCCGCTCATCGACTTGTTCGAACTGCTCGACCGGCTCGGCCCCGATGTCCCCTTGACCTTGCTTCACGGTTACCAAGCGTTCCCCAAGCTTGAGGGTGCCCCCGGTGGACCTCCCGCGAAGGGAATTGCGGCGGAAGACCTGGAGCTATGGCGCATCCGTACACTTGCGGAAACGTTCTCGAGCGCTCGGATCGGCCTGTCCGACCACCTCGCTGGTGACGACCCTCTAGCCATTGATGCTCCTGGGCTCGCGGTAGCCCTAGGCGCGACCGTCATCGAAAAGCACGTCACCGTCAAGCGCTCCGAATTGCGTGAGGACTACTTCAGCTCGCTGGAGCCTGCTGAGTTCGCCGAGATGGTACGGCGTGCGAACCTCGCTGTTGTAGCCACTGGATCGAATGAGAGACGCATGCGCGAGGGCGAACTCGGCTACCGGCGTGAAATGAAGCGCGCGCCGCAAGCACGTGAAGCGCTAGCTGGTGCCACAGCACTCCGCGTTGGAGACATCGACTACGTTCGAGACGGCAGCTACGAGTCGGCCTCGCGCGCGGGCCGCGTTGCTAGGCGGACGCTATTGAAGCCGCTGGCATCCGGCGAACGCATTTCGGACGCGCTGCTTGACTACAAAGTCGGCCTCTTCTGCAACGCGCGCCGAGGGTCATCGCGACTCCCTGGCAAAGCACTTCTCCCATTCTATGAAGAATATTCGACTATCGGATACTTGTTGAAACGGTTGATTTCTTATCCCGCCGACATCGGCCAGGTGGTGTTTGCCACGACGGTGTTGGACGAAGATGATATGTTGGCGGAGGTTGCTAAATCAGCCGGAGTGCCGGTCGTGCGCGGCCCCGTGCTCGATGTCATGGGCCGAATGCTCGTCGCTGCGACTGAGCACAACTGGGACACGTTGGTGCGCGTCACGGGCGACGACCAATTCGTATCCTGCGAGTACATCGAACGCGCCATCGCCCATCATTTGGAGCACAGCTTGGATTTCACCCGTGTCGAGGGCTTGCCGATCGGTATGGGCTGTGAGGTGATCGACGTACGAACGCTGCGGCGCATCCATATGGCAATACCTAATCATGATCAGACCGAACTGCTGACGTGGTTTCTGGACTCGGAGTGGACGTGCCGGACAGGTGCGATCCATGCGGACCCTCAGCACGCTCACGATGAATTCCGTATCACTCTCGACTATCAGGCCGACTACGACCTAATGCGTGAGATCGCCAACCGATGTCACGCAACCCAGGATGCTTTCTACATATCCACCGAGCGCATCATTGAGACACTGCTTGAAATTGACCCCGAGTGGGTCGAGCGGGCGGAGCTTTGGACGGCCAAACGCACACAGGTGCCCACGGAACTCGTCTACCAGTTCGAAGCGCCCTAGCGAAAGGAGCCAGGTGGCCTGCCCAGTCTGCGGAGAAGATCGGTTCAAAACCATACGAGAGATAGACTCCACCCTGCGAGCGGTGCCCGCCGGTCTCGACCGTGCCAGTCACACCCTAGTCCGAGTCGACCGGTGCACATCTTGTGGCCTGCTGCGCAGTTTCGAACTCGGCGAGCCCTCTCCCCGCGAATCGATTTCTTTCGATGCTTCTGCGACCAAGGTGCGCGGTGCGGGTGCGCATTCGGTCTCCAGCACAGACGAACTCTCCCTGCTGCACACCCGGCCTCCTGCGTCGCTGCTAGATGTGGGATGCGGCGCAGGACAGTTCCTTCTGCGAGCAACCAGTCTCGGCTACGATGCACTAGGAATCGACCCGGATTCCAGGTCGGTTGAGTTCGTCACACAAGACCTAAACCTCCCCGCTCGAAAGGGCTCTCTGGAGATCCTAGGAGCTAACGAACGCTTTGATATCATCACGGTGCTCGGGGTGCTTGAGCACATCGCGGAACCCGTCGCTTTCTTGCGCGAGGCCAGCGCCCATCTCAGCCCCACAGGCGAGTTGCTAGTAGGCGTACCGAACTCCGCAAGCCTCAATCGCCGCGTTTCTAGCCTAAGTCGACACGACTGGGATATGTTCCTCGAACCCGGTCACCTCTACCATTACGGGCCAAGCACGCTGCAACTGGTTGGCGAGCACGCCGGGCTTCGAATGCTACGCTGGAGTACCAGCACGATCACGATCCGCGGCAAGGTGCCATTTTCCCCCTCGCGGATCCCCGCTGTAGAGCGACTCGTACGCTCAGTGACGACCCGCAGCAAGCTAGCCAACCGATCGTATATTGCCGGACTACGCCTGCTTGATCGATCCAAAATGGGAGACACCGTTCTAGCGGTATTCGCCCCGGGAGACAATATTGCTTTTTGACGGTGAGGTGCTCGTAGTCGGCCTCGGCTCTATCGGAGAGCGACACGTCCGCAACCTGCTGGCCGCAGGCCAAAAGGATGTCACGGTTCTGCGAAGATCAGACGTGCCATCACGCACGCTTGAGCCAGGTTCGTTTCGGACTATCACGGACATCAACGAAGCGTTGGATCGCCAGCTATCGGCTGTGATCATCGCGACGCCGTCGTCGTTGCATGTACCGCTGCTGCTGCGTGTGATTGAGGCCGGGGTTCCAGCAATGGTCGAAGTTCCACTCGCGAGTGCAATGGACGGTCTGCCCGATGTTGCCGCTCAGGCCGTCGCCAAAGATGTTCCCGTGTTGATAGCGCACAACCTGCGCTTTCATCCGTGCCTTCAAGAGATGCGAGAAATGGTGGAGCGCGGCGATGTGGGGGACGGGTTGTATAGCCAGGCCCAGTTCGGTGAATTCCTCCCCGGTTCGCACACGTGGGAGGACTACAGGGACCGTTACGAGGCCCGAAATGACCTAGGTGGGGGTGCGATCTTCACCAGTCTCCATGAGCTCGACAACGCGGTCTGGCTGTTCGGGCCAGTAGACGCCGTCACCTGCGTGGCCCGCACCCGCACGTTGGATATCGACGTGGAGGACACGGCGATGATGGTACTGGAACATCAGTCTGGAGTTCTTTCGCAGATCACATTGGATTTCGTCCAGCGACCTTACCGGCGTTGGTTGCAGATCGTCGGAAGCAATGGAACCCTAGAGTGGGAGTTTCTTTCCAACGAGGTCCGGCGTTTCACCGATGCCAAGGTCGGCTGGGAAGTGACGTTTGGCGCGGATGGCTACAATGCTGGGCAGTCATACGTGGACGAACTCGCGCACTTTGCCCGGGTTGTGCGACGCGTCGAAGCGCCGATGACGGATCTGGCGCAAGCGATGCATGTACTGTCGGTAGGCATTGCGGCCCACAAGTCGTCGGCAATGGGTCAGCGCATCACGATCATGCCTCAGTCCAATCACATCAACACAAGAGAACCGGAGCAGTTGCCATGAGCGAACGCGTAAACAGTTGGTACGACATGAACGGAAGGGTGGTCGTACTGACAGGTGGAACCGGTAGGTTGGCCCGGCACTACGCAGTGGTGCTCAGTGAAGTTGGCGCGAACGTGGTGCTGGTCGACCTAGTTCAAGCGACGTGCGACGCTGTCGCAGCGGAACTGCGCCAGCAGTTCGGTACCGAAGCGATGGGTTTACAGATGGACATATCCAACAAGGACGAGGTGACTGCTGGATTCGCACGAATCTGGGATCGTTATGGCCGTATCGATGTCCTTGTCAATAACGCGGCTGCGAACCAACTCACCGTGTTTGACGGCAAACTCGTCGACTTTGAGGACTTCCCATTAGAGTTCTGGCAGGACAACTTGGATGTCAACCTGACAGGCGCTTTCCTCTGCTCGCAGGGCGCGGGAAAGCGGATGTCGGAGCAAGGTAGCGGCGTCATCCTAAACATAGGATCAGTCTACGGTGTGGTGGCCTGTGACCAGCGCATCTATGGCGACACCGGCATCAATTCGAGCGTGGCCTACGCAACGACCAAAAGCGGCATTCTCAATTTCACTCGCTATCTCGCATCTTACTGGCAGGGGAAGAATATCAGGGTGAATTGCCTTTCTCCCGGCGGTGTATTCAATAACCAAGGCGAACCATTCCTATCCAACTACACAGGGAAAACAATGTTGAAGTCGATGGCCGATCCTGATGATTTGGCCAGTGCGCTGCTGTATCTCGTGTCGGACGCGTCGAAGTGGGTGACGGGCGCCAATCTGATGGTCGACGGGGGCTGGACCGCCTGGTAGGCCTCGTCAGTGGGCCTCCAGAAGCTGGTCAAATAGCGCTTCGTACTGGCCGACGATGGTTGGTACGTCGAACCTAGCCGGGGTCTCTTGGGCAGCGCTCGCCAACTGCTGCCGAAGAGGCTCGTCGCTGATCAGCGCACGCAGCGCTGTAGCTAGCGCATCCGCCGAGTCCGGATCGCAGAGAACACCCGTGGCGCCATCTTGGATGATCTCGTCCGGGCCGGACGGGCAGCGGGTCGACAGAACAGGCGTGCCGGTAGCCATGGCCTCGACGATGACGTGCCCGAAGCCTTCCCACCTGGACGACAGGACCAAGAGGTCTGCCTCCGCGAACCAGGGGTACGGGTTGGGTACGAATCCTGGCAGCGATATGCGGTCTTGCAAGCCGCGAAATCGAATCTGCTCCAGTAACTTCCCGCGGTCGGAACCCTCTCCCAGTATTGTTAGGTGCCATGGCAGGTCGGTGATGTTGGCTGCCGCGTCTATCAGCAGGTCGAATCCCTTTTGGCGCGTCAGCCTGCCGACAGCGAGGAGTTGGATGGTGTCCCGGTCGGCCTTTGGTTTCCAGCCGGGAACCGTCCCCATTCGGTCAGAGGCTTGGCGGGCGATACCGAGGACATCAACGGGGTTGTAGATCGTCTGGGTGGCGACGTTGCCGTAGCGGCGGAGGGTGTCCTGGTTGACGCCTTCGGATAGGCAGACGACTCGGTCTGCGCTGCGGTAGGCAAAGCCAACCACTCGCTGGCCAATGGACCGGGGGGAGACTCCTCGTGCGGTCCAGTTGTTGGACTCGCGGAGAACCAGCGGGGCCTTCGATCGAGCGAGGGCCCGGGCAAGCCAGAGCATGACTGAGGGGCCTTGCATGGTGGAGAACAGAATCTCCGGGCTTTGGCGCCGGATTTCCCTAGCCAAACCAAATAGTGCGCCACGCATGCGCTGGGCACCGATCTCTACGACGGGGACATCGTCGCGAACCGACGTAACGTGGGGGCCCACGGCTTTGTTGAGCACCAAGACGGGGGCGAAGCGGGTGCGATCGAGGCCGTTTACGAGGTTGAGGGCTGAGCGTTCAGCGCCTCCGCCGCCAAGATCAGACTGGAACACCAGCACGCGTTTGGGTTCGGCAGTCATCGCGGGCGCTAGAGGAGCGCCGGGTCCACGCGAGCCAAGGACTCTTCCCGCTCGCGCCCTTGGGCCTGGTACCACTCGACGTAGCGGCGGACGCCCTCTTCGAAGGGAGTGGTGGCTTGCCAGCTGAGCTCGCGCAGCGCTTTTTCGCTGGATGCATCCTTGCCAACGAAATCGCCGGGGCGCGCCTCGACATACTCGATGGTGACGTCGCCTAGTATCTTCTGGACGGTCTCCGCAATTTCTTTGATGGAGACCTTGTGCTGCCCGTCCAGGTTGTAGGTCTGGTTGATCGCGATGGGTTTCAAGCCAGCCACGATGCCCTCTGCCAAGTCCTCAACGTAGATGAACTTGCGGAACTGCATGCCATCGCCTTGGAGAGTCAACGGGTCACCCTTGACTGCTTTGTCCACAAAGATCGGGATGACCGCTCCCGGCCTGGCTCCGGGACCGTAAGGGATACCGAATCGGAGAATGGTTGGCTCGAGCCCATAGAGTTGGGAGTACGAGCGGCAGTAGTGCTCGCCTGCGATCTTGGTTGCGGTGTACAGGTGGGAAGGGGGGAGGAGCGCCGTGGTCTCATCCACATCTGTCTCCACGACATCGCTGTACACCCAAGTGGTGCTGCCAAAAACGAGACGCTTCCGACCGACCTGCCGCATGGCTTCAAGAACGTTCGCAGTCCCGCGAACGTTGATCTCCTCGGCGTAGTGGGGTTCGTTGAAGACGTCTCGAACATCGGCAACCGCTGCGAGGTGAATCGCAGCGTCAATACGGTGTAGCGACGTGCGGACGTCGTCGATGTTCAGGATGCTGCCTTTTGTGAATTCAACGCCCTCACGGGCGATGGGCGGGGCAAGCATGTCCAAAATACGGACGTCGATGCCATGTGCGAGCAGCTTGTTGACGACGTGATTGCCGATGAATCCGGAGCCGCCTGTTACGAGGACCTTCACTATGCACCAGCCTTAGCGGAGGCCAGCGCCTCACGTAGAGATTCCGTCACGTGGTTCAATTCTTCGTCTGTTAGGCCAGGGTACACCGGGAGGCAGACGTGATGTTTGCTTATGTACTCGGCGCCTGGGAATCCACCCTGCTGCTGTGAGCACCCGCAGCCCGGCCATCGGTTGCAGGCTACTGGATCGTTCCCACGATCTTTGCCACAGTAGGAGAATTTTTCCCACAGCGGTTCATTGTGGCAGAGGTCAGCATATACCTCACCGGTCAGGGAAACGCTGTACTGCTCGCGCATGACACTCTTCAGCGAGGCCCGATCGATGTCTTCGTCCAAGTAAGCGATGTATTTGTAATAGCTGGATGTTGCGCCGTCCGGTAGCGGGATGAGGCTGATGCCCGGCATGTCGGCCAGCGCCTTGTCGTAGTGCGCTGCCGCCCGTTGGCGGTCGGCAATGACGGCTTCGGCGTTCATCATCTGCTGGACGCCGACCAAGGCGGTTAGCTCGCTAACCCGGTAGTTGAGTCCCACTTCTGAAATGTGGTTCGCTAATTCGGGGTCTTTGCCTTGGTTCCTGATCTTCTTGATCCGGGCGGCCAGCGCGTCATCGTTGGTGGTGACCATCCCACCCTCCCCTGTCGTCAAGACTTTGGTGGGGAAGAACGAGAAGCCACCGGCAACGCCGAGGGTCCCTGCTTGCCTGCCGTTGATGGTCGAGCCATGGGCGTGGGCGGCGTCCTCGATGAGGTAGACGCCCTTGTCATCGCAAAGCTTCTTGAGGTCGTCGATGTAGCCGGGGATGATGCCCCCGATGTGGACGAGCATGACTGCGGCGACATCGTCAGTGAGCTTGCGCTCAATATCAGCTATGTCCAGCGCGAGCGTCGCGGGTTCGCTGTCGGCGAAGACCACACGGTTGCCCGCGTGCATGACCGCAAGTGCGGTCGCCAAGAACGTGTTGGTCGGCACAATGACGCTTCGGCCTTCGATGCCTAGACCACGCAGGATCAGCTCAAGTGCCGCCGTGCCGTTGGCACATGCGATGGCGTGCTTGGCGCCGGTGAAAGTGGAGAAGGCCTTCTCCCACTTGACGGTCTGGCCTCCCTGGGACAGGTGGCCGGAGGCGAGAATCTGGTCGATTCCCTGATGGATGAACTGCGTCGATTCATCGCCGAAAGGGACTCGCAGGATGGGTACGTTCAAGGATGGCTCCCGGGGTGAATGGGCGTGCTGCTGGGGACACTGAGAAGCGTACCGGTAGGAGCGCGGCACGGTCAACCGAACTACCGGTGGCCCTCCCCTATCTGTGGCTGATCCAGGGCCCGGGGCTCCCCGGGCTCGTTGGTGGGTTCGGTCGTGTAGCAGGTCGGGGCTCGCCCTCGGAACTCATGGACTTCGTCCGCCGGTTCCCCCGGGCTCGATTCTGGGCAGATCGTGTAGCCGGTCGGGGCTCGCCCTCGGAACTCATGGACTTCGTCCGCCGGACTGAAGGTCGCTCGGCGCTCCGGGGGCTCGGGCTCGTTGGTGGGTTCGGTCGTGGAGCAAGGTTGCGTAGGTGGTGGTGCAAGGTGCTGGTGTTTGCGGGCCCAGGAAGGGCTTCATCAAGCCAAGAGGGCTAGGTGATTGTGGGTTTTCGAGGCTATGTTTTTTTGATGTCTCGTCGAGGGGCAGTTGGGAGCGGTTTGGAGTGAGAGTCGGCAGCAGGGTTTGGTGTTCAAGGTGTTCAAAATGTTGATTCAAAATGTTGCCCATGGAGTGCCCGGGAAGCAGTTCGTTACGCCAAGGAGTTAAGGCTATGGGGTCAATTCGGGTGTATTTTTTCGACGGCTCGATGAAAGGCAGTTGGGGGTTGGATGGCGGAGTGAGTTGGGCGGTGGAGGTGTTCAAGGTGTTCATTCAAGGTGTCGATGTGACCTGCCCCCCGTATTAGGTCCAAAGATTCCTAGAGTACGACCGGTGTTTTCCTAGCCATCTGTTC